>PLRZ01000652.1:11904-23355 GCA_003164075.1 Bryobacterales bacterium | reverse complement strand
CGAAGCGCATGCCGTCCACGTAGGATTGGCCGGTGGTGGAGATGAAGGTGATGGCGCTGGCCTGCGTCGCCATGATGGACAAGGCCATGGCGTACCACGGCATGGTGCGGCCGGCCAACAGGTAGCGGTCGACGGTATCGCTGCCTCGGCTGCGGTAGAGCCCGTAGGCCACGATGGAGACCAGGGAAGTGACGAGGACGATCCAGTCGAGCGGTCTCATCGATAGGCCCGGGTAAACAGGTAAAACCCGGCGATGATGGCGCCCAGATAGATCAGGATGGCCATATAGACGCGCCGCCAGGTGCCCAAAAATGGCGGCGGCTCATCGGGATCCGGGGGAAGCTGCGGCATGAGTACATAGTGACACATCGCGGCTTCGCCGCAAGCGATCGGCCGGGGGAGTCTACGAGCAGTTTCCAGAGCGCCGCGATCGGGTGGCCTGGGCACATGGCGAGAGCTCCCGAGGTGGGGCAGGCGGTGCTCGCCTTCGCTCGATCCTATCCGAACAGCGGGCCTAATTCAGTGCGGGCGGGCAGGGGGCACCGCCTGCCCCACCTGCGAAGCTCTCGCCATCGAAAGGAATGGCTCAGCCCATTTTCCCCGCCCGGCAGAAATTGCGGGGCGAGATCAGGAGGTCTGAATAGAGGGCAGGCGAGCACCGCCTGCCCCACCTCGGGAGTCAGTTTCCGGAGAGCGGTTGACTGCTCCGATGTGGAGAGCTTTTGAACCGCTTATGGGCCTACGCCAGCAGTTCGCCCGTCATAACGGTCACCGCCTGCCCGCCCAGCAGGACGCGATCACCCGCCAGTTTCACGCGCACCACGCCTCCGCGCGCCGAAGCCTGGAAGGCCGTGAACTCGGTCTTGCCGAGAAGCCCGCCCCAGTACGGCCCCAAGGCGCAGTGTGCCGAACCGGTGACCGGGTCCTCATCTATTCCCGACCCGGGCGCGAAGAACCGCGATACGAAATCGAATGGGCCGCCGGTCGACCGCGCCGTGACAATCACCCCGCGCACCGGCACCTTGCGTAGTGTCGAATGGTCCGGAGAGAGCGCTCTGAGCGTCTCTTCGGAGTCCACTTCAACCAGGTAATCGAAAGCGTTCCTGCCCACAAAAACCGCCTGCGCGAGCCCGAGCGCGGGCAGCAGTTCCGGCGGGGCGGGCCCGGACGCCACCGCTTTCGCGGGAAAGTCCAGTTCGATCCATTCACCGCGCCGGTCGGCCAGCAGCAGGCCGCTACGGGTGTGAAAACGGGCCTGTTGGCCCGGCGGAAGATGGCCGTCTTCCCATAACACGTGCGCGCTGGCCACGGTGGCATGGCCGCAAAGGTCCACTTCCACCGCTGGAGTAAACCAGCGAAGCCGGAAACCGCCGTCGTGGGGCGTGAGGAAAGCGGTCTCCGAGAGGTTCATCTCCCGTGCCACGTTGCGCATCCATTCCTCGGGGACCGGGTGCGGGAGCACACAGACCGCCGCCGGGTTGCCAGCAAAAGGCTTATCTGTAAAAGCGTCCACCTGCACGATTCGAATCGCCATACATGCAGGGTACCGCACCTGAAACCTTTCCTCCCCCCGCGCAGTCTAAGAGAAGATGCTGTTGCGGTTGTTCGGGAGGGTTGTGGGGGCAATAGTGCTGTTGGCGGCGGCCTGGGGAGTCAGCGCCGTGCCGGATTCTCCCATACGTTCATGGATTCCCCCGGTTGGCGCGCCCCGCGGACCGGTTCGCATTCTGCGGTTCTACGCCACCACGGGGAGCATTGCCCTGGGCGACAGAGCACAGCTCTGTTACGGCGTGGCAAACGCCAAGTCGGTGCGTATTTCGCCTTCCATCGTCCCGGTGGTTCCGGCCGCTAACCGCTGCCTGGAGATTGTGCCGGACCACACGACCCACTACACCATCCTGGCGGAAGGGTTCGACGGCAGGCTCGCCACGCGGTTCCTTACGCTGGTGGTGGAGACCGCGCCGGCGCCACCTCGCGCGCGGACGAATCGGGTAGCGCTGCTGGGCCGGGCACCAACAGTTGCGGCCCGGGGCCGGGCGTAACGAACCTTCCGTCCATCTCGACCATATCGTCGTAAAATTCCAAAACGCGCCCCATTGGCATCACAATATGGCGCCAGAACAGATATGCTCCGGCGCCCACGGCCATCAAGGTAATCAGAAATCCCGTCATGCGGTATCTATCGGCGCCCGCGGGAAATCGCGATAGTAGCTGGAACGAAACGGGAAGGCAATATTCACCAGGGAGGCACAGAGACACGGAGAAAACCAAAAATGTCGCCAAGTGACATTGCGGCGTTGCGCCGTCCTCGTGATTTTGAGGTCACAGAGGGGACAGAGAGCACAGAGAAAACGTGAAGAAGGTGCAGCCGAGTGCCTGTCACCATTGGCGAAGGCGTAACATTTTTGGTTTTTCTCTGTGCCTCTGTGCCTCTGCGGTGAATGTTGCTTCACCGTCTACGTAACTGGCCAATCGCGATGCCCGCGTGCCTGACTTAGAGGAATCCTGACCTTAAGTGCGCGCACACAGACGGACTATCTGGTTATAGAGCGCTTACTTGGAATCCTGATTCAGACAGACTCGGCCGGTTCCTGTGATCCTATCGGGAAGTCCTCTGCCAGCGACAGCAGGAATTCAACGGCGGTCGCGTCCCGGCGCGCCCTAGCCTCAATGACTGCCCACCACGCCCGCCAGCGGACTGCTGGCACTGGCGTATAACTTCCGCGGCATGCGTCCCGACTCGTAGGCCAGACGCCCCGCTTCGGTAGCCAGCTTCATGGCCCGCGCCATCTTGAAGGAATCCTCGGCCACCGCGATGGCGGTGTTCATGAGAATGCCGTCGGCGCCCAACTCCATGGCGATAGCGGCGTCCGATGCGGTGCCCACGCCGGCATCCACAATCATCGGGACTTCGGTGATCATCTCGCGCAGGATGCGCAGATTGGCGGGGTTCTGCACGCCCAGACCGGAACCGATGGGGGCGGCCAGAGGCATGACGGCCGCGGCGCCGGCATCGATCAGCTTGCGCGCGTTGACCACATCGTCATTGGTGTAGGGCAGCACCACGAAGCCTTCTTTCACCAGAATGCGAGTGGCTTCCAGCAGCCCGGCATTGTCCGGAAACAGCGTCTTCTCATCGCCAATTACTTCCAGTTTCACCCAGTTGGAAAGGCCCACTTCGCGGCCCAGCATAGCCGTGCGGACGGCGTCATCGGCGGTGTAGCAGCCGGCAGTATTCGGCAGGATGAAAATTTTAGTGCGGTCGATGTAATCGAGGAGCGATTCCTTGGAGCGGTCGGTGAGGTTCACCCGGCGCACCGCGACGGTCACCATATCCGCGCCGGTGGCCTCATGGCAGCGCTGCATTTCCTGAAAGCTACGGTACTTTCCGGTCCCTACGATAAGGCGCGAGGAAAACTCGCGGCCCGCGATCGTTAACTTGTCCGACATTCCTTCATTGTAGCGAGGCTCAGAGGTAGTGCATCAGCAGCAGGCAGCCGAAAGTCGTCACCAGGAACGACGACACCAGGGGGATGCGCCACGTGGCGCGGCGATTGGTTTCGTGCAGGAAATCGGGTATGGATTGGGCCAGCGAGGGGTCGGCGGCAAGCTGCGGGGCGGGTGGCGTTTCCGCGGCGGGCGCGGGCGGGACCTCGGGTATGGCCCCCGGCGCAGGCGCAGACACCGGTTCCGCGGCCGCCGGAATCGCACCTTCGGCCTCCGGCTGCGATTGCGCCGCCTCGCCGGGACCGCCGATGCGATCGGCAGCGTGCCGGCATACCTCGCCAATCGCCAGGACGACATCCAGCACCGATCTCTCGCTTTCCGCCAGGCGCTGGCGCAGTTCGGCTAACTCCCGTTCCTTCTGCTGCACTTCGGCGCGCAACGGAGCCAGGCGATCGTCGAACTGGGTGGCCACCGCAGCAGCCGCGGCCGTGACGATGCGCGTCTCGATGGAGTGCTCCATCGCCCGGCGAAGTTCGACTACTTTCTGTTCGTGCGCGGCCGTCTGGCCGGCAATTGCCTGGGACACGCTCTCGCGGAGGTCCGCCACTACCTGGCGGTACTCGTGCCGCATGTCCGCCAGGCGCTGTTCGCCGGCATCCACAATGCGCTCCTGCTGCTGGTGAAGCGCCTGCAACTCGGTGTGCGCGGCCGTCTGGCCGGCAACCGCCCGCGCGACGCTCTCCCGGACCTGGTGCAGGTCGTGCTCCACCGCCGAACGGAGGGCTGCAGCCTCCTGGCGGAATTGCTCGCCCGCCTGGCGATTCAAATGGTGCAGCCCTTGCACGTCCACGGCCATGCGGGCTTCCAGGTCGGCCAGCCGGCGATCCACCTGTCCGGCGTGCTCGTGCAGGCGTGCGTCCACCGCTCCGATCACGGCTTCGAGAACTTTCTGGTCGATGGGAGCGGACGCGGTTTGGCTCGCCGCGGCAGGCCGGCCAGGGACAGGCGAATGCTCCACCCGTTCCAAGCGGCGCTCCACGCTGTTGAGCCGGTCGGTTAAAGGGTTGGAGTCGGGCCGTGGAACGAAATCCACGGGCCGGAGCGCGGTTTGCGTAAGCTTCATCCCAACCGCACCCAGCGCCAGGCCGCCACCGAAGGTGACCGCGAGGTTCCGCCAGACGGACGAATCGCGACTGCTCTCCATATAACATAATGTACAGGAAATGGTTTGGGCTGAAAAGAGAAATCGGCGGGCGGCCCCGTCAGGTGGTATAAAGCACGTATGCAGATTGTGTCCTTCGGGCAGGCGGAAATCACCGATATCAGCAAACTGGTGCTGGCGTATGTGCTGGGCTTGCCGGTGGGCTGGTACCGCGAAAGGGAGGCCCACAGCGTTGGCTTACGCACGTTCCCGCTGGTGGCCGCGGCCAGTTGTGGTTACGTTCTGGTGGCCGTCCCTTTGGGGCAGATCGACATCACCGCGCAATCGCGAGTCATTCAGGGGCTGGTGGCAGGCATAGGCTTCATCGGGGGCGGGGCGATTATGAAGGGCGATGGGACGGCGGGCAACGTGCACGGCACGGCGACCGCGGCCAGCATCTGGCTCTTCGGAGTGGTAGGCGCGGCGGTGGCGCAGAATCGATATTTTATGGCGATTCTTTTGACGCTGCTCAACCTGTTCGCGCTGCGCGTGCTGCTGCCAGTGAAGCGGAAACTGGATGATCGAAAGAAGACCGGAGGCGACAACGATTGAATCGAAAGCGGTCAGCTTTCAGCCGGGGTGCCGCGTCGGGGAGTCATCCCAGGTCTGGCAAAGAATCAACCTAGAAACGGCGGTTGACTGTCCGGCGTTGCCGGCAAGTCCGAGACCTGTATGGGTTTCCAACTGCCGCACAGTTCACCCGTTGGGTGACAACTGCCGTTTCTGCAAGCACTTGAGGCTGAAGAGGAAGCTTGTGTGGTGGCCTGTCAACCGCCGTTTTTTAGAATCAAGAACTTCAGAACTCCTGATGTCGTGGTATTTGCAGTGAGCCCACAGGCGGGGCAGGCGAGCACCGCCTGCCCCACCCGCGAAGCTCTCGCCATCGAAAGGAATGGCTCAGCCCATTTTCCCCGCCGCGCTGAAATTGCGGGGCGACGTCAGGAGTTCTGAACTTGCGAGCAGTTTCCGGAGAGTGCGGGTGTTGCGCCCGCAGTGCGGTCCATATGAGCAGCTCTCCCTCCGATAAGCCGCGGAAGCAGTCAGTGGAGAGCCCTACTCCGGCTCCACGAACCGATATCCCACCCAAGGCACCGTCACGATAAACTTCGGCTTAGCCGGATTGGCTTCGATCTTCTTGCGCACCTGGTTGATGAAGACCCGCAGATATTCGGGCTCGTCTCCGTAGTCCGGGCCCCATACCGCCTGCAGGAGCTCGCGATGCGTCACCGGTTTGCCCGTGTGCGCCACCAGGTAGCGCAACAGCTCGAACTCTTTGGGCGTCAGCCGCACATCCGCGCCGTGCGCGTGTACCCGCCGCGTTTCGAAGTCGATCTCCAGGCCCGGCGATTGAAATGCGCGTGGCCCGCCCTCCGGCCCCGAGCGCCGCAATGCCGCGCGAATGCGCGCCAGCAGTTCTTCGATGCCGAAGGGCTTGGTGACGTAATCGTCCGCGCCGGCGTCGAGCGCCGCCACCTTGTCCTTTTCGGTATTACGCACCGAGAGGATAATCACCGGCGTGTCGGACCCGCCGCGAATCGCGCGGCAGGTTTCCAGGCCTCCCATGCCCGGCATATTCATGTCGAGCAGGATCAGGTTGGGCTGCTCCCGCGGGAGGGTCTCGAGCGCTTCCTCGCCGGTGCGCGCCTCAATCACTTCGTAACTGTGGCCTACCAGCGTGGCTTTCATGACCCTGCGAATCTGCGGGTCGTCGTCTACTACCAGAATCTTTCCGGCGCTCAACTTTCGCGACCTCCGAGGCTTGCGGCCAGCGAGAAATAGAATACCGCGCCCTGGCCCGGCTCGCTTTCCACCCAGATCTTCTCGCCGTGCGCTTCCACGATTCCCTTGGCGATGGCCAGGCCCATGCCCGTTCCCTTGGTGTCGAAGCGATGGCGCCGTCCGCGAAAGAACTTGTCGAAAATGCGCGACCGCTCGTTCTCTTCGATCCCCGGCCCGTGGTCGGCTACTCCGATCACGATTTTCCCGCCCTTCAGTTCCGCCGAAATGTCGAGGGGCGAGCCCTCGGGCGAATATTTGAGCGCATTTTCGACGAACTGTTTCACCACCTGCCCGGCGAAATCGCGGTCCGCTTCGGCCGGCGGAAGGTCCTCCGGAACATGCAGCTTGAGCGGCCGCCCTTTGAGTCCCATCGCCAGGTCTGAGAGCGCGCCGGAAATCAGCTCGGAGACCGGCACGGCCTGCTTCTCCAGGTGAAGCTTCCCAGCTTCGATGCGCGCCATTTCCACCACTTCCGCCGCCAACTGGTTCAGGCGGTCGGCCTCTTCGTTGATGATGGTGAGCAGTTCGCGGTCGGCTTCGGGCGGATTTTCCAGCAGGCTGGTGACCGCGGCCTTGATGGAGGTCAACGGAGTTTTGATGTCGTGCGCCAGGGAATCGAGCAGCGCCGATTTCAACACCTCGCTCTGCCGCGCCGCTTCCGCATGGCTGGCGTCTTCCAGCGCGCGCGCCTTCTCGATGGTGATGGCGATCAGGTTGGCGATGGCGCGCACCATCTGTTCGGAGGGCGGCGATCCGATGAGCGCCATGCTTCCCAGGGGCCGGCCGCCCAGACGAACCGGCGCCAGGGCGACACTGCGGAGCGTGTCGACAGAAATATCGTCCACCTCGGCTTCCGCCAGCAATTCGTGATCGCTCACCACCCGGCTCTCCGGCCCCGAGCGGACGAACTCGTCTGTGGGCCGGTAGTAGAAGGCTGCCGCGGTACAGCCGAACACTTGCACGGCTCGATTGACGAACTCGCGGATGGTCTTACGCGCGCTGCCGGTGAGCATCATGGATTGCACCAGCGCGTAGAGCCGTTCGATCTCCACGCGGCGCGCTTCGGCCTCGGCGGCGCGCCGGCGGGCACGCGCGGAGAGTTGGCTGGAGGTGACGGCGGTGACCAGAAAAGCGGCCAGCGCCACCCAGTTTTGCGGGTCCTGGATGGTCAGCTTTCCCACCGGAGGGAGAAAGAGAAGGTTGAAGCCCAGCACGGCCATTACGGATGCCACCATGGCTTCGGCCAGACCCCATTGAGCGGAAATCCCGAGGATGGCGAGCAGCAGCGATAGCGCTGCGGTAGTGGCGTTTACGTGGACCTTGGAGCAAATCGCCAGGACGGCCACCACAATCAGCAGAGAGGCGCCGAAGCGAAGGATTTTAGAGAGCATCTGGGTCCGCCGGTTACCTGAACTCAAGGAGCAGATGGAAGATCTGAATTCGGCCTTGGTTCGGTAAAGTACGTTCATGCTGCGACATCTGCACGCTTTGCAATCCAACGCCCTCCCAACCGACTGGCGCCATTCCGTCACACGCGCATATCTCGACGCTCCTAACCGCGAAGCCGGACTCCAATCGGTGGAGCCAAGTAGCGCATGTGTCCGACTGGACATAGCCGAGCATGCCCGCCGAAGGCCATCCAGGAGCGTAATTTCCCGTTATAAACATCTGAAGCCCGCTGGGACCGAAGTACTCATTTACGGAATCGGACCGATAGAGCCGTTTGGCCTCCACATGAAATCGTGACCGCACTCCGCGGCCCGTGCGTACAAATTCAATGTCGATACGAGGCCGCTTCTTCCCGTAGCGGCCGGGCAGAGACTGCGGTGGATCGTCGAGAACCTCCATATGTTCCATCCAGGGGTCAGCCTCGCCGCTTTCAATCAGCGCCCTGGACAACCGTACCAGTTCGCCCGTGATGTGGGGCTCTTCGGCAGCCTGAAGAGAGCGAATATCTAACTGCCCGTGAACCCGAATCAGCAGAAGAAAGCAGTTTTGTACGAATGCGAGTCCGTATAGATCTTGCTGTGTCTCCGACGGGCCGGCCAGCATTAGTTGATCCTATTGGCGGAACTCGGCTCGGCTTCTAAGCAGTCCGCAATGATTTCCGCCGCATCCTGAACAGCTTGCGTCCTTGTCCAGTGAAAGCGTTGCAGCGGTTTGAGCAAATAGGTTCGCGAGCCCTCATAGACCCGCAGATTCCGATTGAAGTAGAGCCACTGCGCCCGATGTTCGATCAGGCGTTGCCGGGTCTCGGCGAGTTGTTGCGCTTCTCCCTCGGAAGCGTTCCATACGTTGACTGCTTGATTAGCGCCATCGCCTGAGACAAGGTCTACGGCGACCAATCCAGAGCCGCCGCCAACCAGAACGTCGATGCGATGCCGGGTGGGACTCGATAGGCTGATAAAGTTATCGAGTTCGTCTCTCAGCGTTCGAGCGTACACCTCAAGCTCGTCCTTAAGAGGTTGCCCGACCGCCGACTGTTCTACCTTCCCTTCAACTAGCCCCAATCGCACTCGCACGAGGTCCTCGACGGCAGCCCTCGCTCGCGAAGAGAGTCTTAATGCATCGAAGGTTAGTTCGTTCAGTTCATCGACAAAACCCGACCGATCGAAATCGTCCCTCCCCAGGTCTTCCGCTATGCGTGAGTACAATGCCTCCCACCGTTCCAGGCTGACGGGGTCTTGAAAGGGAGTCGGCAAGGAGCGGAGCGCGGCAAGGGTATTTACGAGTTTCTCAATACCGGATTGAGGTGAATTCAGAAACTGATGATACACGACGAAATCCGAATTCAAATACAGCCCTAGTGCCTTCAGAAGGCTCCGGTTGCCGGATGGCGACGTAATTCCGATCTGCCGCGCAGGCACAACCAGAAAAGTGTCGCCGTACACCGCGAAGTTGCGCGACTCGCTGACGACCACATGCGGCGGCTGGCAAATGCCGATTCCGCCGCCTCTCCTGACAAAGACCTCGGAGTCCGCCAAGAGACGAATCGAGTCGCGAGGAAATCGAATCAAATAGCGGCGCCCTCTCAGACGATCAAGGATGATCGTTGCCTTGCCAATCAGCTCAGGATCAACCTCAAGCGAACCGTTCTCTCCGGAAGAACCTCGCAACTCAGGGCCTTGAGAAAGAGATAGCTCCTGTGCGGTCTCCAGATCCTGTATCGTTCTGCAACTCCGTTCCACACGCCGAAGGACCTTGGCATCAATGGGCGATCCCCACATGGCAATCTTCCAGGGAAGGGGTGACCCGCTTAGAACGCTCGCATAGGGTACGTCTTGAAGTTCGCTGGAATTTACAACGATGTTCCATGTCTTATGTCGATGTCCGCTTTTGCCTGTATACGCCGCCGGTTGATTCGCCACCAGCGGTGAGTACACCTCGGCCGCTATCGCGGACACGTCCTCGCTCGCCACCTCGGTCATAGGCGAATAGAAGAAGGCGGCCGCGGGTTGTCTGGGCCGCCTGCCGAACAACACTTCCCGAAGATTTGCGAAATTCCCGATCGACCAAAGCAGGTGTCGGGCTAAGAAAGCTTTGCGGAAACCCGTGGACTCGTATTTGAATAACGTCATTGCGGGCAGAAGCAGAGCAACACACCCGTCAGGATCGAGAATCTCGGATGCACGCCACGCAAACGCCTCTGCGAGTTGGTTCCCGCCGGCCGGTCTCTCGGGGCGGTTCTTTACCATCCACTCCCAGGCCGGTTGGTCGTCCTTTTCAAGTTTCTTGGGATTCAGCTCTTTCCAGGGTGGATTCCCGACAATCCATTGGAACGGGTGCTTACGGCCCTCGGCATACCACGGCGAGGCATTGTCAAACGCATCAGCGCAGAAAATATTCCGGTTCCGCAAGGCTGGCAGCCGGAAGCTGGTTTCGGTAAGATCCGGCGGGTCCACATACTCCAGCAACGTGAGCGCCAAGCTAAGCTCGGCAATTTGGCACGCATCTTCATCGATATCCACGCCGAAGATGTGGTTTGTGAGAATCTGCCCGAGCTCCGCAGGTAGAAGATGGCGGCCGATTTCCTGCAATCGCCGCTCAAGCAGTTTCCTGTAGCACTGGACGAGGAACGCCCCCGATCCGCATGACAAATCGAGCGCGCGCATGCCTGGCTGGAGGGGCTTGCGTGAATCCAGCTTGTCCAGCATGAAATTTACTAGCGGAACAGGCGTGTAATAGGCGCCACGAACCTTCCCTTCAGATTGTCCGGAGGGACGGAGCGTGTCGTGGAGGAACTGTTCGTAAATAACAGACAAGGTTTCAATCGGAATGAATGAGAAATCGTAGATGTCAAAGAGCGGAAGCTGGCCGCTCATGACGCCTTCTCCTCGAAACACGGAGGCGACCTTCTGTAGCCTGTCTGCGCCGAATTCTCGGATCTTGCTCTCTGAAACAGGGAAAACGGAGCCGTTCAGCCATTCATCAACCTTTTGCACAAGCCCGATGAAGGTGGTGAGCTGTGTGAAGATGTGTTCCGGATCGAGACCCCATTGTTCCAAACGGTTGTCCGACAGTATGTCCCGCTGGCGAAGATAGTGAAGGTAAACGAACTTACCAACCATCGCGTGAGACAGCCGGGACTCCTTGATCCCATCCTGTAGCAACCACCTATCGAGAGCCCGAAGATTATCCAGGAGCTGCCAGTCAACCCGTTTCTCCGGAGCGATCTCACTTCCAAGCTCCTTCCAAACGAGTCCCGAATCGACCGATTCCGCGCGGAGCGCCCCCAGTTGGCTGGCAATCTGGTTGAAATCCGTGAGTACGTGCAGCGCTCCCTGTCGGGGATCGCCCGATACGTCGCGGTCGTATCTGAATCCCCGGTAGAGGCGAACCCAAGCCGGGCTTACTATCAGCAAAAAAGGAACGACGTTTTGGTTCCACACCCTGCGGTGGATTTGGCGCGCTTCGCTTTCGGATTTGGCCTCGCAAACGTAGACAACCGGAACGTTCCCTTGTGGCCGGTCGTAGGTCGCTGCGTTCAATACGTACGCGCCGCGCAAATTACAGCCGGGCTGTTG
>PLRZ01000652.1:0-11899 GCA_003164075.1 Bryobacterales bacterium | reverse complement strand
CCGTGACATCGTAGTGATTATGCCACAAAAAAACAGAACTGCCCTGAAAGGTTTTGGCTGGCGCACCGCCCTCATCGTCCGAACAGCCGATGGAAAAAGTCCCGCGTCCGCCCGCGGATGTCGCGCAATGTCGCGTCAAGGCGCTGGCCGTGCAGATGTTCGGGCGTCCAGCGCTTTACCAGATTGGTGAGCACTTCGAATTGCGCCTGCGATTTGGGCAGGCTACCCTCGGCATGGCCGTTGGACACCCTCTGGCCATGGTCCAAGGCGCGATAAAAGGTGGCCGCTTCGCGCAGAAAATCGGCGTCCTCCCGCTCCAGATGGCCCATTTTCTCGATCACGTCGATGCGCTCCGGCGTATTCAGCATCTTATAGAAAATGCCCGCGCCTTTGAGCCGCAGATACATCAGGGCGAAATCGATATCGTAATATCCACCCGCCCCCGCCTTGAGCGGATTGCGCGGGCCTTGCTCCCGCTCCAGCCGCGCGCGCATCTCCGCCAGGTCTTTGCGCGATCGCATGCTCTGCCCGTAGCGGCGCCAGTCCACATCCTGCAACTCGTGCAGAAACTCGGTGGCGCGATCGAGATTGCCGGCCACGGCGCGGGATTTCATATAGGTAATGCCCTCCCAAGCCTCCGCGCCACGCTCGAAGTAGCTCTTGTAGGCGCCTTCCAACTGCACCAGGTCGCCCTCCCGGCCGTTGGGACGGAGGCGCGTGTCGACGGTGAACATCACGCCTTCGCCGGTGTAGGAGCTCATGGTCTGGATCATCCGTTCGGCCACGCCGGTCCAGAACGCCAGCTCGCCGGCATCCGCGTCGGGAAGGACGAAGACCAGGTCGGCGTCGGATCCCAGGTCGAATTCGTTCATGCCCAGCCGGCCCAGCGAGATCGCCATCATCTGGTCGCGCGGAGTGTACTCCATGCTCGCGGGCGGCAGCGAGTCCATCACGGCGATGCGATAAGAGGCTTCGATCACGCGGTCGGCCAGCGCCGAAGTCTTGCGCAAAGTGGCGAAAATGGGCGCCGCTTCCAGAATGCTTTCGCTCTGAATGCGCAGCATCTGGCGCCGGTAGAAACGCCGCAGCGCGCCGCCATCCTCCAGCGGCTCGACCGGCGCCAGCAGGGGCGCTCCGATGTCGTCAAGAAGTTCGGGTTGACGCAGCAGTTCGTCGGCGAAGTACGGGCTGTGTTCGAAAAGATCCAGCACCCCGGCGGCCAGTTTGCCGTCGCCATCGAGACGGTCCAGCACCGCCGGGTTGGCAAACGCCTTCTCCAGAAAGTGATCGAAGCGCGCGCGGCCGCGATTCAGCGCGGCGCCGGCCACTACCGCGGCCAATCCGGGAGCGCGCTGATCCAGCAGACGCGTCAAATTACTGGCCGGCGCGGCCGATTCCAACTCTTCCACCAGTTCCGGCAGCGGAACGGGGGAATCGTAGAGCGGCTTTTGCGCGTGGATCACGCGATCGTAAATCTCGAGCACGTCAGCCAGGTATTCGGCCAGTCGCTGTTTGAACGATTCCCCATCGCGGACGTCGCCATTGCCCTCGGGCGGCATCTTGCGCGCCAGCAGGTCGAGCAACGGGCCGTCCGCCGGCAAGGTATGAGTCTGCTGGTCTTCGTCCATTTGCAGGCGATGTTCCACGTAGCGCAGAAACTGGTAGGCCGCGGCCAGGCGCGCGTACTCGGTATCGGAGAGCAGCCGCTTGTCGCGCAGACGGAACAGCGCGAACATGGTGCCGCCGTGCCGCACCCAGGGCTCCCGGCCGCCGTGCAGGCGTTGCAGGCACTGTACCAGAAACTCGATGTCGCGGATGCCGCCGGGAGTCAGTTTGACGTCCAGGCCGCGCCGCGCGCGCTTCCTGGCAGCCGCTTTTTCGCGGATGCGCTGGCGGGTTTCCGACACCGCTTCCACCGCGCGAAAATCCAGCGAACTCTGGTAGATCAGCGGCTCCACGAACTCCAGCAGGCCCGCGCCGGGGTCGGCATCGCCCGCGGAAATGCGCGCTTTGATGAGCATCTGCTTTTCCCAGTCGCGCGCCCGCTCCGCGTAATAGGTGCGGGCTCCGCCGGCGGAAATGCAGATCTCGCCGAGGGTGCCATCGGGCCGCAAACGCAGATCCACGCGGTAGCACTGGCCGTCGGCGGTGTAGGTGGATAGCATCGCCATATATTCGTTGGCGATCTTCTTGCAGAATTCCTTGTTTGCGATGCGCGTCGGCCCGTCGGTTTCGCCGTTGCCGCCATAGACGAACATCAGGTCGATATCGGAGCTGTAATTCAGCTCCTTTCCGCCCAGCTTGCCGAGCGAGATTACCGAAAAGCCGCACACGTTGCCATCGGCGAGGCGCGGCTCCCCGTGTTGCGCCACCAGGCGCGCGCGGATGCGGCGGTAGGTGAAATCCAAAATCGCATCGGCCAGGTTGGAGAGTTCTTCGGTGACCTCCGCCAGCGCCGCCACGCCCATCACGTCGCGCAGGGAGATGCGCAGCAGTTGCCGCCGGCGGAAGCGCGCCAAGTCGACGGCCGAGGGCATGTCGCGGCGCTCCTTGCCCAGAAAATCGAACAGGCGCTCCTCATACTCTTCGGCCGAGAGCACGCGGTAAAAGCTGCCGGAGTTGGATACCGCCAGAATGCGCTCGGGATTCTTGAGCACCGAATCGGAAAGGAAGCGGCTATAAGCGAAGACGTTCACGGCGCAGCGAAGAACTGCCGTCGAACTGGTGATGCGGTCGAAGGCGGAAGGGGATTCCTGCAGGAGGCGTTCGAGCGATCGGCGGACCGCTTCCGGATCGGGCACGGAAGCCAGCAGCAATTGAATGCGCCGGGCAATGCGTTCCGGAAGACCGGCGGCGAGCCGGATGACGCCGAGCGAACTCTCCATCGAATCAGGCCAGTTGTGCCACGACTGCAATTATATCGCCCGTCGAGACCGGGCCAGGGTCCACTACGCTCAAATAAAACCCGCTCATGCCCCAGCGCGGCGATGTGTGGTCGAGCGCTTTCACGCGCCGATCGTAAACCTCCTGTTTGATGGTAGGCCCGTAAATATCCATCGCCGAGCACGGTCCGCGCGGCTGGGTGATTTCGAGCAGCGCCCCGCCGGCGCGAAGGCGGTCGCCGATGCGCAGTTGGCGGACATCGATACCGCGGGTGGTGAGGTTCTCGCCCAGGGAGCCGAAGGAGACGGGATAGCCGCGCCGATGCAACTCTTCCACCACCTCGGCGGCGATCAGAAGAATGGCCTTGCGCGGACCGCCATGAATTCCGCGGTGCGCATGGAGGTCGCCTTCGATCCCGAGAGGGGCAATGAAGCCTCCCGAAACCGGACGTTTCGGGAGGCCTCCCGGAGACATGTTGATCTGAACGATGGTGCCTTGCACACCCGCCTAAATATCGTAATAAAGCTGGAACTCGTACGGATGCGGCCGCAACCGCACGGCTTCCGCCTCATTCTTCCGCTTGTACTCGATGAAGGTTTCGATCAGGTCTTCGGTGAACACATCGCCGCGCATGAGGAAAGCGTGGTCCTCTTCGAGGCAGTTCAGCGCCTCGTCGAGCGATCCGGGCATGGAAGGCACGCTCTTCATTTCTTCCGGCGAGAGATCGTAAATATCCTTATCCAGCGGTTCGCCGGGGTGGATCTTGTTCATGACGCCGTCCAGGCCGGCCATCAACATGGCGGCGAAGGCCAGGTACGGATTGGCGGCGGGATCGGGTGGGCGGAATTCCACGCGCTTGGCCTTGGGATTGGCCGAGTACATGGGGATGCGGCAGGCCGCCGACCGGTTGCGGCGCGAATAGGCCAGGTTGACCGGCGCTTCGTAGCCCGGCACCAGCCGCTTATAGCTGTTGGTGGTGGGCGCGATGATGGCCGAGAGGGAGCGGGCGTGCTTCAACAGTCCGCCGATGTAGAACAGCCCCATCTGGCTGAAACCGGCATAGCCATCGCCGGCGAACAGCGGCTTGTCGCCGTTCCAAAGGCTCTGGTGGACGTGCATCCCGCTGCCGTTGTCGGCGAACAGCGGCTTGGGCATGAAGGTCACGGTCTTGCCGTACTGGTTGGCCACGTTGCGGACGATGTACTTGTACAACATCATGTTGTCCGCCGACTTCACCAGCTTGTCGAAGCGCTGGTCGATTTCGCACTGGCCGCCGGTGGCCACTTCGTGATGGTGACATTCGATGTGCAGGCCGCACTGGATCATGGTCTGCACCATTTCGCTGCGCAGATCCTGGTAATGGTCCGTGGGCGGCACCGGGAAGTAACCTTCTTTGTAACGCGGCCGGTAGCCGAGGTTGTCTTCCTTGCGGCCGGAATTCCAGCGCCCCTCGTCGGCGTCGATATAGTAGAAGCCGCAATGCTGATTCTGATCGAAGCTGACGTTGTCGAAAATAAAAAACTCGGCTTCCGCGCCGAAATAGGCGGTGTCCGCCAAGCCGCTGTTCTTCAGAAAAAGTTCGGCCTTCTGCGCAATCCATCGCGGATCGCGTTCATACCGTTGTTTGGTGATGGGATCCTTGACGTCGCCAAGCATCACTAACGTGGGGGTTTCGGCGAAAGGATCCATCAGCGCAGTGGCCGGATCGGGGATCAGGAGCATGTCGCTTTCGTGGATCGCCGCCCAACCGCGGATACTCGATCCATCCATGCCAAAGCCTTCTTCGAAGCTGCTCAGATCCAGCTCGCCGATGGGGTACGACACATGATGCTGCAGACTCGGAATATCCGTAAATCGCAGATCGATCTGCTTGGCATCGTTTTTCTTGGCAAATTCCAACACTTCTTGCGGATTCATCCATCCTCCAGGAAACTCTTAACGTGGGATCGTCGCAGGTCGCAGTTTTCGCCCTTAGAGTAGCTCACGGACGCGGCGGGGGTCAAGGCGGCGGCTTCGACACACGCGACACAGAAGTTGGGTGCGGGCGAGGTCCGAAGGAGAATGGGAAGATCCTTGCATACCGCTGCTTCAGACCACGCCGCAGCCATGCCGGCGAGAGAGGGCACGACGCGACCGCGCTTTGCAGCCCAAAACAGATCAATACAACTGCCTGATTCAACCGGGTATTTAGCCGTACGGTTTAGAGTGTACGCAATCGTCTACTTTGCCGATCGGGGCAACAGCCTGAAATACAGGCGCTGGCCCAATGGCGTCATCTGCCCTACTTGCGGATCGAAGGATGTTGTTTTCCTAGCGAATCGGTGGCGCTGGGAGTGCCCATGGCAAGCACGATAGACCACAGTTCACCGTGAAGGACCTGTGCCGGTATTTGGACGGGCGGCCATTCCGTTACAATAATCGCAAGGTGAGCGGCGGAGACCGCTTTGATATGGCGGTGCGGCAGGTGGTCTGCAAGCGGGCGTATCGCCTCGCGGGAAGGAAACGTCTCGAATCGTGCGGAATTTGCTAAACCACGCACAGGAAAAGGCCGAGCCAAAGTGATGATCACACCGGAAAAAATCGCCGCTGCTGAAGCGCAGATCGTCGAACAATCGAAACGTATTGAATTCTATCTGACGGAATATTCCGTTGAGTTGCTCGCAAACAAGATGCAGAACGGCGATTTTGAGATCCCCGCCTATCAGCGGGAAGATACCTGGGAACCGCAACGCAAGTCTCGTTTTGTTGAATCTCTGCTGATGGGACTGCCTATACCCTTTCTGTTCTTTTGGGAGAGTCCCGCAACAGGAAAGCTTGAGATTGTAGACGGATCGCAGCGCCTGCGTACGATCAATCAGTTCGTCCTTGGCGAGCTGGTACTGGGAGAACTGGAAGAACTCACTGAACTTGAGGGATTAAGGTTCAGCGACCTTCCAGAATCGAGACAACGCAAGATCAAGAACCGATCCATAAGGGGCATCGTGCTCAATGAGCACGCCGACGATGAGGCTAGGTTCGATCTCTTTGACCGTATCAACACAGGCAGCAAGGTGGCGAATAAGGCAGAGGTTCGTCGCGGTGCGCTTATCGGTCCATTCCTTGATATGGTGATCGATCTGTCACGAGAGCCAACCTTCGTTGCGCTTGCTCCAGTATCCGAAACGCAAAACAAGCTTCGGGAGGGGGAGGAACTGGTTACAAGATTCTTCGCTTACGGCGATGGCTTGGATGGCTATCATGATCGTGTATCGCAGTTCCTCTTTTCTTATGCCCGCAAGATGAACGAGTCCCTATCCGGACACCCGGAGCAGGTCGAAGAATACCGGAAACGGTTCATGGACACAATGACGTTTGTTCACCGCGTTTTCCCATTAGGCTTCCGCAGGACCGAGAATGGTAAAGTGACCCCCAGAGCCAGATTCGAGGCAATCGCGATAGGCAGCTTTCTGGCGATCAAAGCACGACCAGATCTAGCGGGCGCTCCGGTTGATGTCTCGCCATGGCTGAACGAAGAAGAATTCAGAGGAGTAACAGGCTCGGACGGTGCCAACGCTATTGCCCGACTCAGGGGCAGAATTAATTTTGTCCGTGACCGGCTGCTTGGAGATTAAATGGGAGACAAGCTAAGCCAGACGTTTGAAGAGCGCCTACAGGAAATAGAGGCATACCTGGATCTGCTAGAAGCACTCGAGCGACAGGTGCAGACGGGGCCGCCTACTATCGGTGGCGCGACCATAACCGCGCAACAGCAGAAAATCCTTTACTCCTGCGTCTTTCTGCAACTATACAATCTCGTCGAAGCTACGGTTACCTGGTGTGTGAACGCGGTGTGCGAAGCCGCTAGCGAGCAGGGTCGCTGGAAGCCCAGTGATCTGACATCGAAGCTTCGCCGCGAGTGGGTGCGGGCTACTGCCCATACCCACATTGAACTAACCGAAGAGAATCGTCTGGATTGTGCCGTCGAACTGTGTGAACTCCTGATTCAGTCTACTCCGATCCTTAATTTCACGGTAGCAAGAAGGGGAAATTGGGACGATCAGGAGATTCAGTCGATCACTACACGGTTAGGCTGCGAATTGCAGATCAGTGCGGATGCTCTAAAGGGAATCAAAAGACATATACGCGATGACAAGGGGGCGCTTGCGCTGATCCGCGATCTAAGAAATAGGCTGGGCCACGGCAGCCTGTCGTTCTCCGAATGCGGGGACGGCATGACGGTTCCCGATCTCAGAGACCTTAAACAACGAACGGCGCTATACCTCAGGGAGGTTGTTGCCGGATTTCGAGCATATATCGACAGCTATGAGTTTCTGATCCCTGGGCGGCGCCCATGATCGGCTGCGTGGACATCTTTTGTGGCGCCGGAGGGCTAACTCACGGGCTTGCCAGGGGAGGAGTTCGGGTCGTTGCCGGGATTGACGTCGACCCTGAATGCCGTTTCCCGTATGAGGCGAACAACGAATCGCACTTTCTTGAATTGGACGTTCGGAAGGTTTCCGGCGACCAACTGCGTTCTCTTTGGGCGAGCGAGCCACATAGCCTTTTGGCGGGCTGCGCGCCTTGCCAACCGTTTTCAACTTACGGACGACGGAAGGGGAGGCAACCCAACAGCAAGAAAAAGTGGGGCCTTGTTGCGGATTTCGGGCGCTTGGTTAAGGAGTCTCGCCCTGATTTCGTTACCATGGAGAATGTTCCGCAACTAGTCGATCATGAGGTTTTTGCCGACTTTATTTCGTCTCTGAGCGAGTATGAGGTGTGGTGGGACGTTATCGATTGCATTAGGTACAACGTGCCACAGACTAGAAAACGTTTGGTTCTCCTGGCTTCCCGATTGGGTCCTATCCAACTGACCCCGCCAATCGCGCCTATTGACGAGCAGGCACACGAGTTGACGGTCCGTAAGGCGATTTCTCGTTTGAAGCCACTTCAGGCCGGAGAATCCGACCCCACTGATTCGCTCCATTCAGCGTGCCGGCTGAGCACGTTGAACTTGAAGCGCATTAGAGCTTCAAGACCTGGCGGAACTTGGCGTGATTGGCATTTGGCTCTTGTAGCCAAATGCCACAGAAAGAACTCCGGCGAAACCTACCCCGGCGTGTACGGGCGGATGGAGTGGGATGCCCCCGCGCCAACGATCACGACCCAGTGCTTCGGTTACGGTAATGGGCGTTTCGGTCATCCCGAACAGGACCGCGCCATAACCTTGAGGGAGGCCGCCATACTTCAGACATTCCCCGGTTCTTACCGCTTCCTTCGAGATGGGGAGAAAGTGCGATTTAGCGTGCTCGGAAGATTGATCGGCAATGCTGTTCCCGTACAGATCGGAGAGACCGTCGCCAATAGCCTATGCGAGCACCTGTCGAACCGAAGAGACCGAAACAAGATCGTCCCGTGAAACCACCGCTGCCACCTCCCGGCGTGCCCGGCAACGCCGGGCGGGGAACCGTTCGCCAGCGCCGTAGAGACGTTGGGATTCTCCCGATCGCCCCGAAACAGGCATTCGTAAAGTAGGAACGGAAACCGAAGAGACGGCGTGAAAAGAACCGGGTCGCGTAGAAGCCTGCCTGACTGCTCCGGCCTGTCCCGCTGATCTCAGATTCCCGGATGTGGTTCGGTTAGCGTTGGAGTTAGACAAGCAATTTCTTGCCCAAAACAGCCTGTGTTTGCGCGGCACCCGCTTCAGCCCCACTTGGCCCCGCTACGGCACTAACACGAACTGTCCCTGCGATCCCGCGGACGAATCCGGGGCGATCCAGACCTGGAACGTGCCGGGCTCGGTCACCAGTTGCGCTCCTTTGTGAAATGCCAGAGCGCTGCTTTTCAGCGTGAATTCCACGGTCTGCTTCTCTCCGGGCTTGAGATGCACGCGGCGGAAATCCTTCAGTTCGCGCACCGGCTGCGCCAAGCTGGCGGCCATCTGGCGAATGTACAGTTGGACTGTCTCGTCGGCCTCCACGGTTCCCGTATTGGCCACCTCCGCCGAAACCGTCAAGCTGCCTCCCACGCGCATTCGGGGCGCGGAAACGTGCAGGTTGCCGTATTCGAATTTGGTGTAGGAGAGCCCGAAGCCGAACGGATACTCCGGCGTAAAGCTCACGTCCAGATATTTCGAGGTGAACTTATTGCTGGCCTCGGGACCGGTTTCCGCGGAAGGCCGGCCGGTATTCAGGTGGTTGTAATAAATCGGCACCTGCCCCACGGTCCGCGGGAACGTGACCGGCAGCTTTCCGGATGGCACCGTCTTGCCCAGAATCGCGTCGGCGATGGCCGGGCCGCCCATGGTGCCCGGGTGCCAGGCATACAATACCGCGCCGGCCTTCGCCGCGACGTTGTGAAAAGTCAGCGGCCGTCCCGCCATGACCACCACGACAGACGGCTTGCCCGCCTGCGCCACCTCGTTCACCAGGGCCTCCTGGGCGCCTGGCAGATCGAGGTAGGCACGCGCGGAGGCCTCGCCGGAAAGGCTGGCTTCTTCTCCCAGAAATAGCAGTACGGCGTCGGCCCCGCGAGCCGCTTCCACGGCCGCGGCAAAGCCGTCGTGGCTCTCGTCGCGACTGTTTTTCAACCCCTGCGCATACACCACGCGCTCGGCACCCAAGGCTTCGCGCAATGCGGCCAGGGGAGTGCGGACCGTGGTGGCCGGGCCGAGTGCCCAGGTGCCCAACTGGTCGCGGGCACTATCGGCCAGCGGTCCGATGACCGCGACCTTGCCGATGGATTGCGCCAGCGGCAGGGCGCCGTTCTGGTTCTTCAGCAGCACCAGGCTCTCGCCGGCCAGTTTCCTGGCAGTCTCAAGAGCGGAGGCGCTGGACGGCGCTGCGGCAGCAGGCGTGAATTGCCCTTTGGCGTCGAACAATCCCAGACGGAACTTGATCCGCAGGATTTCGCGCACGGACTCGTCCAGCAGTTTCGGATCGAGCTGCTTATCGGCCACCAGCGCCTTGCCGTGGTCCCAATAGGTGGTGCTGACCATTTCCATATCCACTCCGCCGCGGATGCCCTTCAGTGCGGCGTCCGCCGCGTCGGCGGCGTAGCCATGGGGGATCAACTCCGCGATCGCGGTGTAGTCGCTGACCACGAATCCATCGAACTTCCACTCATCGCGCAGCACTTGCCGGAGAGTGAACTGGTTGGCGCTGGCGGGCACTCCGTTGAGGTTGTTGAAAGCCGACATGTACGTGGCGATGCCGGCCTCGCGGGCCGCCTGGAACGGCGCCAGGTAGACGTCGCGCAGCAGGTTTTCGGGGATCCACGTGGTGTTGTAGTCGCGGCCCCCTTCGGTGGCGCCGTAGCCGACATAGTGCTTGGCGCACGCCGCGATGGAGTCCGCGGCGTCCAGCGAATCGCCCTGGTAGCCCCGCACCATCGCCGCGGCCATCTGCGACGCCAGTTGCGGATCCTCGCCGAATCCCTCGGCGATGCGCCCCCAACGGGGATCGCGAGCGATATCCATCATGGGCGAGAACGTCCAGTGGATGCCCGCGGCGGCCGATTCGCGAGCCGCCACGCGCGCCGCCTGGCGGACCAGTTCCGGGTCCCAACTGGCGGATTGCCCGAGGGGAATCGGGAAGGTGGTGGTGTGCCCGTGGATCACATCCTGGGCGAAGATCAAGGGAATGCCCAAACGGCTTTCCTTGAGGGCGATGCGTTGCGCTTCGGCCTTTTGCGCCGGCGTGCCGCCGCCGTAGAGCGAGCCCCACCGGCCCTGGCGGATCTCCTCCCTGGTCTTGTCGGTAAAAGCGCCGAAGCTGGCCTGCGACATTTGCCCGAGCTTTTCCTCGAGCGACATCCTGGCAATCAACGCGTCGATCTTCTTTTCGATATCCGCCGGCGTGGCCGCGCGAAGGCCCGGTGAAACAATCGCCAGCAGCGCTACGAGGAGCGCCAGGCAGATGTTCCGGAGTTTGGGGTGTGATGAGGGCATGTTCCTGTCCTCAATTGTAAATAAATCGGTCCCGAGTGGAACTCCTCTGCAGGCAGACACCCAAGAGCGCCGAGATAATGGCAAAAGCAAGTTTAGCCACGGATGAACGCGGATAAACACGGATAAAACAAGGTCTTTCTTATCTTTTATCTGTGTTCATCCGTGTTCATCCGTGGCCATTAATGTTTTTGCCTTGAAGCCGCCTTACTCCGCGTCCGCCTCGTAGGCCACCCTCAGCCAGCGCTTCACTTCGTTATCGATGTCGGTCGGCACCGAAACGGGAATGCGGTGGGTGATGCGGTCCTTCCTGGCGAACCCGCCGGTTTCCACCAGCCGCCCTTCGGCTTTCAGCGCCCCCAGGGCGAAACCCATGTCGATGCGGGTCTGCGTAGTGGGTTTGATTTGCGCGAAAACGTGCCGGCGATAGAGCGGCACCATCGTCTCGCACGGGCATGCCTTGGCATCCTTACCCATACTCAGACCTAACGCCAGCAGCTTGTCATACAGCGGCCGTAAGACAGCCTTGCGGCCGCTATACATCTGCTCCACATATTGTTCCGCCACGCGCAAATAGGCCTCGGGATCGTCAGTCTCGGCGGCCTTTCCGCCAGCGCGCTCGGCGATCCACCAGGCCGAGTTGGTGCCCAGCTTGAATTCCTGCTTGAGCCATTCAATCCGCTGCTTTTCGGTCTTCGGCCCGGACTGCTTCACCACCTCCAGCCACTCGTCCAGCGAACGCCCGGTCTTATCCTTGAGGGTGGAGACCCACTTCTGCGTCATCAGTACACCGGGATGGACGCTGTAGAGCGGTTTCGGATCGGACATCGCTTCCAAGAGTATAGTCCCGAAAAGCGGCGTTCACTCGTGTCCCCGCGCTGGTGCCGCCGCCAGACGAATATGCGTCACACCGCCCCTGCCGCTCGAAGGCGAGGGTGGCGCAAAGTGAACTGTGCTAAAAAGATTCAGTCAGGAGGTTCCGTGAAGCTTTTCGCCGCGACTGCGTTGGCCGCCATGGGATTGGGGCTGGCGCTGGCCCAAAAGGCCCCGTCTCCCATCCCCAAAATCAGGTTTTCCGATAACAAGCTCGACAAC
>PLRZ01000548.1 GCA_003164075.1 Bryobacterales bacterium | reverse complement strand
GCAGGCAATCGTCCATCAGCATGTTTTCGGCGTTGTATTTCTTGTCGAGAAAGATGCGCGCGTAACTGGCGCTGTGCGGCCCGGCCTGCCACGCGGCGTACTCCTGGCGATGGCAGCTCTGACACTCCTCCGTCATGGCCAGCGCCTGGCGGTTGGGGAACCCGATCTGCTCCGGCAAGTCGCCACGCAGGTGCGCATAGGCGCGCTGGGCGTTGGTCACGTGGAATGACACGTCGGTAGTAAATGCATCGCCATGACATTTCCCGCAGGCAATGCCGCGATGGCTGGAGCCCGCCCATTTATCGTAGAGCGGTTGCATCTCGTGACAACTGGTGCAGCGCCGGCCGTTGCCGGTTTCGAAATAGAAGCTCGCCGCCGGCACCGAAACCAGCACCGCCGCGGCCACCACGCCCGCTCCGAGAGTCCACTTGACCGCGTTCCTCACGACGTCACCTTCGATCCCTTCCAGGCGCGCAGCAGGTTGGAAGAAGCGCGGTAAGCGTTCGCCAGGATGGTGAGGGCCGGGTTAAACCCGCCGTTGGTCACGTGCACGCTGGCGTCGATCACGTAAATGTTGTCCACCTCGTGAAGCTGGCAATCGCGGTTCACCACCGACAACTTCGGGTCGTTACCCATGCGGCAGGTGCCGGCCTGGTGCTGGCCGCCACTGAGCGACCGGCCCGGAATCCGCGTCCAGGTTCGCATCGCGCCGGCTTCCTTCAACCACGCTTCGGCTTTACCGGCCAGAAATCGGCCGATCTCGACGGTGTGCGGATGGCGGCCGCCGGAGAGACGCGCCACCGGAATGCCCCAGGCATCCTTCACCTTCGGATCCACCTGCACCCGCGCGTCGAACACCGGGATTTCCTGCACCGGACCGAAGATGACCACGGTGCGCTTGTAATAATTGCGGATGAACTCCTTTTGCTCCAGCCCCCAGCGCGGCACCCAGGGCGGCATAGCCGTCGCGAAATGGTAGGGCAGCCGGATGAACTCATTGGCCAGCATACCGCCGCCGGCCAATCCGGGGTTGCCGTGGTTGTAATCGCAGATGGCGATGGAAGCGCCGGGGCCCACATCGTCAAAGGTGTCGTGGTCGAACAGGCCGTTGGCGCCGGAATAGGAGTGGCCCTGCAAATTTCGCCCCACCCAGTCGTGGCGATTTCCCAGGCCGTTGGGGAACAGCCGGTGGCGGGTGTTCAAAAGCAGGCGGGCGGATTCCACCGCGCCGGCGCTGACGATCACTAAGTCGGCCGTCTGCCGCTGAAGGCGGTTGTCGGCATCGAAGTAGGCGACGCCCGTGGCTTTGCCGGCGCTGTCCAGCAGGATTTCACGGGTCATGCACCCGGTCCGGAGTTCGCAATTACCGGTGGCGAGAGCCGTGGGGATGACGGTGTTGTGGGTGCCTGTGCGCGCGTTCACCTCGCAGGCGAACCCCACGCACCAGCGGCATCGCATGCAGGACCGGCGACCGTTGTACGGGACGGAATTCCGCAGCATGGGAATGTGGAACGGGTGCAGCCCCAGGCGGCTGGCGGCCGGTTGGAGGATCTGGTGTTCCTTGCCCGGCGGAAGCGGCGGCATGGGAAGCGGCTTGCGGCGCGGGGCTTTGAAGATGTTACCGGTGTCGTCGCCCGAGACGCCCATTTCCCATTCCACCTTCTCATAGAAGGGCTCCAGGTCCTGGTAGCCGATGGGCCAATCCTCCAGCGTGCTGCCTTCGACGGCGCCATACGTGGAGCGCATGCGGAAATCCTTCTCCAGGTACCGCCAGGCTTGCGCGCCATAACTGAACGTGCCGCCGCCCACGCAGGCCGCGTTGTTGCTGTACGCGCCATCGCTCGGAGGGACGATGGTCTCGCGGCCCCGAGCGTCCACCAGCACGCGCGGATTGCGCTCCTCGTCGGGGCCGAACTTGGCGCCGAGCACCGACGTGCGCTGGTTGTACAGGTCGTCCTTACGGCAATCGGCGGCGGAATACCACTTCCCGCGCTCCAGCAGAACCACGCTCAGGCCCGCGGTGGCAAGCTCTTTGGCCACCATGCCGCCGCCCGCTCCGGCGCCCACGATCACGGCATTAACGTGTCTCAGCGTCATGCGCCCTCGTAGTGCTGCCGCCCGCGCACCGGCGGGTACGGCAGGCCGACCATCTTCCAACTCACCATGTGGCGGTTGCCGCCGTGGCGCGGGTCGCCATAGAAACCCTGACAGGTGTGGGCCAGGATGAGTTCGAAGAAGGCTTTAGAATTGGCTTCGATCCCGCGCAACACGTCGCTCTGCCGGTCGGGCGGCAGATCGGCGAACGGCTTGCCGAATTTCGCGAGGCTCGCGGAATCCACCTCGGCGAGACCCTTTCGATAGGCCTGCCGGTGCTTGCGGAAGGCTCTGGTGAGTTGAATATCGATATAGTTGACCACGCCGGCGAATTTTGCACCCGGATCGCGGTCGCCAGGGATGAACTGCTCGCAGATGGCGTCCACCGTGCGGGCTTCGGGCGGGGTAAAGAATCGCCACGGGCCGGCCGCGCGCCCGCGCGTCAGGCCGATCAACGAGCCGGCGACGGCAACCGAGGCTCCGGCTGCCAGAATCGTGCGGCGGCGCACCTCAGGCGCCCGCCAGAAGCCGGTGCACACGCTCGGCATTCTCGCGGACTTCGTCCTTCGTTCTGGGGAACAGACCGACGAACACGCCATCGGTCGGCTTGATGCTCTCGTAGGCCGTGCGGAAAGCCTGCTCCACATTGTTCACGCGGCCGGCGGCCAGGATTTTGAACGCGAAGCAGGGTTTGGAGGTGGCCCGCATCACTTTATACATGCGCGGCGGATCGCTTTGCAGGTAGCAATCGCCCTGCATCTCCACCAGTTCGCCGCCCAGAACTTTTTTCCATTCGTCCGAGGTGCGGGTGCGGTTGTAGACGCAGCCGGCGTAGAAATCCACGTCCCAACCCTGTTCCTCAATGAGCGCAATGACTTCCGGCTTGTGCGTCCCGACGCCGACCATGGAGCCCATGCCGCGGACCTTCTTACACCATTCCTTCACGGTGTCCATTTGATCGTCCTGGTAAGCCCTGTCGGTGACTTCCCCCTGGCGATAGATGGCCATGGGCTTGAAGGCTTTGATTTCTTCCACGGGATCGCCCATGCCCTGCGCGATGACGTTCATTTGGCCGCCTTCGGCCAGAAAAGCGTCGAAATCGGCCGGCCTGCGGCCCCCGGGGTAGCAGTTGAAGGTGTTGATGCCGAAGCGATTGCACTGATGGAGCACGTCGCGGACGCGTTCCGGCGTGTAATACTCGCGCATCACGGTTCCCAGGATCTGATTGAAGTGGCTGAATCCGTAGAAGGGATTGCATCCGGCGATCAGCCGGCTGACCTGGTACTTGCCGAACTTCATTTTGGGGACCTGGAGTTCGGAAGCAGGCCGGGGAGCCTGCGCCAGCAACGCGGCGGCGCCTCCCATTCCGGCGGCGATGGCGGCCGTCGACTGCAAGAAACTGCGTCTGGTATCGGTCATTCGGGCTCCGATCTGAAAACTGCTACAAGATCAGTTTATCTGAAATCGACAGAGGGGATCGACACCTGCCGCAAAGCGAGCGTGCAGCATCGGTTCAAGATGCGTTGTAGTTCTCTGCGCTCTCCAAGACCTCTGCGTCTAGCTAGTTTCTGTCATGAAACTNNGGTCGCGGCTCAGTAACAAGTCCCGTGGAATCATCGCTGCGTTACCGAGCCGCGACCGCAAGGGAGCGGTTTCTTGAGTTTCGCGACAGAAACTAGCCAGCCCGAGGAAGACGAGGCGACGGCGTCCCCATCCTGTAGCTTTTCTTAGGTTTTCTCTGTGCCTCTTTTACAACTTCCTTCCGATCACCGCATAGTCCAGAGCACCAAAAAACGCCTCCCGGAAATCTTCCGGCAGCGAATTCAGCGCGGGCATCGACTCCCTCGCGGGCGATAGCCGGCGCACTTCGATATCCCCCACGCCAGATTCCTCCAGGTAGAAAATCAGCAGTGGATGCGGCACCGGGCGCGTGTGCGTGGGGTCGAGATAAAAGTGTGTCGCGAAGATCGCCAGGCATTCCGGATTGGGCGTTTCGATGGCAATCACGCCCCCCGGCGCCAAACGGCTGGCGCACAGGCGAATCAGTTCGGGCAGCCGGTCGGGTGGCAGGTGCTCCACCACTTGCGAGCAGAAAACGCCGTCCAGCGCGCCTTCCGGCAGCCCGGCCAGGTACGGGTAGACGTCCGCGATTTCCGCATCCAGCCCCTGCGCCCGGCAGACCGCCACCGATTCCGCACTGAGTTCCACGCCGCGCGCCGGAACGCCGGCATCCTGCATCATTTTCAGAAATTCGCCGCGCCCGCAGCCGATGTCAAGCACGTTCCGGCAGCCTTCGAAGTACGGCAGGTAGAATTGTTGGCCGGCCTTCACGTAGTCCTCGGAGCCGCGAAAACGCTCGG
>PLRZ01000377.1:5399-5530 GCA_003164075.1 Bryobacterales bacterium | reverse complement strand
ATCGGCGTCATTTCGATGGAAGATATGCTCGACCTGGGCGTCACCGGCCCCATGCTGCGCGCCGCCGGCCTGAAAATCGACGCCCGCAAAGACGAGCCGTATTCGAGCTACGAAAAGTTCGATTTCGAAGT
>PLRZ01000377.1:0-5358 GCA_003164075.1 Bryobacterales bacterium | reverse complement strand
ATGAAGACCCAGATGGAGGCCCTCATCTACCATTTCAAAATTGTGACCGAGGGCTTCCGCGTGCCCGAAGGCGAAGTCTACCAGATAGTCGAATCGCCGCGCGGAGAGTTGGGCTACTACGTGGTGAGCGACGGGACCACGCACCCCTACCGGGTCCACATGCGGACCCCGAGTTTCGGCAACCTGCAATGCACGCCGACCCTGATTATGGGCGCGCTGATCGCAGATGTGATCGCTTCCATTGGAAGCATGGATTTTGTGTTGGGCGACACGGACCGATGACCTTTTCACCAGAACTGGAAGCCAGGTTTGACAAGCTCCTGAAGAGCTATCCGGCGGGCCGGCAGCGCTCGGCGATGATTCCGATGCTGCTCTACGCACAGGATGAGATCGGGTGCGTTTCCGACGAACTGATCGACGAGGTGGCCCGGCGCGTGGGCGTCTCCCCGATGCAGGTCAATGAGGTGATGTCGTACTACTCCATGCTGCACCGCAAGCCGCTGGGGAAGTACCATGTGCAGGTCTGCACCAATATCAGTTGCCTGCTCCATGACGGCGACAAGCTTTACGAACATGCCTGCAAGAAGCTCGGCATCGGCCACAAGGGAGTCACTGCCGACGGCCAGATTTCGCTTGAAGAGGTGGAGTGCATGGGCGCCTGCTCCTGGGCGCCGGCCATCCAGGTCAACTACGATTTTCATCACTTTGTAACGCCTGAAAAGCTGGACCAGTTGCTGGACGGCCTGAAGGAAAAATAGCCCATGCTGTACAACGAACCCAGCCCGCTCGAGACTAAGGTGCTCACGCGCCGCTTCGGGATGCCCAACTCGGCATCCATCGACACCTACCTTGCCACCGAAGGCTACCAGGCCTTCCGCAAGGCCGCCGGCATGAAGCCCGAGCAGATTATCGAGGAGATGAAAATCTCCAACCTCCGCGGGCGCGGTGGGGCCGGATTTCCCGCGGGGATGAAGTGGAGCTTCGTGCCGCGCACCTCGCCCAAGCCCAAATACATCGTGGTCAACGGCGATGAGAGCGAGCCGGGCACCTGCAAAGACCGCGTGCTGATGGAAAACGATCCGCACCAGTTGATCGAAGGCGTGCTGATCGCCGGGCTCGCGGTGGACGCGCACGCCGGCTACATCTACATTCGCGGCGAATATCGCTACCTCATCGAGATCATGGAGAAGGCCATTGCCGAGGCCTATGAGAAGGGCTGGCTGGGCAAGAATATTCAGGGCACGGGCTTCGATTTCGAGCTTTACACCCACACCGGCGCGGGCGCATACGAGTGCGGCGAAGAATCGGCGCTACTGGAATCGCTCGAAGGCAAGCGCGGAATTCCGCGCATCCGGCCGCCGTTTCCGGCAGTAGTCGGCGCGTTTCAATGCCCCACCGTGCTGAACAACGTGGAGACCTATTGCGCCGCGCCGGCGATCCTCCGCGATGGCGGCGCGGCCTACGCGGCCCTGGGCGTACCCAAGGCCGGCGGCACCAAAATGACCTGCCTCACGGGCCACATCAACAAGCCCGGCGTGTACGAACTGAAGCTCGGCTTCCCGGTGAAGCAGATGATCGAGGAAGTGGGCGGCGGCATTCGCCTGGGGCGCAAGCTNNGAAGGCGCCACCATGGATTACGACTCCATGAGCTCGCGCAAGACTATGCTGGGGTCGGGCGGTGTCATTATCATGGACGACCACACCTGCATGGTGAAAGCGGCGCTACGCATCATGCGCTTCTACGCCCACGAAAGTTGCGGCTGGTGCATCCCGTGCCGCGAAGGCACCACCTGGCTGAAGAAAATTCTGGAGCGTTTCCACCAGGGCGGCGGCACGCGCGGCGATATCAACCTCATCGGCGACATCGCCAAGAATATGCTGGGCCGCACTTTCTGTCCGCTGGGGGATGCCGCGGCCATGCCGACCATCTCCATTGTGGAGAAGTTCCGAAGTGAATTCGAAGATCATCTGAACGGCAAACCGTGCCCCTATGAGCACGAGATGGTGACAGCATGAAGGCAGGTCATGACGTGGCGCAGCCTCTCAGGCTGCCGGGTCGAGACTCGTCTCGACCCTTGTCAGGTGCGGCGAGCGTGCGTCGGCATGAGTGCCGACGCTGCAGGCATGAGTGCCTGCGCCACGTCGGGTTTGAAATGGTGACAGTGTAATGGCAGACCCGGTAAAACTGACGATTGACGGCAAGGCGGTGACCGCACCGCCCGGAACCCTGGTGATCGACGCCGCCAAAACGGTGGGCATCGAGATTCCGGCGTTCTGCTACTACGAGGGGCTGTCGCTGGCGGCGGCCTGCCGCATGTGCCTGGTGGAAGTGGAGAAGATGCCCAAGCTCATGACGGCCTGCACGCTTCCCGTGGCCGAGGGCATGGTGGTCCGCACCGACACTCCGCAAGTGGCAACCTCGCGCAAGTACATGCTCGAATTCCTGCTCACCAACCATCCGCTGGATTGCCCGGTGTGCGACAAGGGCGGCGAGTGCGAACTGCAGGACATGGCCTTCCGCTACGGCGCGGGCGAGAGCCGCTACACCGAAACCAAGGTCCACACGCCCGAAAAGCAGTTTTCCCCGGTGGTCTTCTTCGATGCGCCGCGCTGCATTCTCTGCTTCCGCTGCGTGCGCGTCTGCAATGAAGGCATGGGCGTGAATGCGCTGGGGGTGATCAATCGCGGCGTGGTCACGGAGATCGCTCCCAACGACGGCGATCACCTGGAGTGCGACGAGTGCGGCGCCTGCATCGACATCTGTCCCGTGGGCGCGCTCACCAGCGGCGCCTATCGCTATAAAACCCGCCCCTGGGAAATGACCCACGTGGGCACCATCTGCACCCACTGCGCCGATGGCTGCAAGACGACGCTCGGCACGCGCAACGACCGCATCATCCGCGGCAACAATCGCGACCGTTCGGGGATCAACGGCGAATTCCTGTGCGTCAAGGGCCGCTACGGCTTCGATTTCTACGATCATCCCGACCGTTTGCAGGCTCCCCTGGTCCGCAAGAACGGCAAGCTGGAAGAGGTCTCCTGGAGCGAAGCGCTCACCGCCGTGGCGCGGAAATTCACGCAGAATATCGCCGATGGCGGCACGTTCGGCGTGATCGGCTCCAACCACACCACCAACGAAGAGAATTTCTACCTGCAGAAATTCGCGCGCGAAGTGCTGCGCACCAATAATATCGACCATCACCGTACCGGCGACGTGGTGACCCTGCTCGACGCCCTGAGCGCGACGGGGCAAGGCAAGCTGGCCACTGTGGCCGACCTTTACGGGCGCAAGGCTTTCCTGGTACTGGGCGCCGACCTGGCGCTGGAGCATCCCCTGCTCTCCAACCAGATGCGCGCCAACTACCGGCATCACCAGGCGCACATCTACGCCGTGACTCAATGCCCGGTCCGCGAGGATAAGTACGCCACCGCCGTGGTGCGCGGGCGCGATTACGAATCGTTGCGCGAAAAGCTGGTGAAGGAGCCGGAGCTGGTAATTCTGTTTGACGACTCCTACCGTGGCGAGGATATCCGCAAGCTGGTGGCATTCGGTGCATCGCTGGGAATCCCGGTACAATACATTCCGCTGGTGGATTACTCCAATTCGCGCGGCGCCATCGACATGGGGCTGGTGCCCGAGTTGCTGCCCGGCTACAAACCGTCGGGCCAGCCTGGCCTGCACGTCGATGAGATGATCGAGGGCAATCTGAATGTGCTCTGGGTAGTCGGCGCCAACCCGTCCAAGAGTATATCGTCGCGACTTCCACCTACAGTGCTGCAACTGTCGGGGCCCGGTACTTTCCTCGTGGTCCAGGACATGTTCCTCACGGAGACCGCCCAACTGGCCGACGTGGTCCTCCCCGCTGCCTGCGCCTACGAGAAGAACGGCACCATTACCAACGTCACCGGCGAAGTCCAACGCCTCAAGCGCGCCATCAACACCATGGGCGCCAAGCCCGATCTCGAAATCATGGGCTTCATCGCCCGCGAAATGGGCGCGGCGGCGACCCTGGGCCCGTGGCTGCCGGATACTATACTGGAAGAAATTCGCAAAAACGTCCACGGTTACCAGGTGCCCCTGGCGGCGCTGGCGACTGGCGGAGCGGCACAGACGATGCCGGTGAACGGCCGGATTTCCGTGGAGAACCTGCCCGCCCTGGTGCATTCCGACCACAACGGGCTATTCGCCTCGGGAACCCTCGGGCGGTATTCTAAGGTTCTGCATTCCGTGGTTGAAAATCGAGCCGATAATCGGGCGGATCGCTAAATGCACTTGCCGAGCGTGGATGCTTTCATCGTCATCAGCGTAATCAAAGTCGTGGTGGTCTTCGCCGTCCTCATGACCGTGCTCGCCTATCTGCAATGGGTGGAGCGCAAGGTGATCGCGCATATTCAGGTCCGCCCCGGTCCCTATCGGGTGGGTCCGCACGGACTGCTCCAACCATTAGCCGACGTCATCAAACTGGTCACCAAAGAGGACCTGATTCCGCCGCACGTCAACAAGCCGCTGTTCATTCTGGCGCCGTTCCTGGCCATCACCATGGCGCTGCTGTCGATCTCGGTGATCCCCTTCGGGCCGAAAATCACCGTGGCCGGCTACGACACGTACATGCAGCTCACCAACCTGAATATCGGGGTGCTGTTCGTGCTGGCGGTGTCGTCGATGGGAGTGTACGGCATCGCGCTGGCCGGCTGGTCGTCGAATAACAAATACTCGCTGTTGGGCGGACTGCGAAGCTCGGCGCAGATGATTAGTTACGAGTTGCCCCTGTCGCTGGCCATCGCCGCGCCGCTGCTGATTTCGAATACCTTGAATCTGCGCGAGTTGGTGGACAAGCAGGCCGGCGGCATCTGGACCTGGAATATTCTTCACGGGCCGTTTCCGCAAATTTTCAGCTTTCTCATTTTCATGATCGCGGGTTTCGCCGAGACCAACCGCGTGCCGTTCGACCTGCCGGAGGCCGAAAACGAACTGGTGGCCGGCTTCCACACCGAATACAGCAGCATGAAGTTCGCGTCGTTTTTCATGGCCGAGTACGCCAACATGATCACCGTAAGCTGCATGGCGACGCTGCTGTTTCTGGGCGGTTGGATCGCGCCGTGGCCGGCAAAGTACGGTTCGAGTTTTGTGCCGGTGGCGATTTTCGCGGTCGCCGGCCTGATCGCGCTGTATCACGGGATCAACTCGGCGCGTCGCCGCGACGAGTTAACGCTGCCGGTGGTCGGTGTGATTTTCCTGATCTGCGCGGCGGTTTTCCTGCTGCCTGTGGTACAGGCCTGGCTGCTGCCGCTGTTCTGGTTCTGCGCCAAGACGGGCGGCATCCTGTTTGCGTTTATCTGGATCCGCGGCACGCTGCC
>PLRZ01000723.1:590-4444 GCA_003164075.1 Bryobacterales bacterium | reverse complement strand
GATGGCGCTCGCGTGAAGCTCTTCCAGGTATCGGGCGCGGGCGCGCCGCAGGTGGCTGGCATGGTGATCTCCGGCCCTTACAATGTGACCGGGCGCGGCAATACTCCCAGCCGCCAACTGATTTTCGCGTGCCGGCCCACAAACGCCGCCGAGGAAGCGCCATGCGCGCGTACCATCCTGACGAAACTGGCCCGGCGGGCATTTCGCCGTAGCGTTACCGACGCCGACATCAAACCGCTGCTGGCATTTTACGAACGCGGCCGCGCCGAAGGCGATTTCGACCACGGCATCGAAAAGGCTCTCACCGCCATGCTGGCGTCGCCCGACTTCTTGTTCCGCGTGGAGCGCGATCCGAAGGGCTCCGCACCGGGCTCGGTATACCGCGTGACCGACAACGCACTGGCCTCGCGGCTTTCCTTTTTCCTGTGGAGCGGCATTCCCGACGACCGGTTGCTGTCGCTCGCCGAGCAGGGCAAGCTAAGCGATCCGGTGGTGCTCGAACAGCAGGTGCGGCGCATGCTGGACGATCCGCGGTCGCAGGCCCTGGTGGATAATTTCGCGGGGCAGTGGTTGTATCTGCGCAATCTGGAACTGTCCAAACCGGATCCCGACGTGTTTCCGGAATTCGACGAGACCTTGAAGCAGTCCTTCCGTACGGAAACGTCGCTGTTCTTCCAGAATATATTGCGCCAGGACCACAGCCTGCTGGAACTGCTGGACGCCGATTACACCTTCCTCAATCAGCGGCTGGCGGAGCATTACGGCGTTCCCAACGTGTACGGACCGCAGTTCCGAAAAGTGACCTTGACGGACCCCAACCGCGGCGGGTTGCTGGGGCAGGGAAGCATGCTGACGGTCACTTCATACCCCAATCGCACTTCGGTGGTGCAGCGCGGAAAGTGGATTCTGGAAACGCTGCTGGGGACGCCGCCACCACCGCCGCCGGCCAACGTACCGGACCTGATCGCGCACGGTAAAGACGGCAGATCGCTCACCATGCGCCAACAGATGGAGCAGCATCGCGCCGATCCGGTGTGCGCCTCGTGCCATTCCCGCATGGATCCGCTGGGCTTTGCGCTGGAGAATTACGACGGCGTGGGCAAGTGGCGTGAGAAGGACGACGGCAACACCATCGACCCATCCGGCAAGCTGCCCGACGGGTCGAAATTCGCGGGTCCGGCGGGGCTGAAGAAAGCTCTCCTGAGCAATCATCGCGACGAGTTTGTGGAAACGGCCACGGAAAAGCTTTTGCTGTACGCTTTGGGCCGCGGCTTGGAATATTACGACCTGCCGGCGGTACGGACCATTTCGCGGGAGGCCGCGAAAGACGATTACCGCATGTCGGCATTGATNNCCCCTGTTCGATTCCATGGTTCCGGCGCTGAGCGCTGCCAAGAGCACGGCAGCCGCCCCCGCCATGCGTCTGGGGTTCGTCTACGTTCCCAACGGCATCATTCCGGGCGCGTGGACTCCCGCGACGGAAGGCGGGAATTTCGAAATCACGCGCACCATGAAGGCGCTGGAGCCGTTCCGCGAACGCATGCTGGTACTGTCCGGGCTGGCGCAGATCAACGGACGCGCGTTGGGCGATGGAGCGGGCGACCACGCGCGGGCGGGAGCCACATGGCTCACCGGCGCGCACCCCAAGAAGACCGAAGGCGTGGGCATCCACGCGGGCATTTCGGCCGACCAGGTGGCGGCCAAAGAGCTCGGCAAGAACACGCAACTGGCGTCGCTCGAGGTGGGCCTGGATTCGCCCAGTCTGGCCGGCGGTTGCGACTCCGGCTATAGCTGCGCGTATACCAATACGATTTCGTGGCGCGGTCCCACCACTCCGCTGCCCATGGAAATGAATCCGCGGGCCTTGTTCGAAAGGCTCTTCGGCGATGGCGACAGCACCGATCCGGCGGCGCGCCTGGCGGCGCTGAAGGACCAGGGCAGCCTGCTCGACTACCTCACCGGCGATATCGACCGCATGGAGACGAGTCTCGGCCCGCGCGATCGCAGCAAGCTCACGGAATACCTGGATTCCATCCGCGATGTGGAGCGGCGCATTCAGAAAGCGGAAGAGCAGAACGCCGGCATGAAGATGCCGGTGATCGAGCGGCCGGCCGGCGTACCGGCGGAATTCGAAGAGCACGCCAAGCTCATGATGGATCTGCAGGTAATCGCTCTGCAGGCCGATTTGACGCGCGTCATCACGTTCATGATCGGGCGCGAGGGCAGCAACCGCAGCTACCGCAACATCGGGATTTCCGATGGCCATCATTCCATTACGCACCACCAGAACGACCCCGAAAAGATCGAGAAGGTGACGCAGATCGACACCTACCACGTGAAATTGTTCGCTTATTATCTGGACAAGTTGCAATCCACGCGCGATGGCGAAGGCAGCTTGCTGGACCACTCGCTGATTCTCTACGGCAGCAGCATCTGCGACGGCAATGCGCATACCCATCACAATTTGCCGTTGGCGCTGGTGGGCGGTGCGGCGGGGCAGGTAAAGGGCGGACGTCACATCGTGTTCCCCAAGGAAACGCCCATGACCAACCTGTTGCTCACCATGCTGGATAAGGCCAAGGTGCCGGTTCCCGAGAAGCTCGGCGACAGCACCGGCGAATTGCAGTTGCTCTCCGAGGTTTAAAGTGGTGGTGATAACGGTGCCGAACGGCGATCTGTCTTGGTGGGGCAGGCGGTGCCGCCTGCCGTTCTCCATCCGAACCCTGGCTGCCGCGCTGCTCTTCGCGGGAGTCGCTCTGGCCGCCACCGATCTCCGCCTGATCGATGCCGTGAAGCGGCGTGATCGCAAAGACTTCGCCCTGCTCTTGCGCGCGAAAGCGGACGTCAACGCGGCGCAACCCGATGGCGCCACGGCACTGGCATGGGCCGCCTATCTGGACGACCGCGAGTCGGCGCTCGCGCTGCTGGCGGCGGGCGCCAAAGTGAATACCGCCGACGAATACGGTGAGACGCCGCTCACCCTGGCCTGCTCCACTGGCGATGANNGCTAATTCCGGCAGCGCCGCGGCGGTGAAAGAGTTGATCGCCGCCGGCGCCGACGTCAACGCGGGGGAACCGGCCAAAGGACAAAATGCGTTGATGTGGGCCGCGGCGGAGGGCCACGCGGATGTCGTCCAAGTATTGATCGCCGCCGGCGCCGACGTGAAGGCTGCATCGAAGAGTGGATTCACGCCGTTGGTTTTCGCGGCGATGAAGAACGACGCCAAGTCCGTGGAGAGCCTGATCGCGGCCGGCGCGGATCCGAATTACACTTTGCCCGAAGGCGCCAAAGTATTGTCGGTAGCGGCGGCCAGCAAGAGCGCCGTGGCGGCCGGCGTGTTGGTAGACCGCGGGGCCGATCCCAATGTCGCGGACCGCGCCGGCATCACGCCCCTGCACACCGCGGCGCAAACCGGCAGCCTGGACCTGGTGAACAAGCTGCTGGCGAAGGGCGCGAATCCCGACGCGCGTACCGCCAAGACTCCGGCGGGCGGCGGTCGCGGCGGCGGGGGCGGCGGTTTCCGTCCTCCGGCAGGCGAACAAACGGCTCTGATGATGGCGGCGAAAGCCAACCAGGAAGCCATCATGAAGGCGCTCCTCGAACACCATGCCGATCCCAAGCTGAAAGCGCAGGATGGCACTACGCTTTTGATGTCCGCGGCGGGCAGCGGGCACGTGGGCGTGGTGAAGTATGCCTATGAGTTCGACCAGGACGTGAAGGCGGCCACCGATACTGGCGATACCATCGTCCACGCGGCCGTAACGGGCACGCTCGGCCCTAATGCTACCCAGGCGGATATCTGCGAGGTGATCCAGTTTCTGGCCGACAAAGGCGCGCCGCTCGATGAGAAAAA
>PLRZ01000723.1:0-524 GCA_003164075.1 Bryobacterales bacterium | reverse complement strand
GGCGTGCCAGGATTGCCATCCCGCCCCGGTGAAATTCGGCGCGGAAATGGGCTTGCCGCCGGTCAGTACTTGCATGGCGTGTCATATTTCGATTGCCCGGGACAAGCCCGCCATCCGTAAGCTGGCGGAATTAGCGGCGGCCAAACAGGCCATCCCGTGGGTGCGCGTGTATCGCCTGGCGGACTTCGTATTCTTCGATCATCGGTATCATTTGATGAACCAGGCAAAGTGCCAGGACTGTCACGGGACGGTGGCGGAGCAGGACGCCGTCGCGGACGAATTGGGCGCTACGAAAATGGTGTTCTGCCAGGGCTGTCACGCGAAAATGCACGCCAGCGGGGGCTGCACCACGTGTCACAATACCCGGTAATTGTTGAGTCTGGCGCAGTGCCGTAGCAAGTCCGCTCCCTCGCGGTCGCGTCTCGGAATGAAGCCGACAGCATACCGAGCCGCGACCGCAAGGGAGTTCGGTGCGGACGTCTGAGCGAATTGGGCCAAATTCGGCGTTCCCACGGTACAATCTC
>PLRZ01000632.1:5248-5873 GCA_003164075.1 Bryobacterales bacterium | reverse complement strand
ATTCCACGACATCAGGAGTCCAGAGGCTAGGCTGTGTTTCGCCGTTGCGCTTGGTCACCGTGCTCGACGCACTGTCCAAGTACGCCTCCGCGCGGGACCCAGTCCGGGCCCGGCTCGATAACGGGCGCATTTATTTCGGGAGAGTTACGGTACCCGGCCCCAGAACGCATCCCAAAGAGTGCTTAACCGATCCCGGGGGAAACCGTCCCCTGCACCTCCCCGAGGCGGCATCGGTCGCAATCCTGGAGCCGTTTGCGTCTTTCAGGGGACCGGCCCGGCCCTCCATGCGTCGCCAGCGGCGAAGCGTCGGCGTCGGGCAGCACCTTGCTGGCGAATCGTCGCCGTTGAACTCGGCGCCAGTGGCGCGATACGCCGCGCCCATGCCGCCCGCGCCAGTGATGCCGTAGTTGGAGTCCGCCGCGATCCATAGAATCGCCACCCCAAATTCCAGGGTCGCAAGAATCTCCCATCTCTATTCCCTTTCCCCTCAACGCCCGCCCCCACCGTCTTCCCAACCCAAAACCACCCCCGTGCTAACCCTGAAGGCGAGGAACCCACCGTGCCCCAAGCCGACCGTAACGCTGCCAACCGCGCCAACGCCGCAAAGTCCACCGGACCGCGCACT
>PLRZ01000632.1:3575-5148 GCA_003164075.1 Bryobacterales bacterium | reverse complement strand
AACTCCTCTCCGAAGTCCTCACTCACTCGCTCGAGGTCACCCGCGGCCAGAATCGCAACTTCTGCCTCGCCAAGGGCTTCTCCCGCCTCACCCGAGACTCCCCCACCTGGCCCATTTTCCTCCGCTACCAGGCCCAGACCGAGCGCCTCCACCGCTGCGCCATCGAAGATTTCGACCGTCTCAAAGGGCTCCGTCCCGAACTCCCCAACATTCCCCAAAACGAAGCCAAAAACGAACCCGTTGCCCCGCCGCAACCCCAGGAAACCAAAGCACCACCCCCTCCCGAAGCGGAAAACCCGGAACCCGCTTCCGCTCCCGCTGCAACCCCCGCTCCCAGCCGCAAACCCGCCGCTCCCGCCCCTGCGACCCCAAAAACCGCGCCGCCGCAACGCAAAACCTCATAGAATTTGGAACCGCAAACCGCCAAACCCGCCCCTCGACGCTCTTCTGCTCCCGATCTGCGCTTCGGCCCGGCCCGTTTCCGGGCCGCACGTAAGGCAGGCGGTTCTTGACCCAATTCCCACAACGGTTAACCACCCCACCCCGCGAGGGAAGCGCGGTCCTCGTCCGGGCAAACGGCATACGCTATCATAGAGGTATCCTTGCTTTCCATCCAAAACATCTCCATGCGCTTCGGCGCCCGAATTCTGTTTGAAGACGTCACCTGCACGTTTCTCGCGGGACGGCGTTACGCCATCACCGGCCCCAACGGCGCCGGCAAATCGACCCTGATGAAAATTCTCTCGGGCGAGCTGGAACCGGCCAAAGGCACGGTTTCCCGCCCCAAGAAATTCGGCGTCTTGCGCCAGGACCAGTTCGCCTTCGACGCCTTCCGCGTGATCGACACCGTGATCATGGGCAACGCACCGCTCTGGAAGGCGCTCGAAGAGCGCGACACGCTGTACGCCAANNGTGCTGCTGGACGGCCTGGGCGTGGACTCCGCGCTGCACGAACGCCGCATGGGCGAACTGCAGGGCGGCCAGAAGGTGCGCGTCCTGCTGGCCCAGGCTCTCTTCGGCGCTCCGCCCGCTTTGTTACTCGACGAGCCCACCAACCACCTCGACCTCGAATCGGTCCACTGGCTGCAGGATTATCTCAGCCGCTACGCCGGCGTGCTGATCGCGATTTCGCACGACCGTCATTTCCTGAACAGCGTCTGCACCCACGTGGCGGATATCGATTACGAAACCGTCATCACCTACACCGGCGGCTATGACGATATGGTGCTCGCCAAGACGCAGGTCCGCGCCAGCATTGAAGCCGGCAACGCGCAGCGCGAAAAAAAGATCGAGCAGTTGAAGGAATTCATCGCGCGCTTCTCCGGCGGCACGCGTTCCAGCCAGGTGATGTCCCGCAAGAAAGAAGTGGAGCGCCTGCAGACCTCGGAACTGGCGAAATCGAATATCCAACGTCCCTATATCCGTTTCGACATGAAGCGTCCCTCCGGCCGCCATCCGCTGGAGATCAAGGGCCTGGCGAAGCGCTATGACGAGCTACGGGTGATCGACGGTTTCACGGCCAGCGTCTCGCGCGGCGAGAAGATCGCGCTGATGGGCCGCAACGGCGCGGGCA
>PLRZ01000632.1:0-3425 GCA_003164075.1 Bryobacterales bacterium | reverse complement strand
CTGATGCTGCAAAAGCCCAATTTCCTGGTGCTGGACGAGCCTACCAATCACCTCGACCTGGAATCCATCAACGCTCTCAACATCGCCCTGCAGAAGTACCAGGGGACGGTGATCCTGGTGACCCACGATCACGACCTGATCGAAGAAGTGGCCACCCGCATCTGGCATTTCGAGAACGGCCGGATCGAGGATTTCAAAGGGCCCTACGAAGAGTACGCGGTGTACGCGCAGGAAAAGGCGTCGTAACTCGAAGCCGCATCGCTGCGCGTCGCTGCCGGTCCTGCGCCAAGAGGCGCTACGCGGGCTGGAACTGTTGGCGGAGGCGGCCAAAGAGACGATCGCTTCGGGCGAGTTGCAACGCATTCCGAGAGGAGGAGCGGCATGAAGTGGGTATTCCTGATTGGCGGTGGATTGCTGCTGCTGGCAGCGGTGATGGCGGCCGTGGGGGCGATGCTGCCGCGCGACCATCACGCCACCCGCAAAGCTCGTTTCCACGTCTCGCCGGACGTCTTATACGCCGTGCTGGCGGGCCCGCCGGACTGGCGCACCGGCGTGAAGAGTTATGGGGAACTGCCGGAACAGGATGGCCGCAAACGTTGGTGGGAAGAGGATACTCACCACCAGAAAATCACCTACGAAATGGTGGAAGGCAGACCTCCCGAACGCCTGGTGACGCGCATCGCGCAGCCCGGACTGCCATTCGGGGGCGGATGGACGTTTGAGATCGCGCCGCTCGCGGGCGGCGGCGCGGAACTGCGCATTCGCGAAGACGGCGAGATCTACAATGCGATCTTCCGCTTCATGGCGCGCTTTCTCTTCGGGTACACTGGCAGCATCGAGACATATTTGCGCGACCTGGGTGCGAAGTTCGGCGAACCGGTCGCCATTGAGGCCTGATATGGGACAGGAAATCGAGTGCAGGATTCGTTACCAGGAGCAGGCTCTGGCGGGCAAGGCGTACCTGGAGACCGACCACGTTCTCTTTCGCGGAACGCAACGCTTCAAGGTGCTGTTCAAAGACATGAAGCGCGTGCAGGCCGAGGGCGGCATTCTGCGCCTGGAATTTGAAGGCGGCCCGGTGGATCTGGAACTGGGCGCCGCAGCGGAAAAGTGGGCCCAAAAGATCCTCAACCCGCCATCCCGCCTGCAGAAACTGGGGGTCAAGTCCGGGATGGCGGTCCGCGTGGTGGGCGCCTTCGAGGCGGACTTCCTGGCCGACCTGGAGAACAGCCGGGTGGAAATGACGACCGGCCGCGCGGACCTGATTTTCCTGGCGGTGGAAGGGAAATCGAGGCTCTCGCAAATGAACAGGTTGGCCCCGATGTTGAAACCCGACGGCGCGTTGTGGGTGATTTATCCCAAGGATGCCGAGAAAATTTGCGAAAGCGACGTCATTCATGCCGGCCGCGCCGCTGACCTGAAGGACGTCAAAGTGGCCAGCTTCTCGCTCACGCACACCGGATTGAAATTCGTGATCCCGCTCTCTCAGCGCCGCGCGACGCCCTGACGGTGGAGTCGTGAGGGGGCGTTTAAACAGTTTCGGGATTTTGGTTAAGAACCGCTTGCTGGCGCGCGCGGCTCAGAATGGCGTCTCAATGTTNNCGCGAGGGAGCGGTCGTTCAGAGACGTGCCTCCCGAAACCGTGTAAGCACCCGCTGTGAGGGGGGCACTGCCGCCGCCCTTGAGATTTGCTACCATTATTTAGGTTCGATCCAGGTCCAAAAGGCGATTGCTCCGCGGCGATACCCGATGTCGGCAGCGGAGGTTCCGAGCATGTCATCTCTTCTACCTCTGGCACTGTTGGCTACTCATTCCCGGGCGGCCCAATGGTCCCGGATGTTTGCCGAAACGCCGTTCGCCGGCATCCATCGAATGGCTTGGTTCGACTGGGCCATGCTGATTCCGTACTTCTCCGTCTTGATCGTCCTATCGGTATACGGCATCCACCGCTACGACGTCATCCGCACGTACTTCAAGCATCGGAAGAAAGCCACCCAGGAGCCCTCCAGTCTACTCTTCGAACACCTCCCGCCGGTCACCATCCAGCTACCTCTGTATAACGAGCGGTACGTGGTGGAGCGCCTGATCGACGAAGTGCTGAAAGTGGAATATCCCAGAGAGTTGCTGCAAATCCAGGTACTGGACGATTCCACCGACGATACCGCGTCCTTCGCCAAAGCGCTGGTCGAGCGTTACCGCACCATCGGCCATCCCATCGAGTACCACCATCGCACCAACCGCCACGGATTCAAAGCCGGTGCGCTGCAGGAAGGCCTGGAGACCGCGACCGGAGAACTGGTCGCGGTGTTCGATGCCGATTTTTGCCCGCCGGCCGACTTCCTGATGCGAACCGTCAATTATTTCGCCGATCCCAAGGTCGGCGTGGTGCAGACGCGCTGGAGCTACATTAACCGCGACTATAACTTCCTCACCGAAGTGGAAGCGATGCTGTTGGATGGTCATTTTATCCTGGAACACGGGGCGCGGTCGACGGCCGGGTACTTCTTCAATTTCAACGGCACGGCGGGCATCCTGCGCAAATCCATGATCGCCGATGCCGGCGGCTGGCAGCACGACACGCTCACCGAAGATTCCGACCTGAGCTACCGCGCGCAACTCAAAGGCTGGCGATTCGTGTACCTGCCGGGTCTGGACTGCCCCTCGGAATTGCCCGTGGAAATGCACGGCTTCCAGGTGCAGCAATCGCGCTGGGCCAAGGGCTTGACGCAGGTGGCCCAAAAGCTGCTACCGTCCATTCTGAAAGCCGATATCCCCAAGCGCGTCAAGCTGGAAGCGTTCCTGCACCTCACGCCGAACATTTCCTACCCGCTGATGATCGTGGTCTCGGCGCTGATGCTGCCGGTCATGATCGTACGATTCTACATGGGCGTGTGGGAGATGGCGCTGATCGATTTCCCGCTGATCGCGGCGTCGTTCTGGTCGATTTCGGCTTTCTATGTGATTGCGCAGCGCGAGCTTCACCCCAAGAACTGGAAGCGGTCGGTGCTGCTGCTGCCGATGCTGATGGCGGTAGGGGTGGGGCTGACCATCATCAACACCCGCGCCGTGCTGGAGGCTCTTTTCGGAGTGGAGACGGCATTCGCGCGCACTCCGAAATACGCCATCGGCGACCGGCCCATGAATCTGGAAGTCAAGAAGTACCGCCGGCGCAGCGGCTGGCTGCCGTATGCGGAGATCGCCGTGGGCACGTACTTTCTAGCGATGATCGGCTTCGCCATCGACACGTTCAATTTCTTCGCGATTCCCTTCCTGGCGCTCTTCGTTTTCGGCTACTACTGGGCCGGTTTCGGCACGCTCATTCAGGAGTACCAAGGCCGATTGCGCTGGCTGAAACAGCAGAAGCTGGTCGCCGCCCGAACGGTATAGGGGCGAGCTTTCACCCGATTGCCGCCTTCGTCACAGCG
>PLRZ01000227.1 GCA_003164075.1 Bryobacterales bacterium | reverse complement strand
GCCACGGATAAACACGGATGAACGCGGATAAAAAGGCCAAAAAAGAAGGGCTTTTCTTATCTGTGTTCATCGGTGTTCATCCGTGGCTAAATTTGTTTGTGTAGAGCGGTGGCTCAGTCCGATTCCCCGGCAGTCCCGGAATGCGAGCGTTTCGGGGGTGGGGCAGGCGGCGCCGCCTGCCCGCCCGGGCTTAACTGGTTTCTGTCGCGAAACTCGAGAAACCGCTCCCTTGCGGTCGCGGCTCGGTAACAAGTCCCGTGGAATCTTCGCAGTGTTTTCCGAGCCGCGCGCGCCAGCAAGCGGTTCTTGCCGTTTGAAGGCAGTTTCGCGACAGAAACTAACCAGGCCCACTGCTCCGAACGGCATCAAGGGCAGGCGAGCACCGCCTGCCCCACCACCTCCGGGCTGACCGCACAAATCGGCAGACCCCTTAGTAATCATCGGTGTACACCTTGCCGGGATCGCGGTGGATGTGCAGGGGAGCCGTTACCGTAAGGGGCTGCAGCCGCGAAGGATCGGCGCTGAGAGGGGCCATTTCGATGCGCACTGCCAGCGGCCAGCCTTTGGAGGCCCAGGTTGACTGCCAGGCGGGTGGGTCGCCGCGCGCTTCCGAGGGCGTGTAGTAGGAGAAGCGGCAATAGGCCAGCTTGTCCGATAATACAAACGACTTGGGACCGGGTCTGGCCGGCATCATCTGCGCCAGCCGGGAAATCGTGTTCGGGGGAGTAAATGTGCCGGTGCAATACTGACCGGCGCCGCGGGGTCCGTTGTAGGGAAACTCGTTGACCACCAGGCGAACGCCGTTCTCTTCCCCCGGAATGACGAAAAGCTGCAGNNCCCGAATCGCTGCCGCATAACACGAACGCCGGCACCATCCCTTCCAGTTCCTGTTGCGCGATGCGCTGGGCCCCGGCCACGCGGCGATTGTCCATGAGCTTGCTTTCGGTCTTGGCATACGCCGACAATCCCACCCGCATGGCCATCACCATCCCGAGAGAGAGCAGGCTGAGCAAGGTGACGGCCACCGTCAGTTCGATGAGCGTGACACCAGCCTCGCGGCGTCTCATAAATCCTCCGGCATCAGGATGTGACTGCGAAAGGAGTCCAGCGTGAAGCTGCGCTTCTGCTGGCCCGACGTCCACCAGATCTGCAGCTCGATGCGTTGCAGGCAGGGCTGGCCTGCCGCGGGGCTCGGCGACATCTCCACCGTGGTCATCCGCGCCTGCCAGCCCATTTCCAGGCCCCCGGTGAGGAGGCCGTCGAAGGTCCCGGTCAGCACCTGGTCTCGTGGGAGGGTGGCGTCGGCCAGCATTTCATTCATGCGCAGCCGCGCCAATTGCACGGCGCGATCGTAGTCGCGCAGGCGGGCGGCATTGCGCGTGGCGCCGGCAATGCCGGAAAGCAGCCCCACAATGGCCACGGCCATGATGGTGGAAGCCACCAGCATCTCCAGCAGCGTGAATCCGCGTTTTCCGCTCACTTTGCCTGGACGCTTTCCACGCGCGGAAAGCCGGTCATGGGGTCGAGCCGCACGATGCGGCGGCCGCCATGTTGGTTGGTAAGCTGGATGGCGACCGAGGGCACCGCGCCTCCCGGCATGAAAAGCCACCGGCTGACGCCTTCGGCATCCTGCGATTGGAGCGCGGAAATCGGCTCTATGGCGATTCCTTCCGGCATGGTCAACTCGCGCTCGGAGCCGGCGTCCGTCGATACGAACTGGAGGGCCTTGGCGGAAATGACCAGTTCGACGGGCCGCTCGCGGCGCTCCGCGCGGTTGGAGGCGGAGTTCAGGAAGGCCGCCACGGAACTGGTCGCGGTCGCCAGGCGGACGGCGTCGATCCCGGCCGTGATGGAAGGCGTGCTGACGCTCACGATCAACGCGATGACGATGACCACCACCATCATCTCGATGAGTGTGACGCCGCGCTGGTTAGTTCCGTGTCTCATGGCGCGATTTCGCAAAACAAATTAGCCACGGATAAACACGGATGAACACGGATCGAACAAGGTCTTTTTTTATCTGTGTTCATCCGTGTTTATCCGTGGCCATTACTGTTCTTGGCTCTGCTCGTCAGTTATTTTTCCAACTGACGATGTCGGCCGCAAAGCCCTCTCCGCCGGGTTGTCCGTCCTGCCCCAGGCTGGTGATGTCCGGCCCATCGCCGTGCTCCCCGGGGAAGCGGTAGATATAATCGTGCCCCCATGGATCCTTGGGGATTTCCTTATCCATGTAAGGGCCGTTCCACATGGTGGAGTCGGCCGGTTTGACGCGCAACGCCTGGAGACCCTGCTCGGTAGTAGGGAAGAGCCCGGTATCCAGCTTGTAAGTGCCCAGCGCGGTCATCAAATTCTCGATCTGGTTGCGCGCCGCGGTTACACGCGCCTTATCGGCGCTTCTAAACATGTTGGGCGCTACCAGCGCCACAAATAGCCCGATGATCACAACGACCACCAGCATTTCGATCAGCGTCACGCCGGCTTGTCCACGGTTCCTTCGTCTGTTTCGTCGATTCGTGTTCATATCGCCACATCGTTAATGCTCGTAATTGCGAGCAGCATACTGAGAATCAGTCCACCAACCATCACGCCCATCACCAGGATCACGACCGGCTCGAAAATCGAAGTGAATCTCCGGATGGAATCGCGAGTATCATTCTCGTAAATGTCGGCCATGCGTGTAAACATCTGGTCCAGCCGGCCGGTCTCTTCTCCCACGGTGAGCAGGTGCGCCACCAGCGGCGGAAAAACGCCGGCTTTGCGCATGGGAACGGCGATTCCTTCACCGCGCTTCACCCCCTGCGCCACGCCCACCAGCGCCACCGAAAGCGTCCGGTTGTTGAGCGTGGCGGCGGAGATATTCAGGGATTGCACCAGCGGCACGGTGTTGGCCACCAGCGTCCCCATGGCGCGGGCGAAACGGGACGTCTCGGCCTTGAGCAGCGCATCGCCCAGCAACGGGAGGCGCAGACGCAAGCCGTCCCACCACATGCGCCCGGCCTCGGTCTTAGTGTAAATCCGCCAGGTGGTGAACAGGATAACCAGAACACTGGCGGCCATCCACCAATAGGTTCGCACGATATAGCTGGCCTCGATCATGATCTGGGCCGGCAGGGGGACTTTCATGGTGCCGCCTTCGAAAATGCTGGCGAATCGCGGCACCACGAAATTCAGCAGGATGAGGATGGAGCACAGGCCGACGGTGGCCAGCAGCGACGGGTAAATCATGGAGGAGACGATGTAGTTGCGCAGGTCGTCGCGCGTGCGCTCGAACTCCGCCAGCCGCTCGAAGACTACCGCCAGCGAGCCGGCGGCTTCCCCGGCGCGCACCATATTGATATATAGCTCGGAAAAGTGGTCCGGATGAGTGGCCAGGCTGTCGGCCAGGGTTTTGCCGCTCTTGAGCACGCGCAGAACGTCGAGGACCAGCGTGCGGAAGGAGGCTTTGGTGGTGAGCTCGGCGGTGATGCTGAGAGCGCGGTCAAGCGGCACGCTGGCATTGAGCAGCGTGGAAAGTTCCTGGGTAAAGAACAGGACGTTGCGGCGTCTGCCGGCGCCGAAGACCGGCATCTTGAACTCGAAGGAGACGCTCTTCGGGGCGGCTCCCACGTAGACCGGGATGAGGCCCTGTTTGCGCAGGTCGACGGCGACGGTCCTTTCGCTGTCGCCGGCCAGGCTGCCGCTGCGAATTTTGCCGTCGGAGGCGACCGCGCGAAAGAAGAAGGTGGCCATTAGAGCGGGATCTCCGAAGATGCCTTTTCTTGCGTCTTCCTCTGTGTCTCTGTGTCTCTGTGGTGAACCCACGGCACCCAGCCAAGGAGCCTTGCAGATTTGCGTGACAGCCCGGGTGGGGCAGGCTTCAGCCTGCGCGGGGCTTCAGCCCCGCCGGACCGTGACTCTATTATGCGAGGCTCTATAGCTAGTTTCTGTCGCGAAACGCAAGAAACCGCTCCCTTGCGGTCGCGGCTCGGTAACAAGTTCATCGCGACGTTTTCCGAGCCCGGCCCAGAGGGCACCCCGTTGGCAAGCGGTCCTTGCCATCTGAAGTGAGTTTCGCGACAGAAATCAGATGAAAGCCGATAGCTCATCTAGATCTCCTGCGTGACACGCAGCACTTCAGCTACCGTGGTCAGACCGCTCTGAATTTTCCGCCAGGCGTCTTCCCGCAGATTTCGCATGCCGTTGCGGCGCGCTACCTGGGTGATCGCCGACGCGTCGGCGTTGGCCATGATCAGCTTGCGGATCTCGTCGTCCACATTCATCATTTCGAAGATCCCCACGCGCGACGTGTATCCGCGGCCGTGGCATTCCGCGCACCCCGCGCCGCGGAACGTCTCCACCATGTCGCCGGCGGGCGAGAGCGTGTTGCCGGCCGGTTCCTTGCAGTGCGGGCAGATCACCCGCACCAGACGCTGCGCCAGCACCGCCACCAGCGACGATGTAACCAGGTAATTCTCCACGCCCATTTCGATCAGGCGGGTAATGGCGCTGGGTGCGTCGTTGGTATGCAGGGTGGAAAACACCAGGTGGCCGGTGAGCGCCGCGCGAATGGCGATATCGGCCGTCTCCCGGTCGCGGATTTCACCTACCATGATGACGTCCGGATCCTGACGCATAATATGCCGCAGGCCCGCCGCGAAGGTAAGCCCGATCTGCGGATTCACGTGGATCTGGTTGATGCCATCCATCTGNNGTGATGATCTTCTTGTCCGGCAGATTGATGCGCTTCAACGCGGAGTATAGCGTGGTGGATTTGCCGCTGCCGGTGGGTCCGGTCACCAGGAACATGCCGTGCGGCAGGCTGGTGAAGTATTCCATGCGGGCCAGCATGCGGTCGTCAAAGCCCAGCCGGCGGAGGTCGTAGAAATCGCCCGCCGAGCGGTCCAGCAGGCGCATCACCACGCTCTCGCCATACAGCGTGGGCAGGGTGGAAACACGGAGGTCCACGTCGCGGCCCAGGATTTTGATTTTAATGCGGCCATCCTGCGGCAGGCGCCGCTCGGCGATGTTCAGCTTGGCCATCAGCTTGAGCCGCGATATGATGGCGGCCTTCAGTTCGCGCGGCGGCAGTTCCTGATTGAACAGCACGCCGTCCACGCGGAAGCGGATGCGGAACTCTTTCTCGAAGGGCTCGATATGGATATCGCTGGCGCGCTTTTCGATGGCGTCGGCGATCATGGCGTTCACCAGGCGGATGACCGGCGCCTCGCTGGCCATGTCGCGCAGGTGCTCCAGGTTGGCGTTGGCGTCATCGTCGCCTTCAGTGAACGTCTGGCGCTCGGTCTCACCGTAATTACGCTCGATGGCGTCCAGGATTTCCTGTTCCGGGGCCAGCACCGTGCGGATCTCCAGGCCCGAGAACGACCGCACCGCCGCAATGGTTTCGAAATCCAGCGGATCGGCCATCGCCAGAGTAAGGACGTTCTCCTTCAACTCCAGGGGAAAGGCACGGCACTGGCGCAAGAAGCGGTGCGAAAGCCCGTCGATCTCCGGCGCCGAGGGCGGCTCGGTATCCACCGCGGCCAGCGGAATGCCAAGCTGGTCGGACAGCGCGGCCAGCATGTCGCGCTGCGCCAGCAGCCCCATATCGACGAAGATCTTGCCGATCTTGTCGCCGCGCTCGCGTTGCAGTTCGAGGGCGCGCTCCAGGTCTTCGGCGTCGATCTTGCCGCGCGCGATCAGGATTTCGCCCAGACGCATGGAGCGCTCCGGCGAACTCGCGGGAATTCCGCCGGCATCCGGCCCGGGCGTGGAGGGAACGATCGCGGCCACTTTATTGAACGTCCATTTTAACCGTGCCGCCGCGACGGTCCAGGCGCACTACGATCTGGCCCGGCAGTCCGGTGGTGTCTTCCCAGCGCTGGTACCACAGGCGCACCGCGACCACCACTTGATCGCTGTCGGCCAACTTGAGCGCCGGAGAGGCCCCCATCGATTGAACCATGTCGCGCATGCTCTGTTCCAGCATGGGTACGCGCGCCAGTTTGGTCTTGTGGTATTTGGCCTTCTGTTCGGGGCTGACGGCGGTTTGGAAGAGTGCGACGCCGCCGGGAGTGGTGGCCAGTTCCACTTCGGCGGTAAAAACCGCGCCTAGCCCATTCACTAAGAGACCGCGGCTCGGTCCCCGGACCACGCACGGATCGGTACCGCCCGTGACGCCGATCCGCTCGTCCATTTCCTTCTCCAGTGTAATGATGGTTTGGAGAGCCGCCGGGGGCCTCTCGGAAGTCCCGATCGTGCCTACGGGTTTGGCGGAAACGGATGCCGGGGGCGCCTGTTTCATGGTCCCCGGTTGGGCACTCGCCGGCACTAGAGCTACAGCAGTCAGAAAAATTACCAGTTTCATTTCATTCTCCTTAATTGGATGCCGGCGGGTTTAACGCCCCCATACTTTTTTCCATGGCGAACTGTTGTTCCTTGGCAAACCTGGCGTCATCCTCGGCCACCAGGCGGAAACTATGTTCGCTATCCACGCGCTGCACCAGGTCGTGGACCAATTGCGTGGTCCTGGCAGTCTGGCGCGATTCGCTGGCGGCCACCGCGCGCTCGATGCGATGGTCCACTTCGGCGGGCGAAATCCCGGCGAACGCGGCAGGCCCGGCGGTCCGTACAAGCGCGGAAAACAGCAGGGCCGCGGACAGCATGGCGGCGCCGGCNNGGAGGGTTCGAATACCGGGTCGGAGACAAACGCGATGCGCTGGGGGATTTCTTCATCGCGCAGGCAGAACAGGGCCGCCTGGGTGAGGCGGAGTTGTTCCAATTCCTGACGGCAAGCGGGACAATCTTTCACATGGGCTTCCACCTGGCGCTGCTGCGGGTCAGCCAGTTCCTTGAGGTAGTAATCCCGTAAATCGAATGGCGAGCAACTCATGACACACCTCGTGGCGAAATGGGAGCCAGTTCGGCCTTGAGGAGTTCGAAAGCGGTATAGAGCCGGGACTTGACGGTGGAAACCGGGCAGGACAGGATGTCGGCCATCTCTTCGAATTTGAAGCCCTGGTAAATCTTCAGTACGACAGCCTCGCGCTGATCGGGCGACAACCGTTCCAGCGCACTGGCCACCGCCAGGCTCAATTCGATAGGGAAGACCGAACTGCCGCCCACCGTGATGCCTGTCCCGGTAGCCTCCGGCTCCACGCCATCGACGTCGACCTCGGGCTTGCGCTTACGGAACAGGGAACAGGCTTCATTGTGAGCGATGCGATAGAGCCAGGGTGCGAAGCGCCCCGGATCGTCGAGTTTGCGGAGGTTCTGATAGGCCTTCAAAAATACGTCCTGCGCCAGGTCCAGAGCGTCTTCCCGGTTTCCGGTGATGCGCAGCAGGTAGTTATACACGCGTTTCTCCCACCGGGAGACGAGGAGGTTATAGCTCTCCACGCTGCCCCGGCTTGCCTGCCGGATCAGGTCGGTATCTTCAACCGCCCGAAAGATCAATTTTCTGGCTCCTTGTCTGAAGACGCACGCGGGGTGCAAAAAGTCGGAACGCGGATGTATTCAGTTTAGCGGGAAACGGCGGAGGGGTGTTCCAACCCTCAGAACTCCTGATGTCGTGGAATTTGCAGTGATCCCGCAGGTGGGGCAGGCGGTGCTCGCCTGCCCGCCCGCGCCGAATTAGGTCCGCTGCTCGAATAGGATCGAGCGAAGGCGAGCACCGCCTGCCCCACCTGCGAAGCTCTTGCCATCGCAAGGAATGGCTCGGCACATTTTCCCTAGAGACTGCCCAAAGGGCGGATTCCCGCTCGTGTCTGCGGCGCCGAGACTC
>PLRZ01000301.1:865-11661 GCA_003164075.1 Bryobacterales bacterium | reverse complement strand
TGGCAGGAGGGCGGGCTGAAGCCCGCCGCAGACTGAAGAGTGACTTGCGAAATTCGGTGGCGAACCCGCTCCCTCGCGGTCGCGGCTCGGTAAACACTTACAAACATGGAGACGACTTTCCGAGCCGCGCGCGCAAGCAAGCGGTTTCTTTGAATTTTGCAAGTGCCTCTGAAGTCTGCCCCACCTTCGAAACGCTCGCCAGCGAGTGGCGGCCCGAAGTGGCCGAGGCGGGCGGGCTGAAGCCGACCGCAGGCTCAAGCCAGCTCCCCCTCCTATTTTTGGGAACTTTTCTTGGTCGGGGCTCCGCTTTGGAACAGCGCGTCGATCTCTTTGCGGAGATTCTGCTCGAGGTCGTTAAAGAACGGCTCCTCACCCTCATGTTGGGCGCGGAGGACACCCTGCTTGTCGATGAATCCAAGCAGGGGCATCATGGGCAACTTGCCGGTGGGTTGTATCAACAACCCGGCGGCTTCTCTGCTGTTATACCCCACCGGGAACGACGGCGAGAAATTCTTAATGAAGTTGGGCACGGCGTCTTTGGCATTCGGCTCAATGGCGGAAGCCAGCACTTGCAGACCGCGCGGCCGGTACTCGTTCTGCAGTCTGGTGAGCACTCCCACGGTCATCTGGCAGTGCGAACAGTACGTCAGAATGAAGGCCATCACTACCGGATGTCCCTTGTACTGGCTCAGCGATACTGTTTTTCCGTCGACCAGGTTGATGGTGAATTCGGGCGCTTTGCGCGGCAAGCCGGCTGCCGGAGCCGCCGGCAAGAACAGGCTCAGCAGCGCCGCGGCTGCCGGAATCGAGCGCGAAGTCCGCATGAGCTTCAGTGTATCGCAGGATCCAAACCTTCCACGCTGGTGACCACCGCGCCCTTGCGGCGCAACTCGTACCGGCCGTCGTCACCCGTGCCGGTAAGGGCGTCGGCTTCGTCGGTCGAGACCGTCATGGCTTTCCACTTCTTGCGCATCGCCTCGCGGTAGGCGGCGAAATAGAGGGCGGCATTCGCGTCGCTGTCCCATTCCGTGGAGTAGAGCAGCACCACGCGGCCGGCTTTCTTACTCTCGCGCAGTTCGAAGTTGCACCCGCGCCAGTGCGAAGCCAGAGCGGCGGCGCGCTTCTTGCCGACGTACTGCTCGAGCAGAATGGACTGTTCCAGTTCACCCAACTCGCCCCCCACCAAACCTTTGTACCCGCGCGGCAAATGGACGTCCGGGAGTGCCGGGTCGGTGGGCTGGACGTGTTCGAAATACTTCTCGGGGTGGAGAATCTGCTGGGTGGAAACCGGCGGATGCAGAAAGACCTCGCCGAAGCCCTGTTGCGGATCGCGCACCAGCACCGCCTGCTGGAAGCTCATCCCCCTGGTGTAGGGAAACACGAGCGTCAACCGCAGATAGAGAGGCTCTTTATCGAAGACCGGGAATTCGCCGTCGCTCTTGTTGCTGTCGGTGCCTTCGTCGCCGGCCGCCAGATTGGCCATGGTAGCGGCCAGCGTGGCGGAGTCCGTGAGCGAGGTCCCGGCCTTGCGCGCCAGGTATTCCGACATCATCCAGGTGGCTTGGCCTTCCATCACGGCCAGGCGCGCGGTCGACCCGTCATCGCTCTTACTGCCCTGCTTGATAAAGCGGCCCAGGTTGTAGTTCTGGTCGGCCAGGGCGTGCGAAAGCTCATGCGCCAGCACGGGCGCCTGGCTGTCGGAGGCGGTGGAGTCGGTGATGAAAAGCTTCTTGCGGTTGTAATCGTAGAATGCGGCGGCCTGTTCGGTGAGCAGGTCCACTTCGTTTTTGGCGAGATCGAAATCCTGCGGGATGAGGCCGAATTTCTTGAGCGTGAGTTCCTCGGCGCGGACCTCCTCGGGGCTGGAAGTCTCTTTCACGCGTTTTTTCAGAAATTGGGCGATCTGCTCTTTGTTGATGAAATCGCACGGCACGGCATGCCGCAGTTTCATGCCGGAGATCCGGGTGAGTTCGGCCGCGATGCCCGGCACCTGGGCGCACAGGGCTTTGGCGCGGGGATCGGACTGGGCGTTGGAAGCGGCCGAATAGACCAGGATTCCAAGAAACAGGGTGGCGAGGCGTGAGAACACTCCTACCAGCATAATGCGCGGTACAATGGGGGATCAAACCGGTCTTTACAGGAGAGCCCTCTTTGGCGGACGACAAATTGTTTAAAGCAGAGTATCTGGGTAGCGGAACCTTCGTAATCAGCAAGCCCAAACGCAAGAAGATCAAGATGCGGCAGTCGCAGTTGAAGAACCCGCAGCGCGGATCGCGCAAATAGCGGTTTCGGCGATAGCGGCCGGGGCGCCGCGTCGAGGCGCGGTCCAAGGGAGTCTGAAACTGCGGATAGGGCTGACGAAGGATCGATAGCTTACGAGCAGTTTCCGGGTGGCGATCTTCGCGCGCGCGAGGACTCTAATTAGTTTCTGGTGCAAAACTCAAGAAACCGCTCCCTTGCGGTCGCGGCTCGGTAACGCAGCGATAATTCCACGGGACTTGTTACCGAGCCGCGCGCGCCAGCAAGCGGTCTTCAGCATTTGACGTGAGTTTCACGACAGAAACTAATTAGTTTCTGTCGACGAAACTGCTATGCGGCGGAGCGCTCGGAGGGAGTGATCGGGCAGCAATACTCTTACCAGCCTGGAGTCCAATTCCACCCGCCCTTGGAACCCGCCGCCACTTGGCCGACACTGGGAAACGGGAAGTGGAAGGCCATCAGGTGCATGTGCTCCGCGGCGGCCCTCTCCAGCAGACTGTGCCGCGTGGCCAGCGCCAGATCGGGATCGAGGTCGAAGCCGTTTTGCCACTCCGGGTGTTCCAGATGCAAGGGATGGACCGCCGCGTCCCCCAGATTGAGTAATTGACAGCGTTCCGAATGGAGTAGCAGTGCGAGGTGGCCGGGAGTGTGTCCGGGCGCGGGAAGGGCGTGCACGCCGGGGACAATCCCGGTCTCCCCGTCGATCAACTCTATCTGGTGGCGCAAAGCCAGCAGGCACCGTCGCGCCATGAGCCGCATGTCCGATTTGACGTCGTCCCCCACGCGCAGCCCATCGAGGTCCACGTGGGCGGAAGTCCAGAAGTCCCATTCCGCTTCCGCCATCACGTAGCGGGCGTTGGGGAAGATCGGCTGCGGCGCCCTGGGATTGCGGCTGTCGACGGCCCCTCCAATGTGGTCCGGATGCGCGTGCGTGAAAACCACGGTGTCGACGTCCTGAGGCCGGATGCCGGCCATTTCCAGACGGGCTAGAATCGCGCCCGAGGTGTTCGACCCGTGGCCCAGCCCGGCGTCGGCCAACACAACCTCCCGGCCGGTCTCTACCAGCAGACAAGTATAGGGGCTAACGATCTGGCCGTGGGCCAACCCGCGGTCTTGGAGAGATTCGGTCAGCTCCACACGATCGGCATTGGGAAAGTACCAGGAGGCAGGGTGCGCGACGTATCCATCGCTGAGGACGGTGCACCACAGGTTTCCGACTTGGAAGCGATGCGAACCCGCCGGCATAAATCAGGGCCAGCGACAATTGTATCAAAGGTGTTACGAGAGTTTTGTCCGGTTTGAAGGGAAGGTTGTGAGCCGCCGGGATCATGCGGCGGCTCATTTCCGTGCGTGAAAGAGAAGACCCGGAGTGGGAAGGGAGCGCTCTTAAGAGCGGTGAGGATTGGGTGGAAGGGGATGCGGGGGAATTTGGTTTGCTGGATGGGACCGACTCCCTCTTTCGCCTTCACAATAGCAGTCCGGTTCGGGCGCGGCTGCATTCCCTCCGGCCAATCCGTTCAAAGGAAAGGCCAAAGAATCTGAGATTTCGGTGAATTGAATTCTCCTTGAGGGTTCTACTATGTCGTAGTAGGATCAGATACGAAATAGTTGAGCGCACATACCGCGGCCAAAACTAACCAAGCTGGAACTGTCATGTGGAGAGGCCATCGGAGAACTAGCGGTGCGTTCCCCCGGAGCCAGACTCTAGGGGTGCTTAAACAGTTTCGGGATNNCTCCCGAAACCGTTTAAGCACCCAGACTCTAGTCCCTTATTAGGTGCGATTCAACATCGTGCTATGGTGATGGGTCCTGCCCCGCCCATGAGGAAATCGAGTAACATTCCGGCAAGGTGGCATCATCTCACAGGCCCTACCGCGAATTGCTGAGTGGCGTAGTACGCCTAATCGAGCAGGCGCGGCTCGGCGTCGTTCGATCGGTCAACATCGTGCTGACATCCACGTACTGGCTGGTTGGACAGCGAATCGTTGAACACGAACAGGCTGGTTCGGAGCGCGCCGCCTATGGGCAAACACTGTTAAAGCGGCTGGCCCACGACCTCACGGTCCATCTTGGCCGGGGGTTCTCCGAACGCAACCTCGAACAGATGCGTTTATTCTATCTGGGTTGGCCGAATCCGCAGACAGCGTCTGCGGGATCCGCGCCGCCATCAATTTCGCAGACGCTGTCTGCGAAATCCGCACAACCCCTTTTTCCCTTGCCTTGGTCGCACTACGTCCGGTTGCTGTCCGTCGCGGATCCAAAGGCCAGACATTACTACGAGTCCGAGGCATTGCAGGGCGGTTGGTCGGTGCGTCAACTCGATCGCCAGATCGCCAGCCTTGCGTACCAGCGGACCCGCAGTGCAGGATCTGCTCCAGCCCAAGATGAGGACTTGCCAGCCGATGCGCAGGTGAGAGATCCCTTCGTTCTTGAGTTCTTGAACCTCAAAGACGAGTACTCTGAAACAGAACTCGAAGAGGCACTCATCCGGAGCCTGGAACAGTTCCTGCTGGAACTGGGCAGCGACTTCGCGTTCGTCGCCCGACAGAGACGCCTGCGCGTCGGAAACGAATGGTATCGGGTCGATCTGGTTTTCTTCCACCGCCGGCTTCGATGTCTCATCATCGTGGATTTGAAGCTCGGAAAATTCACTCACGCCGATGCCGGCCAAATGAACCTGTATCTCAACTATGCGCGAGAACATTGGACGCATCCGCACGAGAATCCGCCGGTGGGCCTGATCCTCTGCTCCGAGAAGGACGCGGCTGTTGCCCACTACGCTCTGGGCAATCTCGCGAATCAGGTTCTCGCGCGTGAATACCACCTGAATCTGCCCGGCGAAGCCGAAGTTGCAGCACGAATCGATATTGCACGACGGCTGCTTCTGGGTTTACCCGGCCGTCTTGAAACGCCGTCCTCAGAATGACCGCCGGGGATCATCCGCCAGGCAAAGCACCCATTCGGGAGATTCAGGACGCCGCGTGCTACTATCCGGGTAGCTGAGGTTCTCCTCAGTGAAAACACGCAGGCCGCGCCGTCCGTTCCCCGCGTCGAGGTCCCCGTGTTCCGCAGTATCTGGTGTTGCCTCATCCTCGCCGGTGAGCCCGGCCCTTCAGCCGGATCTTCACGACAAGCGCGTGCCGGTTCTGCATGCCTACTACAAGAGATACCGCTGGACCGGCCATGGAATCGATTCGGTCCTGCTGCCGGAAGTGGGGGCCAGTGGCAACTCAAGTGGAAGCCGGCCGCGTAGCCGGAGAAAGTTAAATAGCGGAACGTGAGCATCAGAATCGTGTTGGCCGACGATCATCGGATTTTGCGCGAGGGGCTGCGTAGCCTGCTGGCACAGCAACCCGATATCACGGTGGTAGGTGAAGCATCGGACGGCAATGCCGTAGTTGCTCTGGCGCGGCAGTTGCGGCCGGACCTGATTATTATGGACGTGGTGATGCCGGGAACCGACGGCGTTACCGCGACCCGGCAGATTCGGGCCCAGTGTCCCGAAACGAAAGTGATCGCGCTGTCGATGCATTCCGACCGGCGCTTCGTGAGCGAGATGGTGAGGGCCGGCGCGTTGGGGTACCTGGTGAAAGACAGCGCCTTCGAGGAGCTGAATCAGGCGGTGCGCACGGTGATGTCCAACCGGCCGTATCTGAGCGCCGTGATCACGGGCACGCTGGTGGAGGATTTCGTGCGTCAGACCAACGCGTTGGAACGGCGGCCGGTGTCGCCGCTTCATATGCTGACTGCGCGGGAGCAGGAAGTTCTGCGCTTGCTGGCGGACGGCAAGCGGGTGAAGGAGATAGCGCACCTGCTCGGCATCAGCGCCAAGACGGTGGAGTCTCACCGGCAGAACATCATGGACAAGCTGGAGATCCACAGCACCATCGAGCTGACAAGGTACGCGCTGCGCGAGGGGTTGACGTCGATTTAAGTAGTTTCGTGGCTCTTAAGGGCTGGTGAGGAGATAACCTGTTCAATCGCCGCCGGTTCCCCCAAAACGGTTCAGAACTCCTGATGTCGCCCCGCAATTCCGCGTGGCCTGGGAAAATGGGCTGACCCATTCCTTTCGATGGCGAGAGCTTCGCGGGTGGGGCAGGCGGTGCTCGCCTGCCATCGATCCTATTCGAGCAGCGGGCCCAATTTAGCGCGGGCGGGCAGGCGAGCACCGCCTGCCCCACCTTCGGGCTCACTGCAAATTCCAAGACATCAGGAGTTCTGACGGTTACGCATCCCCGATCTAGGGCTGGCTTTCGGGAACCGCCACGGCCCGCGCAATCTGTTCGATCCCTGCCGGATCGTCCAGACTGGTGAGGTCGCCCGGATCGTGACCCTCGGCGATCGCCTTGATCGACCGCCGCAACACTTTGCCCGACCGCGTCTTGGGAAGCTGCGAGACGAAATGCACGGCGCACGGCCGCCCGATGGCCCCCAGAATCTCGTTGACCGTCGCCATCACGGCGGCTTCCAGCTTCTCGCGCAGTTCCCGCGTGGCAATGGTTGCCGGGTCCTTCACCACCGCGAAGGCCAGCGGCAACTGCCCCTTCAGTTCGTCCGCCACTCCCACCACCGCCACTTCCGCGATACCCGGATGGGCGCTCACAGCTTCTTCGATTTCCCGCGTCCCCAAGCGGTGCCCGGCCACGTTGATCACGTCGTCGGTTCTCCCCAGAATGAAATAGTACCCATCCTCGTCCCGGATGCCCCAATCGAAGGTGGTGTAGATCAGACGGTCGGAGAAGCTGGTGAAGTACGTCTCGCGGAACCGCTCGTCCTGTCCCCATACCGTGGACATGCATCCCGGCGGCAGCGGAGGCACTACGCAGACCACGCCTTTCTCGTTCGGCCCCAACTCTTCGCCAGACCCCACCTGGAGCAGCCGGACATCGTACCCATAGGCCGGGAACGACGGGCTGCCGAATTTGGTGGGCGATTTCTCCACGCCGGGCAGCCCGGTGATTAGCGCCCAACCCGTCTCGGTCTGCCAGAAGTGGTCGTAGACCGGTTTGTTCAGCCCCTCGGCAATCCACCTGGCGGTCGGCTCATCCAGCGGCTCGCCCGCCAGGAACAGGTAGCGCAGGCTGGAAAGATCGTACTTGCGCAGCCACGCCGGATCCTGCTTCTTCAACACCCGGATGGCGGTCGGCGCCGAGAACATCGTCGACACCTTGTAGTCCTGCACGATCTTCCACCAGATTCCCGGATCCGGCCGGATCGGCAGGCCCTCGTACACCACCGTCGCCATGCCGTAAATCAGCGGCCCGTAAGTGATGTAGGAGTGTCCCACCACCCAGCCAATGTCCGACGTGGCGAAGTAGGTTTCCCCCGGCTGCGCGTCGTAGATGTACTTCATCGACGCCGCCAGCGCCACCGCATATCCGCCGGTATCGCGCTGTACGCCCTTGGGCTTTCCCGTCGTACCAGACGTATAGAGAATGTAGGAGGGGTGGCTCGATTCCACGAACTCGCACGGCACCTGCGCGTCCATGTGGGCGGCGCGCAGCGTCTCGTAATCCAGGTCGCGCCCTTCTACCCCTTGGAAGGCCGGGTCCAGCCCGCGATTCACTACGATCACCTTCTCCGGCGGCGCCGCGCTCAGCCGCAGCGACTCATCCACCATGGCTTTGTAGGCCGTCACCTTGCCCGCGCGGATGCCGGCGTCGGCGATAATCATGAGCTTCGGCCGGGCATCGTCAATGCGCGTGGCCAGCGAGTGCGCCGCGAAGCCCCCGAACACCACCGAATGAATAGCGCCCAGCCGCACCGCCGCCAGCATGGCGAAAATCGCTTCCGGGATCATGGGCATGTAAATCAGGATGCGGTCGCCTTTGGCCAAGCCCAGGCTCCGGAATACCGCCGCCATGCGCTGCACTTCTGCGTGCAACTCACGATACGTGTAGGTCTTCTCCCGGTTGGTCTCGGTGGAAATGTAAATCAGCGCCGGCTGATCCGCCCGCTCCGGCAAATGCCGGTCAATGGCGTTGTAACAGAGATTCGTTTCCCCGCCCACGAACCATTTGGCAAACGGCGGGTTGGAGTAATCGAGCACTTGGTCGAACGGCCGGTGCCAGTCGATCATGGTGGCCAGTTCGCCCCAAAACGCATCGCGCTCCTCAATGGAGCGCCGGTGAAACTCTTTATAGCTCATCATCTACTCCGAGGATTTCCAGCCGGCTTCCTACGGCACTTTCTGCAGAATTGCGTTGACTGTCAGTTCCGATCCGGAGGACACCGCCAAATCCCGCTTCCATTGGGCAAAGCCCCGCATCGATACCACCACGACGTGATTGCCGGCGCCTAACGCAAGGACTGAAGGCGTGCTGCCGGCGAAGCGGCCGTCGACGGTGACTTCGGCTCCGGCGGGAGTCGAGGTAAAACTGCATTTCACGGTTTGCGGCGGAATGCGGGGCACGGCCGCCGCGGCCGGAGCCGGCCCGGGATTGGTTGCAACCGGAGCCGCGGCGGCCACGGGGTTGGCCTTTGCGTCCGGCGCCACCAGAGCGTACGACTGTTTTCGCAGCTTGCCGTTGTCATCCTGGTAGTACACGGTAATGCCGTGCTTCTCTTTTCTGGCGTCGAAACTTTCTCCCTGCGGCAGGAGAGTGCATCTGGACCACCTGGAGTCAACGGCGCAAGCCACGCGGAACGGCGCTCCGTCTTCTTCCTGCACGAGCAAGGTATTCGTCACTTGCGCGGCCTGGCTGGAATGGCAATACGCGTCGAAATTGAGGCCGTCGCAATTCTTGGGAACGCCGCTGTCGTCGAGGACAACCGTTTGACTTTCGGAACTCAGAACCTTGATCCGCATCGTGATGGCGATCTTTGAAGCGGCGTTCGCGAACACGGTCACAAAGAGAAGGCCCGCTTGCAGGGCCGCTATTCTACGCTTGTTCATGAAAAGAATCCCTCCCAACATGCCGACTCAGACATCGTATGCCGCCATGGCGACGCTCCGGGCCGGTCTAAAACGTGAAAATCGGCCCGAATTCGGTCCGGTGGTCCTGCCACAGGTTGGACGGCACCCCCGCGATCGAATAGTTGGCCCCGGGTTCCAGCCGCGTGGCGTAGACCGACTGCTCGAAGGCAAACTGGACATACGGGTTCAGTTTATAGTACAGGCTTACGGCGAACATCTTGCCCATCAAGAGCGGCAACGGGGACAAGGTATTGGCTGCGGCGCTGGCGCCGGGGTTGATCAAGTCCCGATGAACCACCTGGTCCTTGCCGATATCGAAGTAGAGCGCCCAGCCCGAATTGTGGCCTTTCGGGTCGGCATTGAACCAGCGTGACAGCGGCAGCCCCAGGTTGATGAACCCGCCAAACGAACGGATTGGCCGTTGTGGCGCAACCACAACCTGTCCCGCGGAATTGGTTGCCAGCGTGGCGCCTCCCGCGGCAGCCAGGGGTCCGCCGTCCACGGTGGTGAACATCACCGGGTTGCGTAGTCCGGTGGTGTCGGTATAGTAGGAATCGACCTGGCCGCCGAAGAAGAAGCGCAGGTCGCCACCGCGGTAAAGGCTGGTCGACAAGGTGAACCATCGGGTCGGCAGGGAAAGGGCAAGCTGGTTGCCGTACATGTTGCTGGACGTGGTGAAGCCATTGGGGAAGGCCGTCAGGTACTGATTCACCACGTTGATGGGGGCGCATCCGGTTTGTCCCGCGGCGGTACATTCGTTGACCGCGCCATTGGAATTGGTAACGATGGAAGTCCGGCGGCCCATAAACCCGCTCCATAGAATCTGCGCCGGCGCGACCCCCTTGGCGGTGTCGAGTTGGAACTGGAAGGCCACTCGGGCCTCCAGCTCCGGACGGCCGGAGTCGGCGCCCTCGCGCTCGGCTTGAGCGATTTGGCCCGCCAGCCCCAGAGAGCCCAGCTTTTCGATTTCACCGCTGCTCGGCATCATAATCGCAACGGTGGGAGAGAACTTGATGTTGTGCCAGGAGCTCAGTTTCTGCACCATGCCAAACTGGAACTGCGGAGAGCGCTCCCAGATGTCTCCATAGTAGGCGCCCAGGAAGGTGGTCTCCAGGAGATTGGGCAGCACGCTCGAGCCGAAAAGCGTCCAATCCTGTCCACCCTCGAAATAGAGGTCGGTCTTGTCGCTGGCAGCGTAATCCATGCGCATCCAAGCCAGGCGTAGTTGGAACGCGCTGCTGCGAATGGAAGAAATGTCGCGGTTATCGACCTCGCTGAAATTGCCTTCGAAGTCGCCCTCGACGCGTCCCGTCAGGACGATTTTGCTCGAAACGTCCGGCCACTCGAAATTCGCCCCGATACGGGTGGCGCGCGCTTTCAAATGGAATTCGGGGTCGGTGGTGGGGCCGGTGTTGGTAATTGCCGTGGACCCCAGGAACAGGCCCACAAATGGAAAGTCGTCGCCATTCGGCGAGCTGGAGTCATAAGCCGCGGTGGCCTTGATGAAGCCGTAAGGCGTCATCTTCACCGGGCCCATCTTGAAGGCGGCATTCAGGCCGTCTTTGATCGGCGGATCGACGGGCAGTACGCGCAGCGGAGCGATGGCAGGCACAACCGCGGC
>PLRZ01000301.1:0-844 GCA_003164075.1 Bryobacterales bacterium | reverse complement strand
TTGGCGCGGCCGGACTCAGATCGCTCGCACTCACCACGCCTTTGCGGGTCAGCGCGTCAACCAGGCTTTGAAACTCGGTTCCTACCGGCGCCGATTCGATTGATTTGGCTTCCAAGGGTGTGAGAACGCCTTTCATGACCAGCACGCCCAGCAGCGCGGTTACGTTTCCGCCTGGGATTGCCGGCGCCGGGTTGGGGTTCGCAACCGCCGCATCGGCCGCATTTGTGGGGTGTGCGGAAATTGCAAAACTCGCAGGTGCCTGAGCCTCTGCCGGCGCGGGGACAAGCGCAAGCAAGGGGAGACCAACAAGTGCGCTGAACAGCGTCCGTTGGAATCGAAAGAAGAACATTCGTATCACTCCACGGTGCATGCCGGCATTCTCCGGCAGAAGATAAAGATAGCCGCCCCGTTCCATTGAGGACATAGACCTCGCCTTTCGCCTCAAAATCGCGTTTTTCAGTCGATTGTCGGTGAAACCTTTACCAGGCCTGCTTCAAAAACAGTTGATATTTAATATTTTAGGACCCTGATAGTTGATTTATGCCACAGGTTGTTGAAAACCGTAAATCAGGTAAAACACTGAGATTCTCGGCATTATCACAACGGAAGGGGTGCTGCGCACTCGCAAAGGCGGGGCAAGATCAGACCTCCTGACGTCGTGGAATTTGGGATGAGCTCGTTTTCGTGGCGCAGGCACTCCTGCCTGCTGGGTCGAGACTCTGGACACCTGATGTCGTGGAATGAGAGTGATCTCTTCGAGTCCGGGCAAAGACATTATTGGCCACGGATAAACACAGATGAACACGGATAAGACAAAAAACAAGGATTGTTCTTATGGACTGAA
>PLRZ01000745.1 GCA_003164075.1 Bryobacterales bacterium | reverse complement strand
GCCGAGACCGGCGGACAGGTGGGCGATCGCGGCGCGCTTTACTCCGCCGAAGGCAACCGGGTTGCCGATGTGGAGGGCGTCTTCCCCGGCGTTCCCGGACTGAGCGTCCACAGGATTCTGGCCGCGGCTGCCATTCGCGTGGGCGACGTGCTGCGCGCCGAAGTGGCCGTGCCTTTGCGCGACGCCACGCGCCGCAATCATACCGCGACACACCTGCTGCACGCCTCACTGCGGCAGGTGCTGGGCACGCACGTGAAGCAGGCGGGCAGCGTGGTGGAACCGGGCCGCCTGCGTTTCGATTTCACCCACTATGCCGCGATGGACCGCGTCGAGCTGGAAGAAGTGGAGCGGCTCATGAACGAACAAATTCTGCGCAACGAGGGCGTGGAGACGAACATCCTGCCGCTCGATCAGGCCATCGCCACCGGCGCCATGGCGCTCTTCGGCGAGAAATACGGCGAGGAAGTCCGCGTGGTCACAGTGCCGGGTTTCAGCCGGGAACTGTGCGGCGGCACACACGTGCGGCGCACCGGCGATATCGGGGTCTGCAAGATCGTCTATGAGGGCAGCATCTCGGCCGGAGTGCGGCGCATTGAGGCCATCACCGGCGAGGCCGCCCTGCATCAATATCAGGAGACCACGGGCGCCCTGCGGCGGATTGCCGACCTGGTGCGCTCCGGCGAGCCCGAGTTGGTGGAGCACGTGGAGAAGTTGCTGGCCAATGAGCGCGTGCTGGCCAAGCAGGTGGACCAGTTGAAGGAAAAGCTGGCGCAAGCGGCCGTGGGCGCGCTGGAATCGCAGGCCCACACGGTGAATGGCGTGCACGTGCTGGCGGCGCGCCTGGATGGCATGGACCGGCAGCAGATGCGCTCGCTGGCCGATTCGCTGCGCAATAAGTGGAAGAGCGCGGCGGTGGTGCTGGCTTCCACGGATGACGGCAGCGTGGCCATCGTAGCGGCGGTCACCAAGGATCTGACGTCCAAAGTGCAGGCCGGCAAACTGGTGAGCGCGGTGGCGCAGGCCACCGGCGGCAAGGGCGGCGGACGTCCGGACATGGCGGAGGGCGGCGGCAAAGATGCCGGCGCGCTGGATGCCGCGCTGGAGGCGGTCCGCCGCGACATTGAGGGCAAACTGTGAGCGAAGCTTTCGACGCGGTGGTGGTGGGCGCCGGGCCAACGGGTCTGGCGTGCGGCATCGAGCTGGAAAAGCGGGGCGTGAAGACGGTCCTGGTGGAGAAGGGATGCGTGGTCAATTCCATTTACCACTACCCCACCAACATGACTTTCTTCACCACGCCGGAACTGCTGGAAATCGGCGATCTGCCGATGACCAGTTTGAACGACAAGCCCAATCGCGTGGAAGCGCTGAAGTATTACCGGCGGGTGGCGGAACATTACAAGCTCAACATCCGCCAATACGAGCGCGTGGATCGCATCGAAGGCCGCGACCTGGATTTCCACGTGCATACTACCGACCGGCTGGGATGCCGGCACGTGCTGGACGTGCGCAAAATCGTGCTGGCGACGGGCTACTACGACGTGCCCAACATGCTGGATGTCCCGGGCGAGGAATTAGACAAGGTGCTGCATTATTATAAGGACTCGCACCCGTATTTTAACCATGACGTAGCCGTAATCGGGGCCAAGAACTCCGCCGCCATCGCGGCCCTGGAGCTGTGGTGGACCGGGGCGCGCGTCACCCTGATTCACCGTGGCGCGGGTATTTCCAATAAGGTGAAGTACTGGATCCGTCCGAACATCGAAAACCGTATCAAGAATCGGGAGATCCCGGCTTACTTTCATTCACGCGTTATAGAAATTCTCCCCGGCTCGATTCGCGTGGAAACACCCGAGGGCGAAATCTCGCTGAAGAACGACTTCGTGTTTGCGCTGGTAGGTTATCGGCCGGACCTGGAGTTTCTGAATGCCACCGGAATTACGCTGGAGCCGGAATCCCAACGTCCGCGGACCGATCCGCAAACGCTGGAGAGCGAGACTCCCGGTGTTTACCTGGCAGGCGTGATAGTGGCGGGGATGCACACCAACGAGATCTTCATTGAGAACGGCCGATACCACGGCGTGCAGATAGCGCATTCGATCGCTTCTAAGATCCTCGGCTAAGTATGCCTTAACTCGAATTACAACGAGAGTGTCACCGGGCGGTAGTGCTGTCAGACGCACCGCAGTAGTACCGCCGTGTCTTCGCTCCTTGAAACTTAGCACACGTTTAGCGTATCTAATGGGGTAGCAGAGGGAGGCTGAATATGCTTCAGTCGCTTTTCGATNNGTACGTATGTTACCTGTCTGGACTGCGGCAAAGAATTTGCGTATGACTGGAAGGCAATGCGCATCGGCCAGGCGGTGGTTGACCGTGTGCCTGCGGTCAGGACGCAGCCTTCGTTTCGCTAGGCTTACTGCCAGCCCCCGGTAGTTCTATACTGGAACCGTGAAATGGCTGGCGTTTGGCGTAGGGTTGGCGGCGGCCTCTTTTGTCGTTTGCGGACAGGAAGCGCTCCCCGATTGGGTGATGCGGCTTTCGCGCGTCAAACACCATTTAAGAGATAACTTCGAACGTATTCCGAACTACGTTTGCAGGGAGAGCGTCGACCGGTATCAGAAGGCGCGAGGCGAGTTCCTGCCGGTCAAAGTGGACAGCCTGCAGTTCGACGTGGCCGTTGTAAACCGCAAAGAGTTGTTGGGGCGGCCAGGCGCGGGTGGATTTGAGGAGAGGGGTTTGTCGTCGTTGGTGTCTACCGGGATTCTGGGGACAGGTTCGTTTGGATCGCTGGCGATGAACCTGTTCGTTGCAGACCGCGCGCGCTTCACGCCGCGTGCGGAACCAGCGCCCTACCAGCCGCCTTCCGCAGAGGGTTGGGACTATGACCTCCCGGCATTTCTGGACGCCTATGAGATCGAGAGCCACGGGGTCCGGGTGAGCGTGGGGGTCCGGGGCACGTTCTGGGTGGATACGGAGAGCATGGATCTGGTCCGAATCGACGAGCAGGTGGTGGACCCGCCTTCGCAAACGGGCATGAGGGCGTCGAGTTCCACCGTAGGGTACGCACGGATGCAAATCGGGAGTTCCAACGTGCTGCTTCCGCAATCGGCGGAATTGACGGTCGCGAACCTGGACGGCGCCGAGATGCGCAACGAGATTAAGTTTTCCGGCTACCGGGAGTATGTGGCAGAATCGACGGTGCATTTCGGGGATACGGTGGATACGCCGCCGGTGGTGAAGAAGAAGTAGGCTCATTCACCCCTGCCCGCCCGTCCTGAATTACAGAACTCCCGACGTCGTGGAATTTG
>PLRZ01000051.1 GCA_003164075.1 Bryobacterales bacterium | reverse complement strand
TGGCGATTACCCAGGGGTCGCTGGCCGCGGCGCAGCAGACTCTGGCGGACGAGCGCCAGCAAAAAGGTTTCAACGTGCGCGACGACGTGGCAGCCAGCCTGGGCGGCGAATTCACCGTGGCCCTGGACGGCCCTCTGATGCCCATACCTTCGTGGAAGCTGGTGAGTGAAATCTACGATCCGGCCCGTTTCCAGGCCGCCCTGCAACACTTCGTCGACGCCCACAATCGGGACATCTCGAAGACCGGCAAGAAGCCCATCCGCACCGGTCAGGAGACCGTCGACGGCCGAACCTACTACTCCATCGCGCAGGTCGATTCCGGGCCGTTGCTGGAGGCGCACTATACTTTCGACCAGGGCTACCTGATCGCCGGCCCCACGCGCGCCCTGGTATCCCGCGCCCTGCAAATGAAGACCGCGGGCACGTCCATCAAGCACTCCGGCAAGTTCCTGGAGATGACTCCGCGCGACCAGCACGTGAACTTCTCGGCGGTGATCTACCAGAATATCGGCACTTCCATGGCGCCCCTGGCGGCGCTGGCCAGCGCTTTCATCCCCCAGCGCGGCGGCCAAGGCGGAAACCAGTTGCAGAGTCTGAACAACGTCAAGCCGACGCTCTACGCGGTATACGGCGAGCCCGACCGCATCACCATGACGGCCAACGGAGACGTGCTGGGCTCCACCCTGGCGGCCCTGCTGGGCGGCGATGTCCGCGGTCTGGCGGGCATGAGCCTGCCCTTCGGCCAAATGATGGGAACACGCCGACCGCTCGCCGCGTATCCTGGTAGGTAATGGATCCGGTCATCGAGTTAGACGGTCTGGAGGTGCGCTTCGGCAAGCGCGTCATCCTCAAAAAGCTGAAGGCCGCGCTCACCGGGCGGTCGGTGGGCCTGCTGGGGCCGAACGGGGCGGGGAAGTCGACGCTCATCAATACCCTGCTGGGATTCCACAAGCCGTCGGCAGGCACGGCGCGCATCCTGGGCCGCGACATTCGTACGCATGCCCGCGAGGTCCGCAGCCTCATCGGCTACATGCCGGAAAATGACGCCTACATCTCCAGCATGACCGGCGTCCACATGGTGCGGCTGATGGCCGAACTGGCCGGCCTGCCGCCCGAACATGCCCTGGAACGCGCGCACGAAGCCTTTTTCTACGTGGGGCTGGGCGAAGTGCGCTATCGCGCCATCGGCACCTACTCGCTGGGCATGAAGCAGGCCGCCAAGCTGGCGCAAGCCATCGCCCACGGACCCAAGCTGCTGTTTCTGGATGAGCCTACCAATGGGCTCGACCCGCCGGCACGCGCCCGCATGATCCAACTCATCCAGGAAATCCGCGACCGCGGCGATTTGCACCTGCTGCTCTCCTCGCACCTGTTACACGACGTGGAGGAGTGCTGCGACCAGGTGCTGATCCTCAAAGACGGCAACGTGGCGGCCTTCTGCAACCTGGAAGAAGAGCGCCGCGCCAATCGCCGCTTCCTGGAACTGGAAACCCGCGGCGAGAACAACGGCGATTTTCTGGCGGCCGTGGAAAAGCTGGGCTGCGAGACTGCCCCCGGCGCGCAGGGCCGCTTGAAACTCATCATGCCCGACGGGGTGGAAGTGCGCCGCCTGTACGAAATCGCCGCCGGACAGAACGTGCAGATTCGCCGCCTGAATCACAAGCGCGATTCGCTGGAAGATATCTTCCTGAAAGCCATGGAGAACCCCGATGGCCGTCTATAAGAAAACCTACCGGCCTTACGAAGGCAAACTGACTCCCGGATGGTCGCGCTTCCTGGTGATTCCGCGCTACGCCTTTACCGAATTCCACGGCAAGCGCTTTCTCTCCCTCTTCTTTTTCGCCAGCTTCATTTATCCACTGATCTGCGCCCTGATTATCTATGTGCAGCACAACGCCAGCGCGTTGAACCTGCTGGGCGTGCAGGGGCAGGGCGCCCGCGGCCTGATCTCCATCAACGTGACGTTTTTCATGAACCTGCTCGGCTGGCAGAGCGTCCTGGCGCTTTTTCTGGCGTCGTTCGTCGGCCCCGGGCAGGTGTCGCCGGACTTGGCCAATAATGCTCTCACGCTGTACCTCGCGCGGCCCTTTTCGCGCGTGGAATACGTGCTGGGCAAGATGTCCGTGCTGGCCATTCTGATGTCGCTGATGACCTGGATTCCGGGGCTGCTCTGCTTCGCCTTGCAGGGTTACCTGGAAGGCTGGCAGTGGATGAAAGATAACGCCCGCCTGGCGAGCGGCATGTTCTTCGGCGCGTGGCTCTGGATTCTGATGCTGGCGCTGCTGGCGCTGGCGCTCTCCGCCTGGGTGAAGTGGAAGCCCGCGGCCGGCGGCCTGATGTTCGGGGTATTCTTCGTAGGGTCGGCCTTCGGCGCCGTCATCAACGCCGTGCAGCGCACCACCTGGGGCAATATTTTCAACATCGGCCACCTGGTCGGCGTGGTCTGGGTGCAGCTCTTCGAAGGCTCCAACCGGACCACCAATGGCGCGGTGTTCTTCCGCGCGACGGCCGGCGAGGAATTGCCGCTGTGGACCTGCTGGATGGCGCTGGCCGCGCTTTCGCTGATCTGCCTGTACATGCTGGCGCGCAAAATCCGCGGCGCGGAGGTGGTGCGATGACCGAGACCCTCATCTCTTTCGCCAACGTTTCGCGCTTCTACGGCGAGGTGTTGGGCATCAACAATGTCAACCTCACCATCCCGCCGGGCATCACCAGCCTGGTGGGCCCCAACGGGTCGGGCAAGACCACGCTCATGAACCTCATGACGGGGCTGATCCGTCCCACCCAGGGCGAAATCAAAGTCCTGGGCATCGCTCCGGAGCATCCTGAGCAACTCTGCAAAGTAGTGGGTTACTGCGCGCAGTTCGACTCCTGTCCCAAGGGCCTCACCGGCTACCAGTTCATCTACTGGTTTCTGCGCATGCATGGCCTTACGGCGGCGGAGTGCGACCGGAAGACCAACGCCGCGCTGGAGCGCGTCAGCATGACGGCGGCGGCCGGGCGTCCCGTGGGCGCTTACAGCAAAGGCATGCGGCAGCGCGTCAAACTGGCCCAGGCTATCGCGCACGACCCGCAGGTGCTGGTGCTCGACGAGCCGCTCAATGGCCTGGACCCCATGGCGCGCGCCGAAACCATCGCGCTGTTCCGCGAATGGGGGCAGAACGGCCGCCACGTGATCGTCTCCAGCCACATTCTGCATGAGGTGGACCAGATTTCCGACCAGGTGATCCTGCTGAGCCAGGGGTATGTAGTGGCCGAGGGCGAAATCAAGGGCGTCCGCGACGAGGTGAAGGAGCAGCCCATGCAGATTCTGGTCCGCTGCAACGACCCCGGCGGCTTGGCGGCGCGCCTGTTCCAGCAGGACCACATGGTGGAGGCCAAGATCAGCCGCGACCGCAAAGGCCTGCTGCTGCGCACTACCGACGCCGACAGCTTTTATCTGCTCTTGAACAAAGTGATTCTGGAAACCGGCCTGGAAGTGGAATCCATCGCCCCCGCGGATGACGATGTGAACTCGGTCTATCAATATCTGATTGGCGGAGAAGGAGGCACCGTATAATGCAACCTGGCGAGGTACAGCTCTGGGGACGGCAGATTGCGGCCGTCCTGCGGCTGGAAATGAAGAAGACCTTCCTCTCCAAACGGGGCTGGTGGATTTACTGCCTGGCGGCCGGCCCTGTGGTGGTCACCCTGTTGCACTGGCTGGTGATGATGCGGCCCCGCAGCGGCTTCAACCACCACCTGGGCGACGACAGCATTATCTTCGCCGGGCTGTTTCAGCTCTTCTACCTGCGGGCCACGATTTTCTTCGGCTGCATGGGCATTTTCTCCAACCTGTTCCGCGGCGAGATGCTGGAGAAGACGCTGCACTATTACTTCCTGACGCCCATGCGCCGCGAGCTGCTGGTGATCGGCAAATATCTGGCCGGCCTGTCGGTAGCCCTGGTGTTGTTTGTGGGCAGCACGGCGGCGGCATTCCTCACGCTCGCCCGCCATTTCGGTCCGGCGTGGAGCGACTACCTCTACCACGGTCCCGGAATGAGCCAGCTTGGTTCCTACATGCTGGTGGCGGCATTAGGCTGCGTCGGATATGGCGCGGTATTCCTGATGTGCGGCCTGTTCTTCCGCAATCCCATGATCCCGGCGGCGGTGGTTTTCGTGTGGGAAAATCTGAATCCGTTCCTGCCTGCGCTGTTGAAGAAGATCAGCGTGATTTTCTA
>PLRZ01000280.1 GCA_003164075.1 Bryobacterales bacterium | reverse complement strand
GGTGGCGTATCTTTAGATATCGCCGCGCGGAAGAACGTTCAGAACTCCTGACGTCGTGAAATTTGGGACAGGCCCGTTTTCGTGGCGCAGGCACTCCTGCCTGCTGGGTCGAGACTCATCTCGACCCTCTTCGCGAGCGGCATCCACCGTCCCGGAGCGCCGAGAAGAGTCTCGGCGCCGCAGAAACGAGTGTCTGCGCCACGTCATGGCTCAGCCCATTTTCCCCGCCACGCAGAAATTGCGAGGCATCGGAAAAATCGTCGCGGCTGGCAAAGATTCTCCGTTTTAGCAATGCGGGCGATGCCGCCTGCGCCCCACTATGGCTTGCGATAGGGCTGATTTGCCGGTGGCGGCTTCAGAGCCGGAAAGCTCTGGCTGTGGCCGTTGAGCACCTGATCGGCGGCGAGCGTGAGAAACATGAAATTAGACGAGCCGCCGCCCAGAACGTACTCCATCTGCTGCCAGAGGAATCCGAAATCCTTCAGTTCGGGAAAGTCCGGGCGGATGAGGGCCGTGCCGCTCACCACCCCGCCGGGTATGTACGACGAGTCCGCGCGGTTGAACCCGTAAGCGACGGTGGCGGAGCGCGCGCCCACACCGGAAGCGAATGACGCGGTGTTCGAACCGGGATGCGCGCCCAGCATGAAGTTGAGCGCGTTGAGCATGTAGTCGGCGCTGACAATATCGGGGAAAGCTTGGTGCAGATAGAACTGTTGCACGCCGAACCGCTCGATATCCCAGCCCCCACCCCAAATGTAAGGCGTGTAGGGGACGCCGAAGGGCGAGTCGGTGGACTGCTTCTTTTCGATTTCCGCGAAGTCGCGGCGCACAGCTTCGCGAAGATCGCGTGTAAAAGCGTCATCGTGGAGCGAGGCGGCGACGGGAGCGATGGCCCAGGCGATCCGGGCGGAGGCGGCGACCATCTGCGCGCGGGCGTCCAGGATTTCCTTGCGGTACGTTTCACTGCCGGTAGTTTTCCAGAGCTGCGCGGCGGCGATCATGCGGCCGTCGAAGCTCTTCTTCGGATCGCTCTCGGCGCGCCACAGGGCCTCGGCGGCATCGACGCACTCACGCGCGAGCTCCGGCCTGGTGGCCTTCAATACACGGCCGGCGGCGGCCAACGCGGCAATGGCCTTGTACTCGTGGCCCGGGTTTTCCTCGGTGAAAACCCAGCGGTCGTCGGGCTTGCCGGACTCGGCGCCGGACCGCTCGTCCGGCTTCATCGACGCGTTGAAATGAAGGTTGTCGGTGGCGTTCGAGGGATCGCCGAGAAGGACATACTGCTCCAGCGTGGCCTCCTGCATGCCGCGATAAACCCGCCCCATGGAGCGATAGCCGCCCAAGATGGTGAGGATGCCGTGCTCCACCTGCTGGAGCGCGTCGGCCTGGCCATCGGGCACGTGAATCTGGGTTCGATGGCCGCGCTGATCGATGGTCGTGTCGTCGTAGTCCAGGTGGAAAGTCTCGTAAGCGCTGGCCAGAATGGAGACCTCGTCGGCCTGCGATTCGATGCGGAGATCGCCGTCGCCGGCGTCGTGCCAGCCACCCTGATCGAGGCCGGGAACCGTCTCGCCGGGCTGGTATTTTGTCAGCGTCGAAGCACCCTGCTCATAGCCGTCGAAATGGTTGTGGCTGGTGAGCGACATGCGCGCATCGTCCAGGTGGCAGGCGCCGTGCCAGACGCGGTATTGCTGCTCCACGCGCATGTGGCACATCTGCACGGGGAGGAAATATTCCAGGACGGGCTGCCAGACGCCGCGCTGGTAGACGTCCGGCGCGATCCGGAATGGCTGCGAGACGGTATCGCGGAAGGCCACCTGATACATGCCGGGCTGGTCGATCCTGGAGAAGTCGAGCTCGGCGTATTTGTAGCGAAGGAAATCGCCCCAGACCGCCGGCCGCGCGGAAAGGACCTCATGCGTGCCGCCGGCGGGCTCAATGCGCAACACGCGCACGGGATCCGCCACGGTGTCCTCGCGATCCACCTCGATAATGGCGAGCTTCTTCTGCGCGGGGTGGTACCCGATCTGGCTCACGTGGACCACCGGTTGGTACTTCCAGCCGGGGACGGCGTGCGGGGTGATGACCCAGTCGATGGCGTTTTTGGTGGCGCCGGCCGCCACCAGCGAGCGCACCACGAACCAGCCGTTGTTCCGCTTGGAGCGGGCATCCAGCAGCTCCAGATTGCCGGTCTTCGTCTCGATGATCATGCGCTGGGCGCCGGCCTCGGGAGCGATGGAGAGCCGCGAACCGGCGGCTAGAGGTAGCGGCTGTAGCTCCTCGGAGCTGTCGCGGATCTCGGGGCCGTTGGCCTGGTGCGGAAAGATGCCGGACGCACTTCCGAGATACCAGCTTCTGCCGAACAAGTCATTGGGGAAGAGCTCGAAGTTAAAGCCGACCTTGCCGATGAAGCCGGCGGGGATGGGCTTATCGAGGTCGACGGTGATGTGGATGGCGCCGCCCTCGCCGTGGACGGTCACCTTATAGGTGAAATTGAGGTCGGGGTAGTCGATGGGATTGAAGCCGACACGGTTCTTGGTGGGGTCGGGATAGGAGAGCGTGGTAGTGATGGTATTGGAGGCCGCGTCGACAGTGCGGGCCACCTGCGCCGGCATGGGCTGCCACTGGCCGGGCGCGGGATCGAGGCGAATGTCGCCGTTGGTGGCGACGCGCACACCATTTTGGATGATGGAGACGCCGCCCTGATGGCCGTCGGGATAGATGTCCTGAAAGGCCATGACGTCGATGCCCGGCGCCTCGAAATATTCTTTCTTATTCAGGCTGAGGCCGGGGCTCTGCGCCAGCAGAGTGGGGATCGCGATAGCGGCGAGCAGGAAAGGCAACGGGGTGTGGCGGCGGCGCGTCACACTAAGCGTCTGGGTTTTGATCATTCGAATTATTTCCGCGATTCGGCGCACGGCGCAGGGCCGGCAAACAGTTACGGTAGCATCAGGCAGGATGGGCACAAGGCGAGCGGCAAAGCCCATGGTGTGCTTACGCAAACAGAAGTCGCCCCTTTGGCTGTGGGATCGGGCGGCCAAGCTCTTGGGCCGTTTCCAGCCATTCAGCGATTACCAGTTCGACGTTGGCAAGAGCCTCTTGTCGCGTCGCGCCGTCTGCCGCGCAGCCAGCCAACTCCGGCACTTCGGCGATGAACGCATCGTCTTCGCCGCTCCAATAGAGAATAATCTCGTACTTCGTCATTGCGCCTCTTCCGCCAGTTTATAATGAACGAGCATCGTGCGGACTTGTCTGATCCGATCCCCGGAAGGTAAATTACCTTTGTTCACCGGCCTGGCGCCTGGCCGACGGGGGTACACTTGGGAAGTGCCCACAGTTCTCAGGGTCAGGGCGTATCGGTTCTTCTCTTTTACCTTGCCTTTAGTGGCGCACGGGGCGGGATCTCCGTTACCCGCCCCGACGCAATTGCCCTGTACCACAATCGGGCTCGGTTCCGAACCCGTCATTGACTGCGCGGGCCGCGCAGCTAGTCCCGTGCGAAGTGTCGCTCCGTAGTCTTAATCCCAATAGGGCTTGGTGCCGTAAAACTTGAAGACTCCGTTAGCCCAGTTGAGGTCCGCCATGTTCGGCCAGTGATCCTTGTCGAAGCCGGGGGCGCTCTTGAGCAGCTCCTTATCGAGGTTCAGGATGAATTGTTTTTCAACTGTGTCGACCTTGAGAGCGCTCCAAGGAATGGCAAATAGCTTGTCGCCCATGCCCAGGAAACCCCCGAAGGACAGAACCGCGTAGGCGATGCGGCCATCCGCCAGGTCGATCATCAGATGTTCGATCTTTCCGAGATCCTCCTTCTGATGATTCACGACCTTATCACCTGTAAGGGTGTCTGCCGCTAGAACGTTTGGTTGATACTTCAAATGCGTTTGTGCCATGCTGTCTCCTTTTCTCAGATTAGAAGTTAGACGAACTACGAAGCCACTCATTCTGCAACTTCTTTAGCCGAACCCACTGTGAAGGCTCACATTACAACAGGTGTACACTGCTCACTGTCCCTTCGACGACGTGGCCTTCTGGTTCTTCATCTGCAGCTCGTTCACCACCTGCTTGACGTTTGGAACTTGAGACGCGACCTTTTCGGCCACGGGGCGCTGAGCTTGAGTGTGGACCTCGCCACCAGTCAAGCGTGCCTGT
>PLRZ01000358.1 GCA_003164075.1 Bryobacterales bacterium | reverse complement strand
CACAGAGGCACAGAGAAAAACCTAAGGAAAAAATTGAGGCCACAGAGGTTTCGGAGAGCACAGAGAACTACTTCTGCATCTATGCGGATTATCCGTAAAGCTTTGAGGCCCAAATCCACCTCTGTGATGAGGACCCTGAGACCGGGAGTGAATACTGTGATGGAATCGTCCCCGGCGTCCAAGATGGCGTCTCCTTTCTGGCGGGGAAAATGGGCTGAGCTATTCCTTTCGATGGCGAGAGCTTCGCAGGGCTCACTGCAAATTCCACGACATCGGGAGTTCCGATCGTGGCTTCTCTTATTTCTTTATCGAGCCGACATCGGTGCCCAGGCCGGCATAGTCTTCTTTTACTTTGATTACCTTTTCGCCATTGAAGGTCACGAAGGTGATCTTGCCGGGGGGCGTGCCGTAGATCCAGTCCTCCAACTCCATGCCGTCTTTGGTCTCCCGCTCTTTGCGCGTCCACTGCCCCAGGGCCAGACGCACCTGTTCGCGGTCCATGCCGACTAAAGCTCGCTTCTCCTTGATGGCCTGCTGCACTTCCGGCGGCAGCGTCTCGGAGTAGACTTCGGTGACGCTGTGACGGTCGAAATCGAGCACCGGCGCCAGCAGTTTCTTGACTTCCGAAGCTTTCATGCCCGCCACCGGTTTGTGGAAGTCAACCTCAATGGACGTGCCGCCGGGCGCGTTGCTATCGCTGTTATTACTCACCGGGACAGGCATGCCCATGCCGTTATCGACCTGTACTCCCTGATACCACTTTCGCCCGCCTTTGTAGCCGCCGTTGATCTGCAGCACGATGTGGTCGTCGAAAAGTTCGATCTTGGTGACCTGCACGGTATCTCCCGTGCGCGCCGCGGGACCACTCTCCTTGGCGATGGTCGACCATCCCTTCTTGTCGTAAGTGCCGGACTGGGCGTCGAATTCCAGTGGCTTTTTGGAGCGCGGCAGCAGCACTTTGGCATTGGCGTACTCCGCCGTGAGGCCGCGAGTCATCTCCACGCGGTCTTCCAGAGTCAGCTTATCGGCCGCCGGCGCCAGCGGCGCCATGGAACCGGCTACGGCAATCAGGACTAAGGCTCGCATACGTCTTCCTTCGGCTCCACGGGCGGGTCGGTCAATGGCGAAGGCTGGCGGCGAATGGGCGCTTTCCACAGATAAACGGCCAGCACAATCATCATACAGGAAGTCAGTACGCTGGCTTCCGGGCCATAGTCGCCGCCGCTCCACAGCTTGCCGGCGCTCCAAACCATCTCGTGACCCGTCATCTTCATTCTAAGCCCGCTCACGTTCACCCCAAAGAGGGCTAGTGTAACGTTCCAGCCGAAATGGAGTCCGGCGGGCAGCCACAGGTCGCGGCTGCGCACGAAGGCGTATCCGAACAGGATGCCGAAGCCGGCGGTATTGGCGATTCCCAGCCATGTGGCGTTGGGATTGCCTGTGTGCAGAGCGGCGAAAACGATGCCGACGGGGACGATGGTGGCCCACGTCCCGCACCGCGCCAGGAGGATCTGGAACCCGTAGCCGCGCATCATGAGCTCTTCACCCATGGCGCCCAGTGCCAGTAGCGCGACGACGAAGACCAGGACGGCGAAAGAGGGCTGGTCCCGCGGCGTGCCGGAGATGTGCGCCGCCCCGGCCAGCAAGGACGGGGCCAGCACCAGGGACGCCGCTCCGGCGCCGCCCACGATGCCGATTGCCATGTTTTCCATGGACGTCCGGTTCCACCACATTCCCAGGTCCACCAGGTGGCGCGTGGTGAACATGCGCAGTACCAGGAGATTGGCCACCAGGGCGATGGCCAGATTGCCGGCCAGCCCGCCCACGAAGTACCCACCCACCCAGACGAGTGCGAAGCCCAGGAACTCGCGGGTGAGCCACGTGATCACCACATACATGGCCACCTGAATGGCGAGCCGCCCTGGGTCTAGCCTGCCTTCCGCTTTAGCTGGTATTGTCATGAGTGGTATGTCAGCCCGCCGTATTCTCCAACTTGGCGACCCGCTTCTGCGGGCCGTCTCCGCCCCGGTTGCCACACCCGCGGACGCCCGCGGTGTATTTCAGGATCTGCGCGACACGCTCCACGAGTTCCAGCGCACTCACGGGTTCGGACGCGGTATTAGCGCCGTGCAAATCGGGGAACCGAAGCGACTAATATACATCGAACTGGAGGGCCGCGCCTACTGCCTGCGGAATCCCGAGTACGAATGGCAGAGCGGGGAGAAATTCCAATTCTGGGACGACTGCTTCTCGTTTCCCGATCTCCTGGTGCGTGTGGAACGGTCGGTGGCGGTGCGCATTCGCTATTGGAACGATGCCGGCGAGGTGGAACGGGTGGAGGCGCAAGGCGCGTTCTCAGAGCTGCTGCAGCACGAGATCGATCATCTGGACGGCATTTTGGCGGTGGATCGCGCCATTGATCGCGAGAGCTTGTGTACGCGGGAGGAGTACGCGCGGCGATACGGGGGCGTTATTCGATGCGATCCCGAAGTCGTCGGCGGGCAACTTGCCATGGGGTGAGTGGAACGGCCCCAGTGTCGATTTCCCGGAGGCGCTGGCCGATCTCTTTCTTCCAGGCTTCTTCGGCAGCTTCGTCGATGGCGTCATCAAGGCTCCCGATCAGCGAGTCGATCAGGGCGGCCCGCGCTTCGGCCGGCAGTGCCAGTGCATCTCTGAGTACGTCGACGGCTTGAGGCGCCGAGCTTCGGAGGTCCGGGAATCAAGCTGAGTTCCCCTCGCGTCGAACATTAATGGCCACGGATGAACGCGGATACACACGGATGAAAACCAGCTTCAGAACTCCTGACGTCGTGGAANNAGCGCCGAGATGAGTCTCGGCGCCGCAGACAGGAGTGCCTGCGCCACGTCATGACTCAAATCAATTTCCCCAGCTATCCGAAATCCCCGGCCGACATCAGGAGTTCTGAGCTTCTTTCTTATCCGTGTTCATCCGTGTTTATCCGTGGCTGAATTTGTTCCTGCGAATCGCCCCGTGGACTCCACACCCCCGGAGTAATATCCTAATTCACATGCGCATTCGAATCCTCGCGGCCTGCGCCGCGCTTCCCGTGGCGCTCTATGCCCAACCCGCGGACCTGGTCCTCCGAAACGGCAAGATCGTCACTATGGACCCCGCCGCGCCCACGGNNGCGCAGCGTTGGATCGGCCCGAATACCAAGGTGATCGACCTCAAGGGGCAGCTCGCCATCCCCGGTTTTATCGAGGGCCACGGCCATTTCACGGGAATCGGCGAGTACCGCCAGGGGCTCGACCTGCGGGAGGCGCGCACGTGGGACGACATTGTGGCCCAAGTGGCGCGCGCCGCCAAACAGGCCAAGCCCGGCGAGTGGATCGTGGGCCGCGGCTGGCACCAGTCGAAATGGGACAAGGCGCCGGAACCCAACGTGGAAGGCTTTCCACTACACGCGTCGCTCGACGCAGTCTCGCCCGATAATCCGGTGCTGCTGACGCACGCCAGCGGGCACGCCGCATTCGCCAACGCCAGGGCCATGGAGGCGGCCAAGCTGACGCGCGACACGCCCAATCCGTCTGGCGGTGAGATCCTCAAGGACCGGCAGGGCAATCCCACCGGCCTGCTACGCGAGACGGCGCAGGGGATTGTGAACCGCGCGCACAGTGCGTGGCTCGACCGGCGTACGCCGGCGCAGCGCGCGGCCGATTTGCGGAAGGCGATCGAACTGGCGGAAGCGGAATGCATCTCCAAGGGGATTACGTCGTTCGAGGACGCGGGGTCGCCGTTCTCCACCGTGGATACCTTCAAGAGCATGGCCGAAAAACACGAATTGAGCCTGCGGCTGTGGGTGATGCTGGGCGCCGGCGCCACCGGGCAACTGGCCGCCAATCTGGACCGCTATCGCATCAGCGGCGCGGGCGATAATCACCTCACCGTGCGCGCCATCAAGCGCTACATGGATGGCGCGCTGGGCTCGCGCGGGGCGTGGCTGCTGGCGCCGTATACCGACAAACCGGACAGCGTGGGGCTGGCCACGGGAGACGTCGCCGACCTCAAGCGGATTGGCGAACTGGCCATCCAGCACGACTTCCAGTTCTGCATTCACGCCATCGGCGACCGCGCCAACCGCGAAGTGCTCGATATTTACCAGCAGGTGTTCGAAGCGCACCCCGATAAGAAGGACCTTCGCTGGCGCATCGAGCATGCTCAGCATTTGAATGCGGCCGACATTCCGCGTTTCGGGAAAATGGGCGTCATCGCGGCCATGCAGGGGATCCATTGCACGTCGGACGCGCCTTACGTGCTGTTGCGGCTGGGTCCGCAACGGGCCGAGGAGGGCGCCTACGTGTGGCAGAAGCTCATGCAGAGCGGCGCGATAGTGGGCAACGGGACGGATGCCCCGGTGGAAGACGTCAGTCCGCTGGCGTGCTTCTACGCCAGTGTGAGCCGCAAGCTGAAGGACGGCACGGTGTTCTATCCCGGCCAGCGCATGAGCCGCGAGGAAGCGCTGAAGTCGTACACCTGGAACAACGCCTACGCGGCGTTTGAGGAGAATTTGAAGGGCTCGCTGGCGGCCGGAAAGCTGGCCGATATCACCGTGCTTTCGCGTGACATCATGACTATTCCGGAAGACGAGATTCTGTCGACCGATGTGGTCTCTACGATCGTCGGCGGCAAGGTGGTCTTCCAGCGGTAGGCGTTGCGGCAGGGGCGGGAATTTCGCCGGAGGCCGCGAACAGGAAACCGCTCCCTTGCGGTCGCGGCTCGGTAACATGTTCCATGGAATCAAACGCGGGGCGTTACTGAGCCGCGACCGCAAGGGAGCGGTTTCCTGAGCTTCGCGACGAAACCGGATGGCGCACTGCGCGATCCTGGCTGACGAGCTTTTCGGGCCTTCATGTCCGGCTTGCCCGCGATACCCACCTCCTGATATCCTTTGTATTAAGCCCACTTCCCAGTATTTCATTTATTACAGGAGAAACCATGGCAGTCAAAGTAGGTATTAACGGCTTCGGCCGCATTGGCCGGAATGTGGTCCGTGCAGGTTTGCACCGGGACGATGTGGAATTTGTGGCGGTGAACGATATTACCGACACCAAGACTCTGGCCCACCTTTTGAAGTACGATTCCGTACTCGGACCGCTCTCCGAAACGGTTGTCGCAGATGCCGATTCCATCACCGTCGGCGGCAAGAAGATCAAGGTTTTCGCCACCAAAGATCCAGCGCAGATCGACTGGAATTCGTTGGGTGTGGAAGTCGTGGTGGAGTCCACCGGATTTTTCACCGACGCGAAAGATGCCGTGAAGCATCTGCACGGTTCGGTAAAGAAAGTCATCATCTCGGCCCCGGCGAAGAACGAAGACGTCACCATCGTATTGGGCGTGAACGACAGCGCGTACGATCCCGCCAAGCACAACATCATTTCCAACGCCTCCTGCACCACCAATTGCCTGGCCCCGGTGGTGAAGGTGCTCGACGACACGTTCGGCATCGTGAAGGGATCGATGACCACGATCCACAGCTACACCAACGATCAGAAGGTGTTGGACTATCCTCACAAGGACCTCCGCCGCGCCCGCGCCGCGGCTCTCAACATGATCCCCACCACCACCGGCGCCGCCAAGGCGATCGGCCTGGTGATGCCGAAATTGAAAGGCAAGTTGGACGGCTACTCCATGCGCGTTCCTACACCGGATGTTTCGGTGGTGGACCTGGTAGCGCTGCTGGCCACGAAGACCACGGCCGAAGCTGTGAATGCCGCGTTGAAGGCCGCCGCGGAAGGGCCCATGAAGGGTATTCTGGCTTACACCGAAGACCCGGTGGTCTCGACCGACATGCTGCACAACCCCAACAGCTCCATCGTGGACGCCGGGATGACGAAGGTCCTGGACGGCGATCTGCTCAAAGTGATCGCATGGTACGACAATGAGTGGGGCTACTCCTGCCGCGTGATCGATCTGATCGCGTTCTTGAACTCCAAGGGTCTGTAAGAATTTCAAAAGGGGCAGGCTGATGAGGCCTGCCCCCTTCGGTATGTTTTAGAGGGACTCGCAGAGCTGGAAAATCCCTACTTCACATAGATATACGTCTTAAAGCCCGAGGTGGCATCCCAATTCGATTCGCCGTTAGAGATCACGGCGAACCATACTCCGTTGGTTGTAACCACCGTTTTCGGAATCAGGACGTTGATCTGCCACATCCCGGGATATTGGTTGATGCCGGAATATAGTATGTGCTGAGTGCTCGATTCCTGGTAGGACGGGTCGTTCACATCTATGCCATTGAGCAGCACCGTGACCCCATACTGCGCCGACATCGCCGTCGTCGCCGGTACCCCGTCGGGAGGAGCGCCCGGTATGCTGCCCTGCCCGGTCATGTACAGCGAAATGTACTGCCCGTGCACCGCAGGGTTACTGGCCGAGTTAACGGTGCCGTCCTGATTGATGGCCGCGGCGTAGACCGTCAAGCCGGTCTGGCCTCCCGGGTACAGAAACGCACCCGGAGCCACCGTGTACATGGGCACCTGGGCGGACCCGAGAACCTGACCCGTGGACACCTGCACCACCTGCAGATCGGCATTCCCCGAGGTGCGCGCCGCATTGGGGACAATGAAATTAATCTGGTCCGGATAGACGATATAGAGCGGCGCCGGTACCCCGTCAAAGAGCACTTCCACGTCTCCCAGGGTAGTCGGTACGGGATACGAGCTGAAAACATTCTGGCTCGTCAGAAACTGTGTCCCGGAGCAGGTCTTGCACGGGAAGATGGTCGCGATCACTCCCGGAGCAAGTGGACGCGGGGACACCACCGTGCCGGTACTTTGCACCCCGGGGTCGGGATCGGGCAGGAAACTGGCGGAGTTGTACAGGGTCACTCCGGGATAATAGATCGCCACTCGGTGGGCATCGTCGGCCACGAACAGATCGCCGTATTGGTCCTGGATCGCCGCTAACGGGTGAAAACCGAAATTGCCGGATACATCCACAATTCCGCTGATCGAACCCAATCCCAGAAGCACGGACTGGTAATTCGCGAAGCGCAGGGTGTCCAAGCCGCCGGCATTGGCAACCCAGATTTCACCGGTGACCGGATTGGCGAAGACGCTCGTCGGAGCGGTCAGGCCCGCGATGGAAGCCGAGGCACGTTCGCCGCCAGCCGGCGTACCGGCAATGTGAGGATCGGCGAAAACCACCACCCGGTTGTTGCCGGAGTCCGCCACATAGACGAATCCGTCAGTGTCGCAGGACACATGATGCGGGCTGCTCAAGGCCGTCAACGACGTGCCGGAGCCAATGGCACTGAAACTGCTCTGCCCGAAGACGATGGTGGCGGCTTTCCCATTATCGGAGCCGGCTACGAATGTCCCGTTGGTAGTCGGGATGTAGAGCACCCGGTTGTCGTATTGGTCGGAGACGACTAGGCCGTTGGGGGCGGGACACGGCGGCGACAGGGGGTTGCACGAAGGCGTAAATGCCAGGCCGTAGGGGACTGCCATGTTGGCCGCGGTCGGGTCGGTAATCTTGATGGTGAAGTTTTGTTGTCCCAGCACCAGGTCGGCAGGTTCCGGGGCTTGGCCGGTGTAGGCGAACGGAGCCGGGAAACGCAAGACGCGCCCGTTACCGGAGTCGGCCACGTAGAGATTGCCCTGAGCATCCACTATCAGGCCGATGGGGCTATGCAGATTGCTGCTGGACGGCTTGTTCGGGTCGCCCGACGGGTAGTTCACCAGCGCAGTCGTAAAATCGCCTTGGCCGAGAACGATATCGGCTTTGTTCTTGGCGCCGTTCTGGAACTTGCGGAGGTCTTTGAATCCCAGCACCCGGTTGTTATAAGTATCGGCGACATAAAGATGAGGGGTGCCGCTGCTGTTGTCGATAGCGATGCCGGCATCCGCGAAGGTGCCGCCGTTGCGCGAACCCGTGAATTGAAATTCCCGGCCCTCGATCAGGTCGGGCGAGTTGGTGCTGAAGTAGTCCTGCCCGAGCACGCGCGTGGCTGCTCCAAAGATGGCGCCCTGTTGCGGCAGGTCGAGTACGCGATTGTTCCCGGTGTCTGCCACGTACAAGTCGGTTCCGCTGTAAGCCACGCCCGCCGGAGAAGAGAACACGCTGTTAGACGGCTGCGGATTGCCGTTGTTGGGCTTGCATGTGCCGGCCGCCAACGGACAGATGGTATTCGGCTGCCCCAGGATAGCAGTGGCAGCGGGTGGCGATCCGTCGGTGGGCCAATTCGCGAAAGGAGGGAACAGCATGATGCGGTGGTAACCCGCATCCACCACGCCCACACCCGACGCGCTGCCAGTAGGGAAAAATAGCCCCGAGGGCGCATAAAAGGTGGTGGTGTTGATGAGCGTCTGGAGCGTCGACCCGGTCGGAAACAAATAGGTGTTGGCGAAGACACCGTAGATGTGTGAAGAGGCCGACATCCCACTCGAGAAGTTCGGCCCGGGGAAGACCAGAACGCGGGCGAGGTCCCCGACGAAGAGATTGCCATTCGAATCGAACCCCAGAGGGGCGGCCACCGTCGGTGACGCGTAGAGACTAATAAACTGGTTGAGTATGTAAACGCTGGCGGCGGCGGAGGTACTGAGGGCGGGGTACAGGCTGACCATGTCCGGCTGGCCCAACTCCAGGTCGGCCGTAAGGCCGCCGCCGGTTCCTGCCAGGCTCGACGCGTTGAAACGGAGGATGCGGACATTGCCAGGATCGGTCACCCATAGATTCCCGGAGCTGTCGAAAGCCAGACTCGAGGGCAGCGTGGAGCCACTGCTGAAGAAGAGACCTTGAGCTGTGGGCGTTTGGGTGCCGGTGGGATAGTTCGGCTGGTATCCCGCGATATTCCCCTGCCCGATATACAGGTCCGGGAAGGGAATACCGGTCTGGCTGAACGGCGTAGGGTAACGCAGCACCCGATTGTTGCCGCCATCCGCTACATAGAGGTTCCCGTTTCTGTCGACCGCCAGGCCGCTGGGCAGCGTCAGACCCGTGGTGTACGTCGAAGTCTTCTGGGCGACTGCGCTGGGACCAGCCGGAAAAGTCGTCAGCAGGTCGGGTTGTCCGATCACCAGATCGGCGGTCTGGCCGGTGGTGAAGGTTGCGGCATTTTTCCAGGCCAGCACGCGGTTATTGAGGTAATCGGAAACATAAAGGCGGGGAGGCGAAACCGAATTATCCAATGCCACGCTTTGTGGGATATCGAACTCGCGGCCTTCCACCAGGTTGGGGTTGGAACTGGCCACCGTAAGCTGAGGAGTGCCCACAGCCCGTTCCGGCACCGAGTTCAGGGTGATCTGGGAGTAAGCGGAAACAGCGCCGAATACAGCCAACGTCAAGACGGAGATGTAGTTGTGTTTCATGGAGTTTCCAATGACTGGCGCGGACGCGGATGCGCTTGTAATGAGGATACCAGACACAGGGTGGCAATCAAGCCCCAAAGCGGTATGAATCGGTACTGTTAGGGACTAGCCCGGCCGGCTTGGCCTCGGAACCCCGGAGGTGGGGCAGGCGGTGCTCGCCTGCCAGTCCGCCCGCGCTGAACCAAGCCCGCCGCCCAAACAGGATAAAGTGCAGGTGAGAGCACCACCTGCCCCACCTCCGGATCTCTCGCCAGCTCATTTTCCCCTACTACCCGAAATGCCCGCCGATATCGGGAGTTCCGAGTCTCCCGCACCTCCCAACCTGAAATTGCAGAGGCAGCATCGGAAGCCTGGTGAGCTTTCGCCGCCCCGGCGGACCCTGACTGCTATTCTGAAGGGCAGTGGCTTTCAACCCGTCTTCCATCTCGCGGGTGTGCGTGCGCGCCACCAACTGGCTGGGCGACGCGGTGATGTCCCTGCCGGCAATCCGCGCCATCCGCCAGATATTCCCGCACGCGCACGTCGCCGTGGTGGCCCGCCCGTGGGTGGCCGATCTCTACGCGCGCGAAAGCTCCATCGACCGCGTGATCCTCTACACCGCCCGGAAGGGTCTGGGAGCCAAACGGGCCTTTGCCGCCACCCTGCGCCGCGAGCATTTCGACGCCGCCATTCTGCTGCAGAACGCCTTCGACGCCGCTTTGATGGCCTGGCTCGCCGGCATCCCCGAGCGCATTGGCTACAATCGCGACGGCCGCGGCCTGCTGCTCACCCAGGCCATTCGCATCCCCGACCCCGGCGACATCCCGCGGCACGAACGGTTCTATTACCTGGAACTGCTCCGCCGGGCCGGCATGATGGAGCGCTTCCCGGAGACGGGGGCCATCCGGCTGGAAGGAATCGAGCAGGCGCGCGCGGCTGGCGCGGAGCATCTCGCCCGGCTGGCAATCGCCGGACCCGTGGTAGGGGTCAGTCCCGGGGCCGCTTACGGCAACGCCAAGCGCTGGCTGCCGGAACGCTTCGCCGCCGTGGCGCAGAGTCTGACGCCGTCGGCCGTGCTGCTCTTCGGCTCGGCCAGTGAGCGGTCGCTGTGCGAAACGGTCGCCGAGTCTCTGCGCGCCGGCGGCACCGCGGTACACAATCTGGCAGGGGAAACCACCCTGCGCGAGTTTATCGATCTGACGGCGAACTGCCGCCTCTTTCTGACCAACGATTCCGGCGCCATGCACGTGGCTTCGGCGCTGGGCGTACCGGCGGTGGCGGTCTTCGGCGCCACCGACGACACTACTACCGGACCCACCGGTCCGCTCGTGCGGGTGGTCCGCGAGCATGCCGAATGCAGCCCCTGCCTGCTGCGAGAATGTCCCATCGACCATCGCTGCATGACCGCCGTCACGGTGGAACGGACCGCGGCCGTCGCGCGGGAACTGTGGAAGGAGACCGCCGCGCGGTGAACACCCGAACGAAAATCCTGACGCGGGCCGCCCTTGCGGCTGTCGACCCTCCGCGGCCCGTGTTGATGGTGGCTGGCCGCTTCGACATTCTGCGGGTGGACTTGGCGCGCGATCTGGCCGGCGCACGCGGGCGCACCGCGGCGCGGAGTCTGGTGGTAGTGGTCCGGCCGCTCGAAGGCGAGTTGGCGCCGCCTGCCGCGCGCGCTGAAATGGCCGCCGCTTTACGCGTGGTAGACTACGTGTTCATCGCTGAGAATGAGGATGTGGACAGCTTGGCCGCTATCGTCCAACCTATTGAAATTATTAACTTGGAAGAAGCGGATACGGAGCGCGTCCGGCAATTGATCGAGCATGTCCATCGCCAGCAATCCTAATGCGCGGTCGGTGGGGCCACTGACTGCGACGAAGCTGTTGGCTGTCAGCTCTTGGCCGGGCACGCTAAAGAGGCACTTGCAAAATTCAAAGAAACCGCTTGCTTGCGCGCGCGGCTCGGAAAGTCGTCTCCATGTTTGTAAGTGTTTACCGAGCCGCGACCGCAAGGGAGCGGGTTCGCCACCGAATTTCGCAAGTCCCTCTTCTGCATGCCCGGCGCCGGACGGCGGCGGGAGGAAGTCGTCCTCGGGGCGAAGAGGCGTGAGACATGCCGCGTAGCCCCGCAATTCTCGTGGTTCGCCTCGGCGCCATGGGCGACGTCATCCACACCCTCCCCGCCGTGAGGGCGCTGAAGCTCGGCTATCCCGATACCCCGCTCACCTGGGTGGTCGAACCGAAATGGGCGCCGCTGCTGGAACAGAACCCCTTCGTCGACCGTGTGCTGCTGCTGCGCCGCGACTCTCTATCGGGGTTGGTGGCCAGCCGCCGGGAACTGCGCCAATCGGACTACCGGTTCGCCGTCGATTTTCAGGGCCTGCTCAAGTCGGCGCTGGTGGCCGTCGCTGCCCGGCCCGAGCGAATCTACGGCTTCGACGCCGGCCAGGTTCGCGAACGTGCCGCCGCGCTTTTCTACCGGCACAAAATCTTCAGCTCCTCCGCCCACGTAGTGGACCGCAATCTCGATCTGGCCGCCGCCGCCGGCGCCCGGTGCGACGGTCCGCCGGTTTTCCCGCTACCGCCCGGCAGTCCCGAAGGCGACCTCCCGGCCGGCGAATTCGTGCTGGCCTCGCCGCTGGCCGGATGGGCGTCCAAGCAATGGCCGCTGGCGCATTACCGCGCTTTGGCCGCGCGGCTCGCGGGCGAACTCGGCATCCCGCTGGTGCTGAACGGCCCGCCGGGAGCGGCGTTCGGGCAGATCGACCCGGCGATCGCCCACTACTCCACGCTGCCCGGCTTGATTCATGCCACCCGGAGGGCCGCCGCCGTACTTGGTGTGGATAGCGGTCCATTGCATCTGGCGGCCGCTCTTTCGAAGCACGGGGTAGCCGTTTTCGGCCCCACCGATCCCGCCCGCAACGGCCCGTACGGGGGCTCGCTGCAGGTATTGCGCACGGCCGCCGCCGTCACCACTTACAAGCGGGGCGCTACCATCGACGACAGCATGCAACAGATCCCTCCCGGCGAAGTGTTCGAGGCCCTGCGAGCGGTAGTGGGGCGCCGATGCCGATGATTCGCTTCCCCAAGCCGTACGCCGATGTAGTCGCGCGCCTGCGGGTGCCCAGCGGCTTCCTCATCGTCGCGGTATTCGCGTGGTTCTCGCACCCAACGGTACGCTCGATGGAGTTCGGCCTGCCGATCGCGCTGCTGGGGCTGGCGTTGCGCGCCTGGGCGGCCGGCTGTCTGGCCAAGAATCAACAGTTGGCCACGGGCGGACCGTATGCCTACACCCGCAATCCACTTTACCTGGGCACCCTGCTGGTGGCGGCGGGGCTGTCGATGGCTTCCCGAAGTTTGGGACTGGGCGCCCTTTTTGCGGCGGTATTTGTTTTCGTGTATCTGCCGGTGATCCAGAACGAATCGGAGTACCTGCACGTTCTTTTTCGCGACTATGCCGCCTACGCCGCCGCCGTTCCGCTGTTGCTCCCGCGCCTCACGCCGCACCGGTCGGAAAACCGGAATCCTTTTCGGTTGGCCCTGTATCTAAAGAACCAGGAATTCAATGCCGGTGCCGGATTTGCCGCCGGGATGCTGTTTCTTCTTTGGAAATTAGTGCGATAGCACAAGGGCCGCTTCGAGGGGAGCGGCCCTTTTCCTTTTGCGCTAGCTGGTTTCTGTCATGAAACTGCCTT
>PLRZ01000067.1 GCA_003164075.1 Bryobacterales bacterium | reverse complement strand
TCGCGCGCAACTGGAGGCCCACCACTGTGGGCAGGACGTCGGCCGCGCCGTCCGTTGTGGTGACCTTCACTATTCGCCGCGACGGATCGATCGCGAATGTGAAGATCTCCAAGAGCAGCGGCATCCAAACTATGGACTTTTCAGCGCAGCGCGCGGTGGAAGACGCTCGATTGCCGTCGCTGCCGGCCAACTTTCCACGCACTGAAGCGGATGTGGAACTGAAGTTCGAACTGGGGAACTAAAATGAAACGGATCGTCTGGATAACGGGGGCTGCCGCCGCAACGTTGATGGTTCTGGCCGCGCAACAGCACGATTTCAGCGGCCTCATCAAGGTTGATGCGCAGCTTCCCGCGCTCGCGGTACCTGATTTGCGCGGCGACGCCGGGGCGCAGGCCTTCATGGCGGCGTTCAATCAGACCTTGTGGAGCGATCTCCAGGGCGCCGGCATCTTCAACCTGGTTCCCAGGAGCCATTACCCCTCCACCGTTCCGCAGCAGCTCGCCGATTTCAAGGTCCCGCCGCCGGTGGAGAACAAACCGTTGCGCCGCGGCCAGGCGCCTCCGCCACCGCCCACCGGTGGGGGCTTATGGCTGTCCGATTGGCTGAATCCCCCAACGCAGGCCAATTACGTGACCGTGGGGTACGCCGCGGTACAAAACAACCTCTTCGTGCTGCGCGGCTGGCTGGTCGACCTGAGCATTCCCAACCCGGTCAACGCCGGGGCTCTGGCCAAAACATACATCGAATCTTTGGATGAAGCCGGCGCACGCAAGACCGCACACGAGTTCGCCACCGATATTCTGGAGCGCTTCGGCGCCAAGTCGCTATTCGGCTCGCACATCTATTTCGTGCGGCGGGCCGGATCTTTGAAGACGCCGGTGGCGGAAATCTGGGTGATGGATCCCGACGGGAAAAATCAAAAGCAAATCACCCGCTTCAATGCCCTTTCGGATTTCCCATCGGTCTCGCCCGACGGCGACAAGATAGCCTTCACTAGCTGGGTCCGCGGCAATCCTGGTATATTTGTGTTTTCGGTGGATCCGGTCCGGGATTTGCGGTTTTACAATCAGCGGGGCGCATCGGTGACGGCCACTCCTTCATTCACGCCCGATGGAAAGCAGATCGTTTTCATGTCGTCGTCGGCCGGTTGCTGCCGCATCTTCATCGCCAACCTGGATGGCAGCAATTTGCGGTCGATTTCTTCATCCAGCTCGATCGACGCCGAGCCCAAAGTGAATCCCAAAACAGGTTCCGAGGTTGCTTTTGCCTCAGGCCGTTCCGGTCCCCAGCAGATTTACCGGATGAATATAGACGGAACCGATGTGGAACGTCTTACCGACGGTACCGGAGAGGCTTCCAATCCGTCCTGGCACCCCGGCGGGCAGTTCCTGGCTTACGCCTGGACCCGCGGATTTATGACCGGCGCGTTCAATATTTTTGTGATGAACGTCGCGCGGCGAGATTATCAGCAGTTGACACATGGGGAAGGGAAAAACGAGAATCCTAGTTGGGCGCCGGATGGCAAACACATCGTGTTCATGTCGACACGCACCGGTTCGTCCCAAATCTGGTCTATGCTTGCGGATGGAACGGAATTGCAGCAGCTTACAACGCAGGGTTCTAATTTACACCCGGTGTGGGGTAAATAGTTGAGGAGTTTTCAGGAGCGATGTTCATGTTCAGCAAACGGAAGATTACAGTCGTCTGTCTTGCGGTCTCGATAGCGCTATTCGCCGAGGGTTGCAAGAAAAAGGTTCCGGCGCCCCCGCCGCCACCGCCCGCGCCCGTGCCGGCAGCGCCCGCGCCGGCCCCCAGGGCTCCGGTGGTGGGGCAGTTCTCCGCCGAGCCGAGTACCATTCAACGCGGACAGTCCGCCACGCTTCGCTGGGAAATCAGCGGCGAGGTGACCAGTGTCGCCATCGATCAGAGCGTTGGAACCGTGCGCAGCACCGGAAGCCAACAGATTACGCCCGCCAGTTCCACCACGTACACGCTGACGGCCACGGGCCCGGGCGGCTCCATCACCTCGGCGGCCACGGTGACGGTGGTCACTCCGCCACCTCCGGCGCCGCCGCCACCCACACCGCCGTCGGCTTCCCCGGCCACCGTGGAACAACGCTTGGGCTCCGACGTACAGGATGCCTTCTTCGAGTACGATAAGAGCGAGCTCAACTCCGAGGCGCGCGAAGCACTGACGCGCGACGCCACCGCTTTGAAAGCGATTCTGTCGGAGTTCCCCAACGCTACCCTCATGATTGAGGGCCATTGCGACGAACGCGGCTCGGCCGAATACAACCTCGGACTGGGCGACCGGCGCGCCAGTTCCGCCAAGGAATTCCTGGTGTCGCTGGGCGTATCCGGCGACCGGCTGAAGACCATCAGCTACGGCAAGGAACGGCCGCAATGTACGGAATCCACCGAAGCTTGCTGGCAGAAGAATCGGCGAGCCCATTTTTCCCCGGGGCAGTAGATAGATGCAGAGGCTTAGATAGAATACGGGGCGGGGAACGTGGCGCGGACGTCACGGCTTTCCGCCCCGTTCAGGAGAGTTGTATATGTTTCGACGCTTTGCGGTGTGTGCTCTGATTGCCGCGGTGATGCTTTCGCTGGTTCCCGTGCGTTCGCTCGCTGCCAGCAAGGAAATCATGGAATTACAACGGGATGTCGCCGGCCTGCAGGAACAGTTGCGTCTCCTGAAGGAATCCCAGGATAAGCAGCTTGCGGCGCTCACCGTGCTGGTGCAGCAGGCGCTCGATACTTCCAAAACCTCCACTACGGGCGTTGCGGTAATCCAAAACAATCTCCAGCAGAGCCTCAAAGACATCGAAGCCAAGGTGGCCACCCCGGTGGCGGGCCTCTCTACCCGGCTGGACGGCATGGATCAGGATATGCGCACCTTGCAGCAATCCGTGAGCGATCTGACCGGCTCCATGAACAAACTCCAGCAGCAACTGACCGACCTGAATCACGCCGTGGCCATCCTGGCGACGCCGCCCCCGCCGCCCCCGGCCGCCACCAATACCGGCGGCGGATCCGGTGGAGCGGTTGGCGCCGCTCCCGCCGCCGACCAGCCCTGTCCCCCGGCCAGCCAGCTATATCCCGACGCCAACTCCGACAAGAGCGCCGGCAAGTACGATCTGGCTTTGAAAGAGTACGCCGATTATCTGCGCTGCTACGGCAACCTGCCCCTGGCCCCCGCCGCGCAGTACAACATCGGGACNNAAGTACCCCGACAATACCAAGACTCCGGACGCGCTTTACTCCAAGGGCATGGCTCTGGTAAAGCTGGGCCGCCGGACCGACGGCGCCGACGAGTTCACCGAATTGATGAAGCGCTTCCCCAAGAGCGATCTGGCAGTAAAGGCCTGCGACCAGCGGAAATCCATGGGATTGAACTGCACCGTGCCGCATACCGCCGCGCCGGGCGCCAAAAAGAAGAAGGCATAATTTCGGGGACAGGCTACATAACCTCGAAATTCTATTTCGAGGTTATGTAGCCTGTCCCCGAAATAGCGGCCAAATGGCGCTACCCTGAGACTTGATCCCGATTAATATTCCGGATGTCCGGCCGTGGTGGACAAAAGTGCGGCCGACGGT
>PLRZ01000411.1:6942-7539 GCA_003164075.1 Bryobacterales bacterium | reverse complement strand
GCGGCTCGTCACCCTGGGGAAGAGGAGGCGGGATCGCTGGCGGGCGGCAGTTCCTGACGTCGTGGAATCCGGGTTGACCCCGTTCTTGTGGCGCAGGCACTCTTGCCTGCCGGGTCGAGACTCATCTCGACCCTCTTCGAGAGCGGCAGTATGCGGAACCGCCGGGGAATCGGGCTGCCGCCCGCTCCGCACAAACAAATTTGGCCACGGATAAACACAGATGAACACAGATAAGAAAAACTCTTCTTTTTGGTCTTTTTATCTGTGTTCATCTGTGTTTATCCGTGGCCAATACTGTCTTTGCCCGGACTCGAAGATCTCACTCTCATTCCACGGCATCAGGAGTTCGGAGTCTCGGCGCCGCATCATTTTCCCCGGCACCCGAAATCGCGGGGCAGTTTCGTTTACCCGGAAAAGTGACGTGAGCCATTCCTTGCAAGATACCTTGGAGCCAGCTTGATCCTGCAAGATACCATCGTGGCGATCTCCACGCCCCCCGGAAGGGGCGGCCTGGGAGTGGTGCGCATCTCCGGCCGCGATGCCGCTACAATCGCCGCGCGCATTCTCCGTGGCGCGGTGCTCGAACCTTGGCGCGCC
>PLRZ01000411.1:0-6936 GCA_003164075.1 Bryobacterales bacterium | reverse complement strand
CGCCATGCCGTGGAGCGCGCCCTCGCCGCCGGCGCGCGCCTCGCCGAACCGGGCGAATTCACGCTGCGTGCCTTCCTGCTGGGAAGGATCGACCTTCCGCAAGCCGAAGCCGTCCGCGATTTGATCGACGCCACCACGCTCTACCAGGCGCGCATCGCCGCACAGCAGGCTGGCGGATCGGTGTCGCGGCGCATCGCCCCGCTGAAGGAGCAGTTGCTGGAACTGATCGCGCTTCTGGAAGCCGGGATCGACTTCGCCGACGACGATGTCAGCGTGGCCGGGCCCGCCGAAATCCTGCGCCGCCTGGCGCCCGTCCGCGCCGGCATCCGCCAGCTTGCCGCCAGCTTCCAGTACGGCGCGATGGTGCGCGAAGGCCTGACGCTGGCTCTGGTCGGCCGTCCCAACGTAGGCAAGAGCAGCCTCTTCAATCGCCTCCTGGAGCAGGACCGCGCCATCGTCACCGACATCCCCGGCACCACGCGCGACCTGGTATCGGAGACCGCCGCCATCGCCGGAATCCCCGTCAAGCTCTACGACACCGCCGGCATACGCGAATCGGCCGGGCTGGTCGAGAGCCTGGGGATTGAACGCAGCTATCGGGCCATGGCTGATTCCGACCTGACCCTGGTGGTGGTAGATCTCTCGCAGCCCCTCGACCAGCAGGACCGCGCGCTCATTGTCCGGGCCGAACGGCAGGGCCGCCACCTGCTGGTCGGCAACAAGGCCGACTTGGCGCACCAGCCGCCGCCGGAGTCCGCCATCCCGGTCTCCGCGTTGACTGGCGAGGGCATTCCGCGCCTGCGCGAGCTGATTCTGGAAGCGATTGCGCCCAAGGGCGTCTTCGAACAGGAGACTGGCTTCATCACCAGCTTGCGGCACGAGCAGTTGCTGAGGGAATCGGCGACCTACCTGGAGAAAGCGGCCGCCGCGGTGGAATCGGCCATCCCGCATGAGATGTTGCTGCTGGATCTGTACGCGGCGCTACGGCCCATCGACGCCATCACCGGCGCTACCACCGCCGACGACATTTTGAATCGCATCTTCTCGACGTTTTGCATCGGGAAGTGAGGCGCGCCGAGGTGGGGCAGGCGGTGCTCGCCTGCCCTGGATCCGATTCGAGCAGCGGGCCTGATTCAGCGCGGGCGGGCAGGCGGCACCGCTGCCCCACCTGCGAAGCTCTCGCCATCGAAAGGAATGACTCAGCCCATTTTCCCCGCCAGGCAGAAATCGCGGGGCGACATCTCGCCTGCCTGTTTGGGCGGCCGCATCGCCGCACGAGCGTCCACGCGTCCACCCGCACACTTGCCGGGCGGTACCGTCTGTGCTCCCGCCAAACCTGCCTTCACTTGCCGCGATGGTGGAAGAATTCCTCCTGCACGTCCGGCCAGAATTCCGACATCAGGTTGCCAACGGCGCCGCCCATCAGACTGGTCCAGACCCGCCCGGCCATTACGGAGCCGCGCACGCTGGCGGCCGGATAGTAAATGTTCGACGCCGCGATTCCCAGCACCATTCCGCCAATTCCCGAGGCGTTAAATGCCTCGCGGCCGGAATCCTGTGGCGCGACCACCAGACGGCTGATGGAATAGAACACCCGTGGGAGAAATTTGGATTGCGGACCCCTACGGAAGTATCGCGGATCCTGGTGGAGTAAGTTCGCCAAGACTCCCGCGCTGAAGTAGTTCTGCGTGCCGAAGTCGAGCTGCGCCGCGCCCACGCGCCTCCCATAATTGGCCCAGCCTTCACCATATTTGGGAGTCTCATTCCCGGCTTGCGATTCGGCAGCCGTCAGAAACGCGGTGGCAATGTTGAAGGGATCCACCGTCTCTTTTTCCGCCAGCAGCCACTTCTCCCTGGCGGTGAGGGGCGGCACCGCGTGGGTAGTATCGCGTACAGTCTGGTAATCCGGCATCACTCCCAGGATGCGCTCCTCATTCAGGGGAGACGATCCGGGGAGTATCGGATTGAGAACGACGACCGTTCCGGACTCCGGTATGATGCCCCCGAGTCCGCACGTCGCAGATGCCGAATCGCTAGCGTATTCCATCAGTTGGGAGCGTGCGGGAAATACCGCGACTAACGCCAGCGCGGGCAGCAGGAAAGATCCCGATACCCAACGGCCGACGTGCAGACAAGTGTTCACGCACCTGATACGACGCGGGCCTCTCCCAGCCGGTTACCGGGCCCGGCATGGCCCTAGAGAGGCATTATCTTGATTGGATTGCGGAACATTTGTCCCTAATCCCGCGTATGGTGGACTGAAGGAGAGCCCATGTTAGCCAGAGGTTGGCCCCTCATCCTGGGGGTTTTGTGCCTGACCGGTTGTGTGGTGGAGGTCCACAGCGGACCGACCCGCCACGAATTCCGCGAGTTCGAGCGGAAGGGAATCGAGCGTCTGCGGCTGGATCTCCGCATGGGCGCCGGCGAGGTGAAAGTGCGCGGCGGGGCGGCGCAATTGGCGCGCGCCGACTTCACCTATAACGTGGAACAATGGAAGCCCGAAGTCACCTACCACGCACTGGGCGGCTCGGCCGATCTCAACATCGACCAGCCCTCGACCCACCACACCCACATCGGCGAGACCAGTTACACCTGGGATATCCAGACAGCCAACGACATTCCCCTGGAACTGGTGGCGAACCTGGGCGCCGGCGAAGCGCGCCTGGATCTCGGAAGCCTGACGCTGCGCCGCGTGGAGGTGGACATGGGCGTGGGAGAACTGCGCATGGACCTGCGCGGCACGCCCAAGCACGACTATGACGTGCACATCCACGGCGGCGTGGGGGAAGCCACGGTTCACCTGCCCCGCGATATCGGCATCTATGCGACCGGCAGCGGCGGCATCGGCGAAATCCACACCGAAGGACTGCGCAAACAGGGCGACCACTGGGTGAACGACGCTTATGACAATGCCAAGGTCCGCATCCACGTGGACGTTCAGGGCGGCATCGGCCAGATCAACCTGATTGCCGACTGACGGCGGACTCTTCCAGCAGTTTGACCAGGGCAACCAGGGTGTCGCTGACCGGCGTGGCGATTCCCAAAGCGGCGCCGCGCCTTGCCACATAGCCGTTGAGCGAATCGATTTCGGTGGGCCTGCCGCGGGCAATATCCTGAGCGGTGGATGACGTGGCGCCGCTCATCTTTTCACCCAATTGGTACGCCGCCTGGATCATGGCGGATTCGGACAACGACACACCCTCGGCGCGCGCCACCGCCACGGTCTCCGCGATGGCGCGCTCCATCGTGGTACGCACGGGCGCAAGCTGGATCATGCGGCCGTAGCGCGCGCGGGTCAGCGCCGAGACCGCGTTGTAGGCGCAATTCATGGCCATCTTGGTCCACAGCTCGGTCTCGATCGACGGCGAGATTTTGCAGGGGATTTCGGCGCTTTCGAACAGGCTGGCGAGCGGCTCCAGATCGGGCTGCCGGGGCCACGCCGCGCGGTGGCCGACGATCAGGTCGCCGCGTCCGGTGTGGGTGACGCGGCCCGGCGCGGTGATCTCGGCGGCCACATATACCGCTGCCGGAATGGCGTGGACACCGATCGCGGAATGGATCCGGTCGACGTTATCGACGCCATTTTGGAAGCTGAGGATGGCGGCGTCCGGCGCAAGGAACGGCTGGAGTTCGCGGGCGGCGCTTTCGGTACTCACGGTCTTCACGCAGAAAAGAATCACGCCGGCATCGCGCAGGCCCTCTTCCAGGCTGGTAGTGGCCGCGATGGGGATGCGCTCGTGGAAGCGCAGGCCGTCGAGCAGCAGCCCCTCGCGCGCGATCGCCTCCATATGAGGCGCGCGGCCGATCAACGTGACGCGCACGCCGGCCCGCGCCAGCATTCCCCCGAAATAACATCCGACGGCGCCCGCGCCCACGACGGCGACGGTCGGCCCGCTACTCATCGCCAGTCTCCTGCTCGCCAATCCACTCCATAAGCTTCTGCTGCAACTCGTCTTTGCTGGGCAGGTAGAGCTGATACTCGCGTGCGTGGATGTTGGCGTCCTTGGGCAAGGTGATTTCCACCAGCGCCTTATTCTTCTGCCGGCAAAGCAGGATGCCGACGGTGGGATGTTCCTCGGCGGTCTTCACGAAGCGATCGAAGTAGTTCACGTACATTTGCATCTGCCCGAGATCCTGGTGGGCGATCTTGCCGATTTTCAGGTCGAGCAGGACATAGCAGCGCAGCAGGCGGTTGTAGAAGACCAGGTCCACGAAGAAGTGGTCCTCGTCGAAGGTAAATCGCTTCTGGCGCGACTCGAAGAGGAAGCCCCTGCCCATTTCCAGCAGGAAACGCTCGATCTGGCTGATGATGGCGGATTCCAGGTCGGATTCCGAATAGCGGCTGCGCTCGTCGAGGCCGAGGAATTCCAGGACCAGCGGTTCCTCGAACAGATCGGACGCTTTCGCGACGATCTGGCCCTCCTGAGCGAGCCTGCGAATGCCCTCTTTGTCGCGGCTCAGGGCGAGCCGCTCGTATAGGCCCGAGTTGAACTGCCGTTTGAGCTCGCGGACGGTCCAGTTCTGGTTGGTGGCTTCTATCTCATAGAAACTGCGCTCGTCCGCGTTCTTGGCGCCGAGGAGGAAGACATAGTGCGACCAGCTCAAGGCGAAGGGACGGGGCGACGGGACCAATTGGCCAGACAGTGACTGGCCAATTGCCAATTGGTCAGTCAACGACTGACCAATCTGTGGACCGTTGAATTGGTCAGACACTGTCTGACCAATTCGGTTCTGGTTCTGTAAATAGAAGAGCCGCATCAACTTAAGGTTGGTGCGGGAGAACCCTTTACCGAATTCAGCCGTCAGCCGGTGCGCCAGCGCCTTGATGATTTCCTCCCCATAGGCGGCCCGGCCCTTGCCGCGTAATTCCTCCTGAACGATCCGCTTGCCGATTTCGAAATTGGTATGGACCTGGACCAGATCCACGCCACGCGCCACGGTGGCGCGCGCGCCGGCAATCAATTCGCGGATTCCGGTAAGAAACTCGGGCGCGACTCTCACTTTGTCCTGTTCCCCGGAAGCAGAAACGTCAAGCTGCAATTCGGAGTGGTGTATTGCGAGCGAGACAAGATCCCGCGCCGCGCGATTTTTTCGGGCCCCTGATCCGGGAATGGCATTGCGTAATAGACCTTGCGCAGCGCCCCAGCCTGCAGATCCTCCACTCCAGCGGTGGAAAACAGAATGAAGAATTCAGCGGCGCCGTGCCGATACTTCAGTTCCGGCACGCCTGCCGTGCGTACCTGCGAGAGTTCCTCTTCCGGCATGATCCTGTACCGCTCCTTCCGATTGGATGCGAACGCGCGTGGATTGTTCCATCTCCTCCGTGCCATCGTCCGAAAACGTGACGCTGGAAAAGGTTCGTTCGACCACGGCGCCCTGGTCGCCGGTACTCTTGGGCGACTGTGCCGGCACATCTTGCGGATCCGCTCCATGGGACGCGGGGCCGGAGGCGAGCGCTACGAGAATCGGTAATTCTCATATCTCAAGATTCCAACTGAATGCGCGCCTTCTTACCGGCAGCGATTATTGCGAATTGTATTCGCGCCGGCCCCGACACCGGGCGCGAACCCGATACAACGCGACTTCATCCCGAAGCCCGAAATCTCGTTATCTTCCACCACGTTATCGCGCGCCGGCTCGCGCCACAGAAATCCGCGCCCCAGATAGATCCCGGACTGCAACGCGTCGGGCTCATCCTTCGGGTAGTAACATCCCGACTTCGCCGCTTCCTCATTACAATGCGCCAGATTCACATTCAACAGCCGATTGTGCGCGATGGTGTGGCCCGTACCGAAAGCATAGATCCCGGTGTATTTCACCCCATCCAGCACATTGCCGACCACCCGTATGCGGTTCGACCGCGTATGGGGATTGCTGTCGTTGAACAGAATGCCGACGTTTCCGAACGGATACAGGCTGCCGTCGGGCCGGTTCACGCAGGAATTCTCCACCACGTCGCCATCGTGGAATCCGTCCAGGTCGATGCACTTGCCGTCCACCTCGGTGAAGCGGTTGCGCGCGTAGCTGCTGTGGTCCACATCGCCGGCGGTATCGATGGCCACGGGGTACGCCTGGCTTTCGAGATCCACCAGTTCCGCGGGATATCCGATGCGCGTGCCCCGATTGTCTTCCACCCGGACGTTGGTGGCGTGGCCCACCTGGATGGCGTCGCGCGCCAGATCCTGGAAGCGGTTGAACGCGATCCAACCATCCCGGTTGCGCGGCGAGGTGAACAGCGAGTGAGTCCAGACGCCATTGCCGCGAATGTTGCGGAACTCCGAGCGGATCACGCTGAAATCGCGCGTGCCTTCTTCCAGCAGGATGCCGCCGGTGGTATTATTGCGGCCGCGGGTATCGTGCGAGCCGCTATCGGCCACCTCCACATTCTCGATGCCGACATCGCGCGAGCGGCTCACCAGCACCGCGAATCCGGCGATGTTGCGGAATCGCAGATTCTCGATGCGCAGCTTGCGGACTCCCACGGCCAGTACGCCGTTGCCGCGCGTGAATTGCGAGAAGGGCTTGTCGGTTGGCGGCAGGCCGGTGCGCTGTTCCAATTCCTCGCGGTTTCCATCGAGAGTGAAGCCGCGCAGGGTGACCTTCTCTCCGTATACCACCACCAGCGCGCGGCCGTCGAAATCGGCGGCGGCGCGCAGTACCGTGCCGGCCGCCGCTGCGCGCAGTTCCGTGCTGCCCGGCACCAGCAGCTCGCGATGCAGCTCCACAATGCCGGCCGGCAGTTCCACCGCGCGCGGACCGGGCGCGGGAAAGCTGAACAACACCGCGAGCACCGCCAGTGCCGCGACCGCGCCGAGCCAGCGAACTGCCGATGCCGGCCCAATATTTCTGTCCGAGGTGCTGGGCCGGAGACTCATCTCGGCACTCCGGGATGCTCGATGCCGCTCCCACGGGAGGGTCGAGATGAGTCTCCGAACT
>PLRZ01000171.1 GCA_003164075.1 Bryobacterales bacterium | reverse complement strand
TGAACGACGGCGAAGTGACCGCGCTAGCCGGCTCCATGGCGCTGCGCGATAACGCCGTGCTGGGTATCGCCATGGGCAGCAGCCTGGCGGCGGGCTACGTCACGCCGCAGGGCAACATCACGGCGTGGCTCAACGAACTGGCCTTCGTCCCGGTGGATTACCGCGGCGACGCTCCGGCCGACGAATGGTCGGGCGACCGCGGCGTGGGCGTGCAATACTTCTCGCAACAGGCCGTTGGACGCCTGCTGGCGCCGGCGGGGATCGATCTGCCCGCCGAAATGCCGCTGCCAGTGAAACTCGAACAGGTGCAGAGCCTGATGGCCGCGGGCGACGCGCGCGCGCGGCGGATCTACCAGACCATCGGCGTATACTTCGGCTATGCCATCGCCACGTACGCCGATTTCTACGACGTCCGCAATCTGCTGGTGTTGGGCCGCGTGCTCTCCGGCGAGGGCGGCGACCTGATTCTCTCGATGGCCCGGGAGGTGCTGCGCGCCGAGTTCCCGGAGATCGCCGAACGCGTCCGCTATCATATTCCGGGCGAGCAGGAAAAACGCCACGGCCAAGCTATTGCCGCCGCCAGCCTGCCCGCTCTTCTTCCTACTCAGGAGCGATAAAAATGCAATTTCATCATGCAACCGCCGACTTTTTCGTACCCGACAACGTTGCGCCCGACGCGGCGCTGGCGCGCACCACGCACATGGGCATCTCCGCGCACCAGGACGATATCGAGATCATGGCTTATCACGGGGTGGCCGAATGCTTCGGCCGTTCCGACCGCTGGTTCACCGGCGTGGTGGTGACCAACGGGGCCGGCAGCCCGCGATCGGGCATCTACGGCGAGTACACCGATGCCGAAATGCAAAAAGTGCGCGTACTGGAACAGCGCAAGGCCGCCTACGTGGGCGAGTACGCGTGTCAGATCCAACTGGGCTTCACCAGCGGCGAAGTGAAGGACGCGAAGGAGCCCGGGGTGATCGCCGACCTGGGCCGGATTCTGCTCGCCGCCAAACCGGAATACGTATACCTGCACAACCTGGCGGACAAGCATGACACGCATGTGAGTGCGGCGCTGCGGGCGCTCACCGCCCTGCGGTCGCTGCCGGCAGGGAGCAGGCCGCGCAAGGTGTACGGTTGCGAAGTGTGGCGCGATCTGGACTGGCTGATGGATGACGACAAGCAGATGCTGCCGGCCTCCTCGCGTTCGAACATCGCGGCCGCGCTGGTGGGGGTGTTCGATTCGCAGGTGACGGGCGGCAAACGCTACGACTTGGCGACGGCCGGCCGGCGGCTGGCGCACGCCACATATTACGCCGCGCATGGCACCGACCAGGAGAGCGCGCTCAACTTCGCCATGGATCTGACGCCGCTGGTGGAGGATCCTTCGGTGGATATTGCCGCTTACGTGCTGGCGTTCGTCGACCGGCTTCGCGCGGACGTCGAGGAGCGCGTGAAGGCGTGCGCGGGGTAAGGCTACTGGTTGGTGGCGCCTGCGGCGCCGAGACTGGCCCAGGAAAGGCGTTAGATGGGGCGCGCCGAGATGACGGATGCGCGCGATGTGGTCGTTTCGGCCTGCCCGTTTTATCGCTACTTCTCGGAAGGCCGTTTGGGGTCAGCTTACGGTATGGCGACTACACGGCCAAATGCTCGGTGACGAACACTGTTGCGAAGTGAGATAATCTGCTCGTGCCCTATTCCACCAAGAGGGACGATTGCATCTGGCTCAAACATCTATCCCCAGATCTACGGCTTGTCCTTTCGCGGCTTGCTGAGTCAGAGCCAGTGTGTTTGAATCTGAATGGTCACGAGACCGTTTGGTGTCGCATGCGCAGTGGCCCACACGGGCCGACCCAGGGAATTCGGGTTACGCGCGGCCATGAATTCTGGAGATCCGTTCCTCGCGGAGCGGGATTTTCGGTGGAGCTAGGAGCTGGAAGTGGGCCACCTGTGGCTGTGAGTGAACCCGCGGCCAAGCCCGAACACCCGAGGCAACAGGCTCCAGTTTTGGACAACGACGGTCGTTTCTTCGGCGAGTATCTCTTCGCAGATTACTCGGGTGCTGCTTCGAGATACGGTCAGAGGAAGTCGATCAAAGTCGCGTTTGCCAAAGCGCATTTCCCGGCATCAGTGGACTCAGGGGTCTTTACACGTGAATCGCTACTGGATTGGATGCATCGGAAGCTCCTCGACGCTTCGGAGTGTGGCGTAAGGGTTTGTCTTGGACAGGATCACTCTTACGGGTTTCCGTTGGGCCTTACGCGAGAACTTGGAATTGCCGCGCAGCCGTGGCGGTCGGCGATTGCAAGTTTTCTCGACGGCAGCTATGCATCTGACGCCCCTCGTTTCACGGGTGTTCCGGAATTTACGGCGGGTATCAATTCGTGGCTTCGATTGCGCGGCTTTAAGGATTACTTCTGGTCGGCCACGCAGAAGGGATATGGACTGCCTTCTCGCAATCCGCGAGTGGCGACGGATGAGGCCTTTTCGCGTGTCACCGATACGCGACGGAGCAGTTTCGGCCGGGGTTCGCCAATGCCGTTCAGCAGAGTGGGCGACAACGGGTCGGTCGGCGGACAGGCGCTATGGGGACTCACGATGCTACGCCGGTTGATTGCGCTGTGTGAACGTGACGGGATTCTACTTCGTTGCTGGCCGTTCGACGGATTGACGGTGAGCTCGAAGAATTATGAGAATGCACATGTCCTGGTGGAGGCGTATCCATCGGCGCTCCGTGCTGCTTCCGTGGCGCGGTCGGATTCGGCTGATGCGTTGTGCACTGTGGAGGCGCTTCGGATGGCGGATGCGGAGGGGCGGCTCGGCGCGCTGCTGGATGTTACTGGGATTGCAGAGCGGTTGCAAGCTGCGGTGCGATTTGAAGGTTGGATCGTTGGCCAGGAGATTTAGCAGGGGCAAGGCACGAGCTGGCGACTACGCGTCCAACTGCCGGGTGACCTTCTTGGAGTCCCATGCGACGTGGCGGGAACCGGCCGCCCTTCAAGGCGAAATAGTGGTCCCATCGGATAATCTCACCCGTGTCAGGGTCTCGAACGTCATCTGGCAGCCGACAGGACGCGAGCAGTGAATCCGATATGGCCCGTTTTTCCCATCTCGGGAATTCAGGATCAGTATCCGGCTCCGAGTGGCCCCTCTCCAGGTAGCACACAACGACGGTCTTACTGCGGTCCCGCGTGAGTCCGCGGACTAAGGGTCGAAAGTCGGTGTCCGCGCTCAGTAGCAGTGCCCCATCATATTGCGAGGCATCGCTCAACAGCTCAACATATCGACGGCGAGACGGACGTCGGCCTCCTTCTCCCGGCGCTTAGTTATGCTGTCTGGATCTTACTGGAACCGTCCTGGTATGGGCTGTAGGCCGGTGGCGATCTCAAGGGCTCGAAACCACATCCGGGAACGCTCAGGTTCGCCTTCGTTGATCTCATCTCGTTTATCAGTGACCGCGCCTTCGGAACCCTCTGGATCGACCCCGGTGTTCAGGTGTCATACGACCAAGTACACCCAGCGCAAAACGGCGTAGCACTGCGGATTTTCACGACATTTGTTTAGCGCGTTCCCCGCGCATCGACGCTTTCCGGGGCACGTTCTTTCTGAGCCTGTCGCGCTTTGTCGGCTTGCCCGACTTACGGTGCCGAGTTCCAATCCTACTCGGACCTTCGTACCTGCCAGCCGCTTCGGCCGCTGCTTCCACCACGAACAGGTTCAGGCTTACGCCTTCCTCCTTCGCGCGGGCAGCAATCTGTGCGTGCATGGTTTTCGACATGCGCACGCGGAACGTGCCGCTGTAGCTCTGGCGAGAACTGGGCTTCGGCAGTGGCTTGCCATCTTGCAAATAGCACTTCAGGCTGCCTTCCAGGGCATCCCGGCCGTTGGTAATCGCCTCTTCCGTGGTTTCGCCATCAGACTGGCACAGTGGTACATCCGGGTATTCCACCAGGTAGCCGCCCCCTTCTTCGGCCGTCAGCTTCCGTACCGTAAACGGGTAAGCGTCCAGGTCCAGTTCCCCTTGTTTCTTCATCCTTCCGTGTCCTTTCGGCCCGCCAGCTTGGCATCCAACAGTTCGACAAATTGCTGCACGTAGACCGGCTTTATGGGCCGGTGGGCGGGCACTGGCAGGTACCCTGGGTCGAACGTGAAAAACACATGGCTAGTGCCATTTTGCCGGTAGGCAATACCGTGGTGCCTGGCAAGTGTCTGAAGATCCTCAATGCGCCAGTTCCTGGCGTTCTTTCGCATGCTTGCGAGGATCTTCCCGGCGCTTGCCATACCTGATCATGGTACCGAATATGGGGCCACCGAGCAACGAAAAGGCCACCGCACTTACCCCGATGCCCGTCCCATAAAACAGGTCACGCGCCAACTGGAATTGGGCAGCACGCTTGCACCAACGTCGCGAACCTGTCGATGGCGCGGACCGCGGACCGCGGACCGCGGACCGTGCCACCGAGCTTTCCATACGGTCCGCCCTGAGAGCCAGCCGGGCGCGGGCTCTCGCAGCAATTGCTGACCGAATGCGTGCTGCTCTCGCTGGCGGCCTCCATCGCCGGATTCTTCGTCGCCTTCTGGACCACGGCCATCGCCGCCAGGCTTCAACCCGCTCCCCTGGCAACACAGGCGTATTCCATTTTGGATGGCCGGGTGCTGTGTTTTGCGATTGCGGCATCGCTTTTCAGCGGGTTGCTTTTCGGCGTCCTCCCGTCGCTCGACGCCGGCCGCGCCCACACGTTCGGAACCCGCGCTTCCAGCGGCAGGCGTGGTTCGCGGCTGGTTCGCGAAGCGCTGGTCGCGGCGCAGGTCATGCTGACTATGGTTCTTCTGGCGGCTTCGATCTCGGTGGGCCGGGCGTTCGTCAATCTCATGCACATCGATCGCGGGTTTGACCGGACCGGTCTGATTACCGTGAATGTGTCGCTGGAAGGAACCACGCATCGGACCGGGCCAGTTGCCTGGCCTATTTCCAGGAAGCGCTGGCGCGACTCCGGAGGCTCCCGGGAGTCCGCAGCGCCAGCGCAACCGAGTCCCTCCCGCTATATGGCAAGGGCTTCATCGGAGGACGATTTCAGATGGACGGCCGCGAAGCCAAGGACAGTTCCATGGTGGTCCCGGTGTTGCTCGACTATTTCCGGACCATGGGCGGGCGGATGCTGTACGGGCGGGAATTCAACCAGGCGGAAATACGGGACAACGCCCGTGTTGCGGTGGTCAATGAAGCGTTTGCGAGCGAATTTGGACGGCCGGCCGATGCCGTGGGCCGCGAAATTGCCGTCGGCAGGAATCCTCCATTCAGAATCGTGGGCGTCGTCAAGGGGATGGACTATATGACCGATGGCGCAAACGGCAACCAGATGTTTATTCCCTCTCACGCGCCGGGCGGCAGGTCCTCGGCCTTCGTGGCCAAGGTCGAGGGGCGCGCCGAGGACCGGGTGGCCATGATTAGCGATGCGATCCAGTCGGTGGACACCGAGGTCCCGGTGTTCGGCGCGAAAACCATGGAGCAGCGGCTGGATGACGCTCTTGCCCGGCCGCAATTTTACCGGACGGCAGCCTTTTGCTTCGCCGGGTTCGCGGTGCTGCTCGCGATCATCGGCATCTATAGCATCGTTTCCTACACAGTCGCGCGGAGGACCCCGGAAATGGGCGTCAGAATGGCTCTGGGCGCTACACCGGCACGGCTCCGGGCAAGCGTCCTTCGGCAGGGCCTGATCCCGATTGGCGCGGGAGCAATTCCTGGAATCGCGGGCGCCGTGCTCAGCGGACGGCTGCTCGAGAGCCTGGTGGACGGTGCGAAATCCGTGAACGCCCCGGCATATGTGGCCGCGCTTCTCTTCATCACCTCGATAGCGGCGATTGGCATTTGGGTGGCCACCCGCCCCATTGCGCGGCTCGATATCGTGGAGATTCTGCGCGCCGATTAGGATTCCCAGGGCAAGTACGCCGCGCCGTACAGGCCGGCCTCGTTGCCCAGCGTGGCCTTGGCGATCGCCGGCCGCGTGGCGCGATAGGTGAACGAGCGTTGCTCCACCACGCGCAGCATCTCCGGAGCGAACAAATCCCAAGCCGGCAGCGGACCGCCGCTCAACAGGTACAGCGGGAAGTTGAAGGTATTCACCAGCGTCGCCAGCGCGATGCCCAGCGCTTCGCCCATCGAAGTCCAGATGGCGCGCGCCTTGTCGCCCGCCTCGCCCGGCTGCCCCGCCAGATCGGCCACATCTTTCGACGAAAGATTCTCGCCCAGGTGCAGCATATGGGCCATGGCCACTATGGCGGTGGCCGACGCGTGCTTTTCCAGGCAGCCCCGATTCCCGCACCCGCACGGGTTGCCGTTGGGAACCACGGTGATGTGGCCCAACTCGCCGGCCATCCCCACGAACCCGCGCACGATGTGTCCGCCGGAAATGATGCCGCCGCCGATCCCGGTTCCCAGGGTGAGCAGCACCAGATCGTCCACCGCCTTACCGGCGCCCATCCATTTCTCGCCCAACGCCGCGGCATTGGCGTCGTTTTCGAGAACCACCGGCGTACCCAGGCGGCGGCCGATCTCGTCGCGCACCGGGAAATTCTCCAGGTAGGTCAGGTTATTGCTGTTGGTAAGGAAGCCTTCCTTGATTCGGATGAAGCCCGGCACGCCCACGCCAACGCCCTTCAGACCGTCCGCGCCATGCTGGTCGCGCAGCTTGGAGATCGCCGCCACGATATCGCGCAATACCGCCTCGCGCCCGTCCCTGAAATCGGTGGCGCCGGAGATCTTGTCGAGCATCTTGCCGGAGCGGTCGATGGCCGCCGCGCGCAGGTTGGTGCCGCCCANNATTCGCCGCCGGGCAGGCACAGACCGGCGCGCATCAAAGCTGTGGTTCGCCCTCTGCGCCCCAGGCCAGAGTGTATACTGCACCCTGCCGATGACTGCTCAATTCCGTGGACAGGTGCCCCCATCTCCGACTCGCCGCCTCTCGATCCGATGAATTCGTTGCAGCGTACATTTCGATTCGGGCTTCGTCCAATCGCTTTTCCAAAACCCCACACAACTCGCACTGTGGTATTGTAGGCCGACTCGCCCACCGTGGGGCCTGAACAAGCGGTTTGATCGGCAAGGTCAGGGCACATTGCTCACAGACCACCGGAACTGCTCCTCTTTGGTCAATTTGCCGCTTGACGGCCTCGCTGATAACGACCTTTCGCCCGCATGAACCGCAACGGTGGTCCCATGTGTGATATCGCCGGAATTGAAAGCGGCGGTCGTTGTTGTCCCACAGAGGGCAAATGATAGCTTCGGTCATGCAGCGGTCACTTCATTCAGCATAGACCAGACAGAACGGCCTGAATTCGTTGAGCTTTCCTTGCCTTGGGCGCAGGGGGTCGTGAGTTCGAATCTCGCCGCCCCACCAATAGAAGCAGTAGATTCACGGAGTTCTCCGAGCATAGTCGCGCGGAAGACGGCGGTACGACGACTATCAGAGGAGCGCGCTGAAAAAGCCTGCCTCACAATTCATAACCGAGCAATGTAAGTTTAGTGCCTGGGATCGTTGTAAGAGAAATTCATCTGCACGTGAATCTCGCCGCCTCGATACTGCGCCGGTAATGGCCCGAAAGGGCCACCGCCGCTGATGGCCGCGATGGCGGTGTTATCCAGAGTGGGATTGCCCGTCTGCTGCGCGAAGGCCACCTTCCGCACCGTGCCGTCGCGCTGGATGGCGAATTGCACCGACACATAGCCCCGCAGCCCCGCCTTTAATACCGCCGTCGGTAAGATCGACTTCCAATACCGCCGGACCGAGTCCAGCACTTCTTCCAGATAAGGGCGGAAATCCACACCCTGGGGGTCGCTAAGTAACTGCGGCAGGTCCGCGCCGGAGGAGGCCACCGGACCGGTGCCGGGAATGTTCGCGCCGCCTCGCCCCTGCAGGCTGCCGCGGATGGCGCTGGCCACCGACGGGCCTGCTATGTCCACCACACGCTCCCCCGGCGGCACTACTTTGACCGGGTTTACATCCTCAAACGACGGCTTGGGCTGGGGAACTTGCGGGGACTGCACCGGCAGCGTCAGCTTGGGCGTTTCATTGGCGGCAATCTGCAGTTTGGGCGGTTCCGGCAGAGGTGTTTGCGGCGACGCTTTGGGAGGCGGCGGTGGCGGCGCTACAGGCTTGCGCGGCGCCGCTGCCTCGGGTTCGGGAGATGGACCCGAAGGAGCCTTGATGCGCGGAGTCATGTCCGTGGAGCGAACCGCGCGGATGGTCTTGCTGGGGTTCGGCTCCGTCTGGGTCAACGTCAACGGCGGCAGGATCAGTGGCGTAACCACCGTCTCCCGGGCCCTGGGCGACGGCTGCATGAACGTCTCGGGTACGAACAGCACAAACATGATGGCCGCGGCGTGGGTCAGCAACGACAAAATGGCCGACCGGCCCATGCGAGCGCGTCCGCCGGGCTCGCTCCAATCCGTCAGCAGATGAAGTTCGGCGTNNCGCCCGAACATTTCGGGAATTTTCGACTTTCTACACAATCCAGGAAGGCGTCGAGCTGCAATTTCAGTGGCTCCCCGGCGGTTAACGCCGCTTTTTCGAAGCCGATTTGCCGGTTTCCGCTCACCGAAAAGACCATCAGGTCCTGACGGCCGTAATCCAGCGACAAATATTGCTGCGGCTGGAACAGTCGCAGCTTGCGCACCCGTTCGGTGGAAACCCGGCTAGCCGTTAGATTGGCCACACAGCCATTGGGAAACTCCAGCCGTACGTTGGCGATATCCACTTTTTGCGACAGAACGCGGATGCCCGCGGCGCGGATTTCCTGCGGTTCGGCCTTGGCCAGCGCCAGCACGATATCCACATCGTGGATCATCAGGTCGAGCACCACATCCACATCCAGACTGCGGAGGCTGAAGATGTTCAGCCGGTGGATTTCGAAAAACAGGGGCAGCGTCGCGCGCCGTTCCAGCTCCGCCACCGCCGGGTTGAAGCGCTCCAGGTGGCCCACTTGCAGGATGCGGCCATGCCGTTCGGCGGCGTCCACCATGCGGCCGGCGGAATCCATGTCCGGGGCGATGGGCTTTTCCACCAGCACGTCGATGCCGGCCTCGAGCAGCGCGCCCGCCACGGCTTCATGGGAAGTGGTGGGAACGGCCACGATGGCGGCATCCACCTTGCCGGCCAACTCGCGGAAATCGGTGAGCGCTTCCGCCTGGTAGAGAGCGGCGGATTCGGCGGCGCGAGCGGCGTCCGCGTCCACCACGGCACAAAGTTCGGCGCGTGCGGATTCGTGGACCACGCGGCAGTGGTTCTTTCCGAATTGCCCGGCGCCAACTACAGCCAATCGATGTTTCGGCANNGCCTCCACCGCCAGCACCGTGGTCCCCGTTTCGCGCATCACCGGAATGGTGCCGAGCCCCACCACCGGGACATCGAACAGCAGGTGCTCGCGGCGGCGCGCCACTTTGATCAGCGAGAGGCGGCGGCCGTTTACCAGCCCGGCCGCGCGTCGCAGCATGGCGTCGGTGCCCTCCATGGCTTCGAGCGCCACACAGGCGCGCTCGCAGATGGCCACGCTCTGGCCCACGTCGAAGCCGGCCAGTGCGTTGCCTACGCGGCGGCCGTATTCGATATCGGCGGTCTCCTCTTTTTCCGGTTTGCGCTTGGTCATGGCCCCGGCGGTGGCCAGCATGGGCTTCAGCAGCGCCGTGGAATCGGAGAGGTGGATGCCCTCGTCTTCCAGCACCTTGATGACGCCGCCAATCAGGCCGTCGGTGTTCTTGGATGGCAGGGCAGCCAGCAGCTTGAGCAGGCGCCAATCGGGCACGATGGAGGAAAAAATGCGGGCATGCTTCACCTGGCCGCACATCACCACCTCGGTGATGCCTTCTTTTTTGAGGATGTCGATGAGCTTACTCAGTTGCCCAAGCGAGATCCAATAGCAGCGCGGCGCCAGCGCTTCCACGCTCTTCGACGCTTCCTCCTGGATGGCGATGACGGTGACATCGTGCCCCAGTTGGCGCGCGCTTTCCAGAGCGAGCTCGGGGAAGCGTCCGTTGCCGGCGATGAGTCCATAGCGCATTTACTGGACCACCCGAAAACAAGAAAATGGCCACGGATGAACACGGATAAACACGGATAAGACAATTCTTGTTCCAGTGGATTTATCCGTGTTCATCCGCGTTCATCCGTGGCCATTCATTCTTACTTGACTACCCCGCGCTCCGACGTGCGAATGAATTCCAGCAGTTCGTCCACCTCGGCGCACGCCGGCACCTCCGCGCGAATGCGCTCCACGGCCTGCGACGTATTGAGGTTCGACCGCGTCAGCAGCCGCAACGCCGTCTGCAGCGACTCAATCGCCGCTTTGGAAAAGCCGCGCCGTTCCATCCCCACGCTGTTGGCGCCGAAGACGCTGACCTCCGGCTTGTAGCTGGTGAGGGAGTACGGCATGATGTCCTGCTTGATCACGCTATATGGCCCGATGAAGGCGTGGCGCCCGATGCGGCAGAACTGGTGCACGCCGCTGAACGGGGCGACGTCCACCCAATCCTCAATGATCACATGGCCGGCCAGCCCCACGCTGTTGCCGAGAATGACATGGTCGCCAATGCGGCAATCGTGCGCCACGTGGGCGTAAGTCATCAGCAGGTTGTCGCTGCCCACCGTGGTTACCAGGCCGCCGCCCGCGGTGCCGCGATGGATGGTGACGAATTCGCGAATGCGGTTGCGGTCTCCGATGCGCGTCTCGGCGCGCTCGCCTTTGTACTTCAGGTCCTGCGACGCCACGCCGATGGAGCTGAACGGGAAGAAGATGTTGTCCTCGCCGATCCACGTGGGGCCCTCTATATAGAGATTGGCCATCAGCCGCGTGCGCGCCCCGATTTCCACTTCCGCGCCCACAATCGAGTACGGCCCGATGTCGGCGCTCCCGGCGATGCGCGCCCGCGGGTCCACAATAGCGGTGGGATGAATCGGCATGGGCTACGTAGTGGCTGGGGCCGGCGGCTTTTCGGCCTTATCGGCCAGCTTGCACATCACTTCCACTTCCGCCACCACCACGCCATCCACGGTGGCCACGCCGGCCATCTTGGCGACGCTGGCCTTGCGCTTGAGAATCTTCATTTCCATGCGCAGGGTGTCGCCGGGCACCACCGGCTTGCGGAAGCGGGCGTTTTCCACGGCCACCAGCAGCACCAGTTTATTCTCCCGATCGGGCATGGACTTCAGCACCAGCACACCGGCCGTCTGGGCCATGGCCTCGATGATCAGGACGCCCGGCATTACCGGAAAGTCTGGAAAGTGTCCCTGGAAGAACGGCTCATTGGCAGTCACGTTCTTGATTCCGACCACGCGGTCGGCCTCCAGTTCGACAATCCGGTCGACCAGCAGGAAGGGGTAGCGNNAAGGAGAGAATCTCTCAAGAGACAGCCATGACTATCGACGAACGCCTGGAGAAACTGGCGGAGCGCACCGAGGCAATTGCCCAGAGCGTCGAACTCCTCACCAGCTTCCACTTGGATAGCGAACGGCGCCACGAAGAGCGCTTCGCCAAGACCGAGGAACGCATGGTGAAACTCATCGATTCCATGAACCGCCTCGCCAACATTGTCATCCGCCATGAAGAGCGGTTGGACGACATGGAAGATCGGCCGCACTGACAACCGTGGACCCCCTGCTCTCCTATCTCGCGGCGCACCAGTGACGACCCCGCGGCGGTGAACCGCTTCGCCAAAACCGTCATGGAAGCCGTATTGTATGGCGAATCGGCGAAGGGCCTGTTTCGTGACGTATCATAAAGGAGAGAATCTCTCAAGAGACAGCCATGACTATCGACGAACGCCTGGAGAAGCTGACGGAGCGTACCGAGGCAATTGCCCAGAGCGTCGAACTCCTCACCAGCTTTCACTTGGATAGCGAACGGCGCTATGAAGAGCGCTTCGCCAAGACCGAAGAGCGCTTCGCCAAGACCGAGGAACGCATGGTGAAGCTCATCGATTCCATGAACCGCCTCGCCAACATTGTCATCCGCCATGAAGAGCGGTTGGACGACATGGAAGATCGGCCGCATTGACGACCGTGGACCCCCTGCTCTCCTATCTCGCGGCGCCCCAGCGCCCCATCGCGGCCTTGATCCGCCAATTCGTGGAGTGCGAATCGCCCAGTGACGACCCCGCGGCGGTGAATCGCTTCGTGGAACTGGTGTCCGACACCGTTGCGCCCATGGCGCGGGTGAAGACCCACGCCGGCGGAAAGTTCGGCCGGCACCTGGTGTGCGAAGTACAATTACCGGGCCGAAAAAAGAGCGGACAAGTGCTGGCGCTGGGCCATGCGGACACCGTCTGGCCGCTGGGAACGCTGCGCAGTATGCCGTTCCGCGCCGCCGAAGGGCGCCTCTGGGGACCGGGCGTGTTGGATATGAAGGCGGGAATCGCGTTCTTCATTTTCGCCGCGCGCGCCTTGCGCGAACTGCAGATTCCGGCGCCGTCGAAGGTGCTGCTGCAACTGAATTCCGATGAGGAAGTGGGTAGCGAAAGCTCGCGTCCGCTGACGGAGAAGAATGCCGCCGCGAGCAAGGCGGTGCTGGTGCTGGAGCCGGGCACGGGTCTGGCCGGCAAGCTGAAAACGGCGCGCAAGGGCGTGGGAGATTTCACCGTGGCGGTGCGCGGGAAAGCATCGCACGCCGGTGTGGATTTCGCCGCGGGGGCCAGCGCCATTCTGGAACTGGCGCGGCAGCTCGACCGCATCGCCGGGTTCACAAATATGGCGAGGGGCATCACCGTGAACCCCGGAACGATCGCCGGCGGCACGCGCTCCAATGTAGTGGCGGCGGAAGCGCGCGCCGAGGTGGACATCCGCATCCTGAAACTCAAAGATGCCGCGGGACTGGAGAAGAAATTCCGCTCCTTGCGGCCCTTCGATTCGCGCTGTTCCATCGAGGTGACCGGCGGACTGAACCGGCCACCCATGGAACGGTCGGCCGGGATCGTGAAGCTATTCCGCACGGCGCGGAAACTGGCGCGCGAACTGGGCGTGGAGGTGGAGGAGTCGCTCACCGGCGGCGGGTCGGACGGCAATTTCACGGCTGCGCTGGGAGTTCCCACGCTCGACGGCCTGGGCGGCGTCGGCGAGGGCGCGCATGCCGCGAACGAGAGCATTCTGGTGGATCGCATGGTCGATCGCACCGCGCTGATCGCCAGGCTGCTGGCGACGCTGTAAGTTTGCAGAAGCGGGTGTTCGGTTGACTCAGGTAACAGCCCTGCCGGCGGCGGAGGCAGTAGTCTCTGGACTCCTGATCTCATGGAATTGGGCTGAGCCTGGGGGTGGGGCCAGGCTTCAGCCTTCCCCAGAGGGGACCCCGGACTTCAGTCCGCCCGCTGCAGGTCTCACATCGTTGGCAGGAGGGCGGGCGCAAGCCCGGGGTCCCCTCTGGGGAAGACTGAAGTCCGCCACCTTCGAA
>PLRZ01000170.1:44508-57244 GCA_003164075.1 Bryobacterales bacterium | reverse complement strand
AAGGCGACCCGGACCGGCCGGTGATTACGGGCTGTCTCTACAACGAAGAGAATCGGCCCCCCTACAAACTTCCCGACAAGAAAAACTGGAGCGGCATCATGAGCCGCACTACCAAAGGCGGGAAGGCCACGGACTTCAATGAATTGCGCTTCGACGATACCCAGGGATCGGAGCTGTACCTGTTGCATGCGCAGAAGGACATGCAGCTTACCGTGAACAACGACACCATCGAGGCCATCACGCGCGACCGGACGCTGAATGTCAAACGCAATCAGATCGAACAGGTGGAAGGCGATAAACACGGCACGGTGAAAGGAAATCACAACGAAAAAGTAGCCGGGAACGTCTCTCAGACAGTGGGCGGAAATATCGCCGTGAACGCCAGCGGGGACATCGTGCTGAAAGCGCAGGGCAACGTTTGCATCGTCGCCGGNNCGCGACACCCGGAGCGACACCGGCGCCAGCGAGTACGCCGTCGACCGCGACACCCGGAGCGACACCGGCGCCGGCGAGTACGCCGTCGAGTGCGACACCCACGCCGACACCTGCGTCGTCGACCGCGACACCCGGGCCGGCAAGCACGACAGCGACGGGATCGAACGCGCTGCCGAGCGGCCTCGCCGCCGCTCTATCGGGCGATATGGTCGCAATTGCAAAGGCCCTGACCGGAAGTTCGAGCGGCGCAAGCCCGAATGCCGGGACTCCGGCGGGTAGTTCGACCGCGCCTGCGCCTGCGCCCACCGCCGGCCAGGGATCGCCCGCCGGCGCCACGCCCACAAGCAGTCCCTCGACTGCCGGCGCCGCGCCCCCGGCCAGTTCGCCCGCCAGCACCCCCGCGAGCAGTCCCTCGACTGCCACGAACACCCCGGCTGCCAGCACTGCACCGAGCTCCTCCGGCGGCGGGCCCGGCAGCGGACTTCCGGGGCCCGGAAACTGCTTCATCTCGGTGAATTCGCAGGGCATCGTTATTCAGGGCAGCCCCATGGTGTGGGTGAATTGCAATATGCCGCCGCCTGCCGGAACGTGCAGTCACACGCCGATCATGCCGCTGCTGCCGGATCTCTCGCACCTCGCCAGCACCACCAACCTGGGAGGGGCGGCGAATCCGAATATCGCGAAGATGGCGTCGGGGTCGAGCGACGATGAGGCGGACGAAGAGTTGATGGAAGCCTTAGCGGACGATTCGGGCGGGTTGGATAGCGCCGAACTCCAGGACGGCGAGGACAGTATGAGCAGCGACCTGTCGTCCAACCCCTGGGTAAATCCCAACTCGTTGACCACCGATCCGGAGGGCACGGCGTGATGCGGGATGGCCTAAGGAGGCGCGCAAGAATAACTTCGCATTGTCCGCGGCGGCAACGTGGCGCAGACACTCGTGTCTGCAAGGGTCGAGACTCATCTCGACCCTCTTGGCAGGGAGGCCTCGGAGCGCCGAGACGAGTCTCGGCGCAGCAGACTGAGAGTCTGCGCCACGGCGCTTGCTGTGAAGTTATTATTGCGTGGTTCCTAAGAACTCCTGACGTCGTGGACTCCGGGATGAGCCCGNNCCCCCGCAGTGCTGGTCGCGATCGTTCAAACGGTGCGCTTGCAGGTTGTTGATCGACACCGTCTGGCTGCCCGCCACCGCCACCCACGTATTGGGTCCGCAACATTGCGAGTGGGAGCCAGTGTCGCTGACGCGCAGCGCCGGACGGTTGTTGACGCTCACGTTGGGAGATCCCGTCTCGGCCGGGCCCACGCAAACGTGCGCGCAACGCGGACATTTATGATGATTGTCCGCGGGCACCCTGGAATTATCGCCGAGCCTCGATTGAGGTTGCATTGTATGCTGGGAAATATAGCACAAGTCGCGGTTGGGAGGTCTACGTTTTGGCGTTGAAGAAGACTAATCTCCAGGAGCGATACGAACTTCGGGAAGTACTCGGGCGCGGAGGCATGGGCGTGGTGTACAAGGCCCTCGACCGGCTCATGAGGCGCGAAGTTGCGCTCAAGACCATCCTGGATATCGACAATCCCGCGACCCTGCAACTGTTTTACAAAGAGTGGAGCATCCTGGCCACCATGGTCCACCCCAATGTCATTAATATCTATGACATCGGGGAGTTTGACCAGGACGGCGTGAAAAAGCCGTTCTTCGTGATGCCGCTGCTGCCGGGCGTGACGCTCGACCGGCTCATCAAGGATGGCAGTCCGCGCCTCAGCGTGGCGGGAGTGCTGGAGATTATCACCCAGGCGGCCCACGGCCTGCATGCGGCGCACGAACAGGGGCTGGTACACCGCGACGTCAAGCCCAGCAACATCTTCGTGATGGACGACAATTCGGTGAAGATCATCGATTTCGGCATCGCGCGGGAGGCCAGCGGCCACTCCAAGACCACCCTCAAGGGAACGCTTTTTTATATCGCGCCGGAACAGCTTCAGATGAAGCCGCCGAGCGCGTTGTCGGACCTGTTTGCGCTGGGCGTGGTGACTTACGAAGCGCTCACGCGGCGGCGCCCGTTTCAGGGGTCCAATGAGAGCGAGGTGGTGGAGTCCATTCTGCACCACAGTCCGCCGCCGGTTTCCGCCATCAACCACGAGGTCAGCTACTCCATCAGCCAGGTGGTCCACAAGGCCATGGCGAAACAGCCGTGGCACCGCTTTTTCAACATGCGCGAATTCGCCGACGCGCTGCTAAAGGCGTCGCGCAACGAACCGCTGGATTACTTCGACTCGAGCAAGATCAAGCCGCGGCTCGAGCGCGCCTCCAAGAGCTTCGAGGCGGGCGATTACGTGTTCGCCAGCGAGGTGCTCTCGGAACTGGAAGCGGAAGGCCACCTGGACCAGGAAATTTCCCTGCTGCGCGGGCAGGTGGACCAGGCGGTGAAGCAAACCCGCATCCGCCAGATGCTGGAGAGCGCGCGCCGTTTCTTTGAAGCCACCGAATATCCGCTATCGTTGCGGAAGATTCAAGAGGCGTTGGAACTGGATCCCACCGATGCCGCCGCGCTCTCCCTGAAATCCCAGGTGGAACGGGAGCGCCGCGAAAAGAAGATCTCGGAGTGGATCGAGCTGGCCAAACAGCACCTGGAAAACAACGCCTTCCGGCAGGCGCGCGAGGCGTTGGACAACGTGGTGCAGATGAAGCCCAACGAGACCGAAGCGTTGGGACTTCTGGCCGAGGTGGGACGGCGCGAGAGCGAAGTATCGCGCGTCCGCGAGGAGAAAGCGCGCCTCTACCAGGGCGCCCAGCAGGCCTGGGAAAAAGGCGAGGTGACGCAGGCCCTGAGCAAGCTGGAAGTGCTGGTATCGATGGATCGCGACTTGCCGGAATCGGACACCGGGCGCAGCAGCACGTACCAGAATTTCTACAACCAGGTACACTCCGAGCACAACTCGCTGAAGAATTCCTACGAGGAAGCGCGGCGCAACCTGGCGGCCGACAATTTCGAAGCGGCCATGGCGGTGTGCCGGCAATACCTGGCGAAATATCCCAGCCATGCGCTGTTTCAGGCGCTCAAATTCGACGTGGAAGAGCGGCAGCGGCAGAAGCTCTCGCAGGTGATTGCCGAGACCGACCGGCGGGTGGATGAGGAAGCCGACCTGGATCGCCGCGCCGGCATCCTGGAAGAAGCGCTCAAGCTGTACCCCGGGGAATCGCACTTCGAGCGCGCCATCCGGCTGGTGCGCGATAAGCGGGACCTGGTGAATTCCATCGTGGCCAAGGCGCGCTTTTTCGAAGAGCGCGGGCAGTTCAACGACGCCCTGGATCAATGGCAGATCCTGAAATCGATCCACGATAAGCAGCCGGGATTGCCGTTTGAGATTCAGCGGCTGATCAAGCGGCGGGATCAGCAGGCGCACGAGAATTCCAAGGCTCGCTGGGTGGAGCAGGCGGATAAATATCTGGAGGGCGGCGACTACAAGCGCGCCCTGCAAACCGTGGAGAGCGCGCTGACGGAGTTCCCCAACGAGCCGGAGTTGCTGGAACTGCAGAAGCTGGTCAACAAGACTCAGGAGCGCGGCGCCCAGGCGCTGGAATGGCTAACGCAGGCGCGGGAGTGCAGCGAAAAAGGCGCTTCGGAAGACGCCCTGGCGGCCCTGCGGGAGGCCTACAACCTGGATTCGCGCAATACCGTAATTCGCACGGTGCTGGTGAACTCGCTGCTGGAGCAGGCGCGGCGGGTGGTGGATTCCGATTGGGAGGCGGCCGACGCGATCGTGCAGGAGGTGCTGCACCTGGAGCCGACCCACGCTCCGGCGCAGAGCCTGGCGAGCCGCATTGCGGACCGCAAGCGGGAAGATTTCATCGCGTGGTGCCTGGCGCAGGCCCGCCGGATGCAGACCGATGGCGATCTGGACGGCGCCGCGGCGGTGATCGCACAGGGGCTGGGGGCCTATGCCAACGAGTCGCGGCTGCAACAATTGCAGGCTACGTTGCAGCGCGCGCTGGCGGAAAAACAGCGGCAGACCGCGCGCATCGCGCCGCGCGAGCAACCGCGCACGGCCACCAACATGCCCGCGGTTTCCCTGACAAACGCCGCGCCGACCGCGGAGCCGCCGCTGGTCTCGCTGCGGGAAGATCGGACCATTGAGGTCCCGGCGCCGGTGACGCCGGCGACGCCCGCTCCGGTTCCGGCCGCGGAGGCGGTTCCTCCGGCGCCCGCGGCCCAGACGCCGGCGCCGGCGCCCCAGGAAATCGCGCCCGTGCCGCCTGTTCGGAATCCGCCCACGGAGGCTGTGGCGCCGCTTCCTCCGGCGCCGCCCGCGGCTCCGGTAGTGCCTCGGCCGCCCATGGCCGCGCAGCAAAAGACGCTGCTGGTGGGGACCGCCGCGGCGGCGGGGTTGCTGCTGCTCATCGCCCTCGTGGTCACCGTCGCCCACAATCGTAAGAAGGTGCCGGTGCCCGTGGCGTCCAAGTACGCCATGGTGATAAACTCCGCACCGTTCGGCGCGGAAATCAAGGTCAACGGCGAGACTTGCGGGATCTCCAACTGCCGGCTGGAACTGGCTCCGGGCAATTACCAGGCCGGGGCGCAATTGACGGGCTTTCAGGACGCTACGGTCCCCTTTACCGTGGGGCCGGGCGCGTCCACAGATATCAACCTCACACTGGCGCCGCTGGCGCCGCGAGTGGCCATCTTCACCGACTTATCGGACGGGACGGTGAGCCTGGATGACGCTCCTGCCGCGCAGATTCAGGATGGCGGCGCCCAGGTGGCCAATTTGAGTCCGGGCAAACATGTGCTGTCGGTGAAGAGCGGCGATTCGGCGGCATCCATTCCGATCGAGATCGCGCCGGGCGTGGCGCCCAAGCTGGCCGGGCCCATCGATACCAAAAACCTGCGCTGCTTCGTGGTGGCCGACTATGGCGCGGACGCGCATATTTACGGCGGCACCGCCGGATCTCGGGTCACCTTGGACGGCAAACAGGTGGGCAATTTGACCGCCGACGGGCTGCCGCTGCAGGGGCTGGCTCCGGGCACGCACGAACTGGCGCTCGACACGGAAACCAGCCAGCACGACAGGATGGTTTTCGAGTCGCAGCCATCGGCCACGTTGTATGTGTCGCTGGGCTCTTCGCAGAATCTCGGGGTGCTCTTCCTGGAGACCAATGAAGACCAGGCGCACCTCTATCTCGACGGGCAGAAATACAAGCGCGACACCACCCGCGGCCGCCTGGTGGTGTACCTGTTCCCCAAGAAGTGGACCGTCACCGTACAGAAGGACGGCTTCGCACCCCCGGTGGAACAGACCGTGGATATCAAGCGGGGCGTGGAGACCAAGGTTTCGTTCACCCTGTCGCCGGCCAAGGCGATCCTGGCCGTACACCATGCGCCGGCGGGCGCGGACGTGCTGGTGGACAATATTCGCGTGGGCACGGCCCATCCCGACGGAGAGTTTCAGGTGGCCGGCATCGAACCGGGCCACCATACCGTGACCCTGCGGCGCGACAATTATAAGCCGCTGCAGTCCGACCAGACGTTCTTGAGCGGGAAGACGGTGGATTTGCAGGGGGCGCTTGAGGCCCTACCCGTCACCGGGACGTTGCGCTTCGAGATCAATCCGGCCGGCGTGGATGCACACGTGCGCATCCGGAAAGACGGCGAGGCGCAGGACCGGGAGGTGACGGGCTCCAGCGTCACGGTGCTGGAGGGCCACTATACGGTGAGTGTCTCGGCGCCGCAATATGTAAGCACCGCGACGGCGGTCCAGGTAAACGCGGGCGGTGCGGCCACGGCCACTATCACGCTGCGGCACGTGGACGCCACTCCCAAGGCGCCGCCCAAAGCCGCGGCGCCCACATTCGGACTGGACGACTGGTTGAAGGCCGGTGGGTGGACCCAACAGGCCAACATGATCACCCGCAAGGGCGGCGACTATGTACTGGCGGCGCCGGATATCGTGCAGGGAACCGTACGGTTCACGCTGGTGTCGTTGAAGGGCAGGCACGTAGAGTGGGTAGCGGGTTACCGCGACGAAAAGAACTACCTGCTTTATGAGTTGGACGATAAGAACCTGACGCGGTACGAAGTAAGGAACGGCAGTAAGACGGGGCAAGTCAAGCTGCCGCACGGTCTGGATAAGAAGAAGCCCATGGGGATCAGCCTGGCGATCGCTCCACAATCGGTAGTGCTCAGTGTGTTGCGGGGAGACTGGTCGGAGCTGGATAAGTGGGACGTGCCGGGAACGGCGCACGGCAGATTCGGCTTCCATCTTGCGGGCGGCGATGAAATCGGGCTGCAGGATTTCCGCGTGACGCCTAACTAGTTTCTGTCATGAAACTCCGGCTCGTAACGGCAAGACCGCTCCCTGGCGGGGTGCCCTCTGGGCCGGGCTCGGTAACAAGTCCCGTGGAATNNCGCGCAAGCAAGCGGTCCTTGCCACGTGAAGGACTAAGATGAGTAAGATGGCTCTCATTGCGGGCGTGCTGGCGGTGCTCGGCGGCTTGGCGGAAGGGCAGACGGTCGACTTCGAGTTGCGGACTTCCGCCGAGAGCCCGGTGGTCTTTGCCGGCTCGGCGCGCGAGGTGGCTCCGGGCTTTCCGCGAAGGCAGTTTGTGACCATCAGGAACGAGGCGAAGAAATCGGTCGCGGCGGTGATTTTCGAGCAAAGCGTGGCGACCGGGGAGAAGGTTCAGATTGTGGCCCTGGAGCGCGTGGGGATCGTGTTCGCCGCGGGCGAAAAGAGGCGCGTCTCGATCGCGGTAGCGGATATGGCACAAAAGCTCCAGTCAGGGGGCCCGGTGGGGCGGCCGGTGCTGAGCGTGGTGGCGGTGGAATTCTTAGACGGCTCGCAATGGAGCGCGCCTTCCGGTGCGTCAAATGGCCGGCAGTGAGTTTTTGGAGGGTGAGTCGATCAATCCCACGTTTCGGGTTGGCATAAGGGCCTAACAGCCAAAAGCCCTCCGCAGCGAAGGCGCGGCGCTGCTCTCCATTTCCAACACGGCCTGTTCCAGGCGTGAGAGATCCCCGGAGTCCTCACCGAGGACAGAACTCCTGATGTCGTGGAATTTGCCATCGAAAGAAATGTCAGCCCATTTTCCCCGCCAGGCAGAAATTGCGGGGCGAGATCAAATCGACCGTTGCTCCATGGACCGCGCCCCGGTGCGTGAGGCGTGCCGAAAGGGAGTTTCGAGGTTATGTAGCCTGTCCCCGAAATAGCACGGGCTAGAAACTCAAGCGGAGCGAAAGATCGATGCGCCGGTTGTTGGCCGCCGAGCCGCCGCCCGGTCCGCCGCCGGCCCCCGGACCACCGCCGCCGAAACCGGTATTGGCGCTGGTCGCTTGTCCGAACTGGGTGGAATTGAGAACGCCGTCATAGCCGCCGGGGTTGAAGTGGTTCAGCGCGTTGGTAAAGTTCGCGCCGATGGTCAGGCTGAACCGGCGGTCGGAGCTGCCGCCCATTCCTCCACGGCCCCCACCGCCGCCCTGGCTCATGCGCATGCCGCCACCACCGCCACCGCCACGGCCACCGCCACCGCCACCGCCTCCCGGTCCGCCGAACCCGCCGCCGCCGCCCGGAGGCCCCCCCATGCCGCCGCCGCTGGGCATCGCGGCCGCACTACCGGCTTTTCTGGGCCCGAATCCGAACACCCGGTAGATGCGCATATTGATCGATACCAGGTCCGCCATGGTGAGGTAATTCCGCGGCACCAGGTTCGCCGGCACCGCTGTGCCGTTCAATACGCCGGCGTAGTTGGTGCTGAAGTTGCCGAACGGCGTGCAAACCACCTGGTTTACGCCACAAGCCGCGCCGGAAGCCGCGAACAGCCCTCGCGCCGTGCCGTTATCGCCGTAGATATCCTGGCCCACGGTCACATCGTACGGCGCGCCGGAGCGCACCGTGATGGTGGGCGCGATCACGATTTTGGCGGGCCCCTGAATCGACCCGATGACGATCAGGTTGGAACGCCGATTGAGGTTGGAGGTCCCGTAATCCTGCATGAAATTGTAAGGATTTGTGGGGGTAGACGGTAAATCGTTGGCATGCGTGTATTGATAGTTGCCTTGCAGCGATACCCGCCGGCTGAAGCGCGTGTTGAAGTTGAACATCAGGATGTCCTGCTTCAAAAAGCCACCCGATTCATATTCGATCAGGTTGCCGGCGTTGTAACCGTACGGGTAAACTCCGTTCGCCGGACCAAGGGGCTGGTTGTAGTTGTAAGTGCCGGGATACGGAGTATTGATCGGCACGCTTTGCGCCAGGTGATTGGAGCGGTTGTTGGTGTAAGTCACCGCTACCGTGGTGGAGTGGGGAAGTTGGCGCTCTACGCCGATGGCGGACTGAATACTATAGTCGGCGCGCAACTTAGGGTCTACCAGGTTAATGGTGTTCGTGCCCGGGCTCAATGTGGAGAGACTGGGAATGTTGGGGAAAAAGGTGGGGTAGTCCACCGTGTACTCCAACTGATTGACGCCGTTGTTGAGGTAAGCGTTCTCGTACGGTCCAAAGCTGATGCGGTCGTAGAAGATGCCGACGCCGCCCCGAATCACGGTCTTTTGCGGTCCGTTCTTAGTGGAGCCGGGAGCGAACGCGAACCCGATACGCGGCGCCCAATCGCGATTGTCGCTCACCAGGTTCTGCACTTCGTACCGCAATCCCAGGCTCAGGGTGAAGTTCGGGCGTAGGCGCCAGTCGTCCTGCACAAACGGCGCGGCGTCCCAGCGCGTCATGCTCACATACGACAGTCCACCCTGAATGGAGAACTTGTTGGGGCCGTAACCCATCGCCTGAATCTGCGATTGCGAGTACCCTTGCTGCGCCAACTGCAGGTTCATGGCGTACTGCTGCAGAGCAGTTTCGCCATTGCCACCCTGGAAACTGAACGTTCCGTTGAAGTCTTGCGGATTTTCGTTCTGATCGCTGTCGCGGCGGGCGCGCACGCCGAAGTGGAAGGTCTGCGCGCCGTGGGTCATGGTACTGGTATTAGTCATCTCGAAATGCTTGCCGAGATCGTACTTGTTGCCGATGCCGTTGCCGCCGCTGGTGAACTCATTGGCCACGCTGATGGAGGGGAACAGGTTGCCGTTCGTTTGGGACAACGTGCGCGTGAATTGGAAGCGCGTTTCATTTACCAAATGGGTAGTTAGAATCGAGGTCTCCGTGACCATCAGGTTCTGCGCGTTGCCGCTGCTGTTATAGGAAAGTTCGTTGGGGAAACCCGGTATGCTGAAGCTCGGCGGAAGCGACCGGCTGCCCAATCCCTGGTTGTCGCGCGAGTTCAGCCGTTCCTCGAATCGCACCGTGAGGGTATTCTTGTCGGAAATGGCATAATCGATGCGCGGCGTGATCGTGGTCATGTAATTCGGAGTCACCAGAGCGTCAGTCAGGTGAGACACCGCCAAAGTCGTGGGATCCACGTAAAAGGCATTGGTGATGGCGTTGTCCTGAATATCGCGCCGCTGGAAATCGAAATTAAAGGAAGTCTTATGGTTGATGGGGCCGCCGCCGTTGCCGCCGAAGTTGCGGTTGGAAAAATAGGGCTTGTTGCTGGCGAAAGGATTGCGCGAATCCCACATAGACTGCGTATCGTTCAAGAAAGCCGTACCGTGGTAATGGTCGGTGCCCGGCTTGGTGAGGATCTCGATGCGGCCGAAGCCCAGCTTGTCGTATTCGGCCGAGAAAGGATTTTGGTTGATGCGGATCTCGCGGATGGATTCCTTGGGAGGCAATTGGCCGCCGCTGAAGCCATCGATATAGATCGCACCGCCATTGGGGCCTGCGCCCGGGCCGGCCAGCGCCTGCAGCGCGTCCGAAAGATCGTCGGGATCGTCGGGCAGCGCCATCAGATCGGCGCCCTTAATCACCAGCGCGGTGGCGTTGTTGTCGGGTTCCACGCTCACGCTCGGTCCAAGCTCGCCCTGGACGGTGATTTCCTGTTTCTCGGCGACAATAGAAAGCTGGATGGGTAGTTGTACCGTGCCGCCGGCACTTACCGTCACCGCCTTGTTATACACGCCGAATCCCGGGTAGGAGACATTCAGCGTGTAATCGCCCGGTTGCACGGCGGGAAACGTGTAAGATCCGTCGGCTTGCGATTGGGCCGACTGTTTGCCGGCCGCATTCGATATGCTCACTATGGCCGCCGGTATGCTGGCCCCCGAATCGTCGGTGAGAAGGCCCTTGATGGCTCCGGTAGATGACTGGGCCGCGGCAAAAGAAGCCGCCCATGCTATTCCTAAAGACAAAAGTGTTAGTCTGCGCAAGTGATTCAATTTCCCCTCCACTACTTAGTGTTTTCTTAGAGTTTCCGCCGGGCTGCTAATTGCCTTCGCCGCCACCGCCACCGCCACCCAGATTCCAGCCGCTCATAATGTCGCGGGTGGCGTTGGGTGACGCGGTGAGCAGCGGTTCCACGCCCGCCAGCAGCATGATCAGGGTCACGCGCGATGGATCGCTGCCCATGGTGGTGGACACCATCACGGCGTCCCCGGCCTTGAGGTCGGCGACTGGCACGGCCGGCAGACGGTCGAGCATCTGCCCGATATCCCCGCCACCGCCGCGCCCACCTCGTCCCGCTCCCGGGGCGCCGCGCCCGCCATCGGCTCCCGCGGGCGGCGCGCCCCTGCCCGCGCCGTAGCGGCGGGCCAGCGAGGCCGCCATCATGGGATCCAACTTCTTCAGGGTGGAGTCGGAATCCACTTTGATGGTCAGCGGCTTTTTGGTCGCGAGATCCTTCACCTGCATCTCACCGCTGGAGGCGTTTACGGAGACCACCGTCGCCGCCAACTGGCGGAACTCGCCCGCGTAGATGGACTCGCCGGTGGTGGCCGAGCCGTCTTCATTCTTATTCCCCAGGACGTGCGCCTGGTCGCCGACTTTCACTTCCGCGAATGAGCTTGGCTTGGCGTCGGCCGGTTTAGCGGAATCCAGCGAATAACGGTGGTAGCCGGTCTTATCCGTCGTCGTCACCGTCACGGCCTTCGATCCCACCTTCAGCGTGATGGTTTTGGCGGCTGCGTCGGTGGCGCTCACGATTCCCACCGTGCCCCGCCTCTTCCAGTCGGCCAGTTCCGTCTTGGCGATCTCGCCCAGATCGGCGCTGGTCCGCACCACCAGGGTAGTGGCTTGGATCGACTTGTCGCCCGCGGCGCCACGGTAGTAAGCCACTACGCGATCTCCCGCCGACAATTCGCCCAACGTCATTTTCGTGGCCTGTGCCGGGTCGGTGACCCCCGGCGCGAGATGCAGGATAGACGTCTTGTCGGTGGTAGCGACGATGACGCTATCGCCCTTATCCGTTTTCAGAACCAATTGATTGGCCGAGGCTGTAATGCCGGCGACCGTGCCACTGACCTGCTCGCGCGGAGCGGAGGTCTGTGCCGCCACGGCATGGACCGAGCACTCGACGCATAGCAACGAAAAAGCGATTAGTATTCCCCTCATGACCCAGCCCTCTTACCCAGTTCTCCGCCCTCACTCAGACTGCAAATTAGTTCCGGAGATATTTGAAAGGCGCTGGACAGGTGCGCATCGTTACCCAAACCGTACCAAATTAGTGAGCGTTGACACTTTGAAGCNNGACGGTATGCTGGAAACGGTGACGTTCGATCAGGCGGAGTTTCAGATTCGGTGTGAGTGGGGACTGCGGGGATTGCGGGAGTTGGCACCCGCAGCCGAGGTCGTCATTCTGGTGGATGTCCTCTCTTTCACCACCGCTCTGGATATCGCCGCGTCCCGCGGGGCCTTGGTTTTCCCCTTTCCTTTCAAGGACAAGTCCGCAGCCGCCTACGCCGCGTCCATCGGCGCGGACCTCGCTTGCGATCGCCGGGAGGGCGGCTTTTCCCTTTCGCCAGCCTCGCTCGCAAGCCTGCCCGAGGGGTATCGGCTGGTTCTGCCCTCGCCCAATGGGGCCGCTTTGTCGTTCCACCCCCACCACCCTTCGGTGCTCGCGGCATGTCTTCGCAATGCCACTGCGGTGGCTCGCGCGGCGGCTCGCCGGGGCTCGACCTTTGCGGTAATCCCCGCAGGGGAAACCTGGCCCACGGGCGAACTACGGCCCAGCCTGGAGGACTTGCTCGGCGCCGGAGCGGCGATCGCCAATCTTCCCGGCAGCCGGTCGCCGGAGGCCGACCTGGCCGCTGCCTGCTTCGAGCGCTTCCGCTCCGACCTTGCCGGTGCGCTGCGGAAATCCAGTTCGGGTAAGGAGTTGATCGAACGGGGCTTCGTCCGCGATGTCGACTTGGCCGCCGAAAGCGACGTAAGCGCGAACGTTCCGGTGCTGGTGGGCCGCGGTTTTATTCGGGAAAGCTAA
>PLRZ01000170.1:0-44501 GCA_003164075.1 Bryobacterales bacterium | reverse complement strand
AGAGTGCCCACATGCCGGGCGAAATCGGCGTGGCAGCGTGGAAACGCCGTAGACGCCCTCTTCGTGGCAGGATAGACTTAGGTCATCAATGCTGACTCGACTGCGAGTGTCCGGCTTTAAGAATCTTGTCGATGTCGACATCAGCTTTGGCCCATTTACCTGTATTGCGGGTGCGAACGGTGTCGGCAAATCGAACCTTCTGGACGCGATTGTATTCTTGAGCGCTCTTGCCGATCGTCCGCTGCTGGACGCGGCTCTTTCGGTAAGAGATCAAGGAACGAAAACCGGCGATATCAGGGGTCTGTTTCACCACGTCGGCGACCGCTTCGATGAGGAAATGTCCTTCGACGCCGAGATGATTATTCCCGCAAGCGGCACGGACGATCTTGGCCAGCAAGCTACGGCGACCGCCACGTTCGTGCATTACGCAGTGAGCTTGCGTTATAAATCCGACGAAAGTACCCGGGCCCTGGGCTCTCTGGAACTTGTAAAGGAAGAGCTGAGGCACATTACACTCGGTGAGGCGGCCAGTCACCTTTCTTTCGAACCTTCGCGCGCCTGGCGCAAGAGATACGTCAAGAACGAGCGCCGCACCCCGAAATACATATCCACCGAGGGCACAGGCGCGGAGCGGCTGATTAATGTCCACCAGGACGGAGGCAGCAGCGGGAAACCGCAGAAACTTCGCGCCGCGAATCTTCCCCGGACCGTTTTGTCGGCAGCCAATTCCGCCGAATCGCCCACGGCAACTTTGGTGAAGCGCGAAATGCAGTCCTGGCGGCTGCTGCAGCTTGAACCATCTTCCTTGCGCGAGCCGGACAATTTCACTGCGCCGGCGGAACTGGCGAGCGATGGGGCGCATCTCCCGGCGACGTTATTCCACTTGGCGAACCCGCCAAATGGGTCCGGCGCGGATTCCACGGCGGTATACGCGGAGGTAGCGAATCGGCTTTCCCAGTTGATCGACGACGTACGATCCGTCTACGTGGATCGCGACGAGCGCCGCCAACTTCTGACCATTTATGCAAAGGGCCGCGATGGAACAGCCTACCCGGCGCGTGCCCTGTCTGACGGCACGCTTCGCTTCCTGGCACTGACGGTTCTCTCGATCGAGCCGGATTCTCGCGGAGTCATTTGTATGGAAGAGCCCGAGAACGGGATACACCCGGAACGAATACCGGCGATGATCCAGCTCCTGCGCGACCTCACGACGGATGACCAGGAACAGCAGCCGGCGGGCACAGGCGAACAACTGCGCCAAGTCATCATCAATACCCATTCCCCGTCGGTGGTGATGCAGGTCCCCGAGGACAGCCTTGTAATGGCCGAACCAATCGAGGTGAACCGGGAACGGGTGTCGTTCAAGGCGCTTCAACTGCGTTGCCTGGAGGGGACGTGGCGCGAAAAGAGCGGAAACCTGAAAGCGATTCCGAAAGGGCGGCTGCTTGCCTATCTGAACCCCGTAGCAGCCGCCGCCGGGAATGGATGGGACGGAAGGATCGGGGAGCGGAGTGCGCCGGACCATAAGCACTCTCGCCGGGTTATCGATCGGCAGGATATCAACCAGTACAGAATTCCATTTTCAGAGATCTCCGAGTGATTTACACTTTGGTTGCGGACGGCACGTCCGACACCGTACTTGTTGAATTACTGAACTGGTCTCTCAAACAACGAGGCGTGACGCCGGTAGTGGCGCAGTCGGCCGATTTCAGCCGTATTCCGCGTCCGCGTACCACGGAAGAGCGCCTCAGGGCAGCCCTCGATCTGTATCCGTGCGAAGTGCTCTTCGTCCACCGGGACGCCGAAGCACAACCTGCTGATTTGCGGCGCGAGGAGATCGCCGACGCCCGGCGCTGGGCGGGGGTCCGGCATGTTCCGGTTGTGCCCGTTCGTATGACGGAAGCGTGGCTGCTTGCCGATGAGATTGCGATCCGTTCGGCTGCCGGCAATCCGAACGGCACCCAAGATCTCGATCTGCCGGAAATCGGAAGGCTTGAGGAACTTCCCAACCCCAAGAAAGTGCTTCACGACGCATTGATACAGGCCAGCGGTCTTAACGCCCGCCGCCGCTCACGGCTGCCGGTCCGCCAGCGCGTTCACCTCATACCGAACTACATCGACGACTACTCGCGCCTCAATGTCCTCCCCGCGTTTCGCACACTCCAGGAAGACATCCGGATTCTCGTCGAAGGTCTCCAGGCTGGGAGTCCCCCGCCCGGCGCGCGATACTAATAACGATGCGCGTCTCCCAGCATTGCTACGCCGTTACCGGCCTTGGATATTCCCCTCCCTGGTGCGTAAATGCCGGCTTCATTGCCGGCGGCAGCCAGACCCTGGTGGTCGACACCGGCGGCAACGCGCTGGCCGGGCAGACTGTTCACGGGTACGCCACCGCCGTCCGGCCCGGCAACCGGCTGCGCGTCCTCAATACCGAAAAGCACTTCGACCACATTGGCGGCAACGGTTTCTTTCGGGCGCAGGGAGTCGAGATCTGGGGCCACGTGGAGATCGCGCGCACGCCCGCGGAATTCGAGGGCGAGATCGCCGAGTTCAACGACGCCATCCCCAACGCCTCACGCCGCGCCCGTGGCGAGGCCGCCGCATTTTTCCATGGCACCCACCTCACCAACCCCAACTGCGCCATCGACCGGGACACGCGCTTCGACCTGGGAGAATGCCCCGTCGAGATCCTGCTGACGCCCGGCCACACCGCCACCAACCTCTCGGTGTGGGTGCCCGGAGACAGTGTTCTGTACACCGGCGATTGCCTGATCGCCGAATATCTTCCCAATCTCGACGCCGGGACGCCCGCCGATTGGCAGATCTGGCTGGCATCGCTGCAGCGCCTGGAAGCGTTAAAGCCCTCGATCATGGTGGTGGGTCACGGGCCGGTGGCGCGCGGTGGGCAGGTGCAGTCAGTGGTGGAGGCCGTCCGCCGCGTCCTGGAGGAAGCCATTGCGCGCGGCCACTCCCCCACGGCATAACGCGCGAAGTGACGCTCCTATTTCGGGGACAGGCTACATAACCTCGAAATTCGGCACGGTAATTTCAGAACTCCTGATGTCGCCCCGCATTTTCTGCCTGGCAGGGAAAATGGGCTGAGCCATTCCTTTCGATGGCGAGAGCTTCGCGGNNGGCAGGCGAGCACCGCCTGCCCCAGTGTGCCCAGCATGGGCAGAATCTAGTTGGATGAAAGGAGCCAACCGGAGCCGATGACGGCAACCGTAGCGAAACGCAAGGCGTAGCCGCGAGGCGAAGCTGAAAGAAGCGCGTAGCAAACCTTCGACCGTAGGAACACGAACTGGCAGTGAGGCCGGGTGCGGGCGGCGAGCTGGCTGGGAACAGCGAAGCCCAAAAGTCATACGAGGCGCATCAGGTAGAGCCGGACGGCACGAGGGGAAAGAGACTGCACCTTACCTGGGGAGATCTCTTCCGTGAGAGCGGAGGAGAAGTCAGCAGACGCCGTAGTAGCGGGGAAGCGGGGTAATGCCCGTGGAGCGAAGGGCGGAAGAAACAAGAAGAAGAGACTGAAGGGAAGCTGCGAAGGGGTCTGAAATCGAAGGGCGCGACAACTACGCTCGCCACCCGGAGAGTGCAACGGGCAGAAACGGTGGAGCCGTGGCGAGCCTGGGGCGGCGATCCCGAGGCGGAACTTTGCGGAACTTCTGACAGACAGCAATGTACGAGGCCGTCATGGCTTTCTCATGCCATCGGACTTGGCGAGTAATCAGATCGCTTGTTTCAACCGCCGGATGCGGAAAACCGCACGTCCGGTGGTGTGGGAGGGTGACGGGGCGCAATCCCCGTCACTCGACCCGATCCTTCGGGCTCACTGCAAATTCCACGACATCAGGAGTTCTGAATTTCGAGGTTATGTAGCCTGTCCCCGAAATAGCTAGAAACGTGCGCGGGGAGGATTGACGGGGCGGCCAGCCTCCAGTTCCCGCAGATTGGTGGTAGCGGCGTAGTCTCCGGGGTTGAACCGCAGGCATGCGCGGTAGCTGGCCATGGCTTCCTCGCGCCTGCCGAGTCGCGCAAGAGCATTGCCGCGATTGCGATAGGCCTCGCCATAGGCGGGAAAAATGGCGATGGCGCGGTCATAAGCTTCGATGGCGGCAGCATCGTTGCCGCCGGCCGCGAGTTGAACGCCGATGGAATAATGGGACTTCGCGCTCGCGGGAGAGGTTTCCGCCAGCTTGGTGTAGAAACGTGGGGCGTTGAGCCAATCCAGATTGCGGACGGCCGTGCGCGCCGCAAAAATCAGCGCCACGGCAACCAGCACCGCTTTCCAGTGGCGGCTCGGAGCCAACAGAATCGCCAGCGCGAGCGCCAGCCCCAGGGTCGGTGCGTAGGCCAGCCGCTCGCCCATGATGGTCCCGATCGGAAATAGAATGTTGGCCGTGGGCGAAAACAAAATCGCGTAGGCGAGCACGGGAGGCCGGAATTCGGGGCGGCGCCGGGCTAGAAAGAGCGCGCCCGCGGCGAGCGCCAGTCCCGCCCACGCGCGCCAATCGGCCAGCCCCATCACCAGGCTGATCTGCTTGTANNTGGTGCGCCCACAACGCGGCGGCGATAATGACCGCGGCGCCTCCGCCGGCGAGCCGGGAATGGCGGAAACCGGCGCCTTTGCGCGGGAATGCCAGCGGAAGCGCCGCGAAGGCGGCAGCGCTTTCCTTGGAAAAAACGGCGAAGGCGAACAGAATCAGCGCCGGCCACGGCTGGTTCCGATAGTAGAAAAGCAGCGCTCCCAGACTGAAGGCCGCGGCCATCAGTTCCGCCGAGCCGACCACCGAAGTAGCGGCGTCGGTGTGGATGGGGAAAAGCGCGAACAGCATCGCGGCAATGAACGCGGTGCGCGGCGGTATTTCGACGGCCAGCAGGAGGCGATAGAGGAGCAGCACCACCGCCGCGCCCAGCGCCAGGCCGATGGCATGGAATAGCGCCGGGTGGGAGCCGCCCCCCGATGCCCAGATCAGGGCCCAGAGGGTCTGCGCCACGGGACGATAAAGCTCCAGCCCCCGGTTGTCAGGCCAGTAGCCGGATTTCCAGATATGGGCGAGTTGGCCGAGCGACTGAATGTGAAGAGATTGGTTGTCGACGATCAGAACGCGGTCGTCGAACACGAAGCCGCATGCCAGGGCGCCGAGATTCGGGAGCAGGAAGGCCCCCGCCAGCCACAGCGGAGCCCGAGGCACCGGTAGCTCGACCGCCGGGGCGGCCGTTTTGGCTTCGGTTGCGGCAGTCTGCCCCTGCTGTCGACGAAGGCGGCGCGCGCGGCTCATCGCGGATCACTTGCCAAGAATCAAAATATCACACTGCGCGATCGGCCCGATGACCGCCAAACGCATGGATCGTCCTTGTCCCGCCGAGCACTTCGCCGCCATGCACCACGCCCCGGGGAATAAAATACTCCTGGCCGGCATGCAGCGAAATCCGCTCCCCGTCGATAATTAGGCTATAGGAGCCTTCGACCACCATCATATATTCGTCGAATTCGTGGGTGTGCGCCGCCGATGCCGCCGTCTCGCGGCAGTTCCAGAACGCCATCTGGCTGCCGTCCGCGCCATCGAATATGTAGCCTTCGACTCCCGGGGTCGCCTGCCCGGCCGGCGCAATCCTGTTCGCGGGATGCTTCATGAACTATGGAAAATCGCCCATAATTGCGAATAGTCTCGCACGATTCGCCCGCCGCGACAGGCACACGCCGTTGACTGCCCAAATATTGGCACGACTCCCCAATCCTCGCCGCCCTATCTTCAATCGCTTCCACCAATTACAATTGGCCTCAGAGTTGCACCACCCGAAAGCGAGAACCAACATGTTCAAGACGTGGATGAAACGCGGCGTTCTACTCTCCCTGGGGTTGGCATGGACCTGCCTGGCGCAGGACACCGCCCCGTTGAAACTGACGCTCAAGGATGCCGTGGGCCTGGCCCTCAAACAGAATCCGCAAGTCATCCTGGCTAACCTGCAAGTCTCGCAGAGCGTGCAGGATCGCCTCCTGGCCCGCTCCCAGTTGCTGCCCCAGGCCAACGGGAGCGTGTCGGAGGCCGTCAACCGTCTCAATATTCAGGCCGAGATCGGGCTCAACTTCCCCGGGATCCCGCAGCACGTCGGGCCGTTTGAGGTTTTTCAGGCCGGCGTGGTTGTCAACGCGCCCGTCTTCGATCTCACCCTGTGGCGCCGCTACAAATCCTCCCAAATGGGCATCGATACCCGCCGCGCGCAGGAAATCAGCGCGCGCGAAGAGAGCGTCATGCTGGTGGTCTCGCAGTACCTTGGCTGCCAGCGCGCCGCTGCCGACGTGGCAGCCGCGCAATCGCGCGTCGATCTCGCCCAGGCGGTATACGATCAATCGGCCGACCTGCAGAAAAACGGCGTCGGCACCGGCATCGACACCCTGCGCGGCAACGTCCAACTGCAGAACGAAAAGCAGCGCGTCATCGTGGCCCGCACCCAGCTCGAGACTTCGCTTTACGGCTTGGCGCGCCTGCTCAATGTCGACCCGCGCCGCACCCTCGAAATCGCCGATGAGGTCAGCTTCTTCGATACTCCCGATATCTCGCTCGACCAGACCCTGGATAAAGCCTACGCCGCGCGTCCCGAACTTCGCGCTTTGCGCAGCGAAGAAGACCGCGCCGCGCTGGAAGCCCGTACCGCTGCCGATCAGCGTCTGCCCAAAGTCCAATTCAGCGGCTTTTGGTTCCAACAGGGCCTGACTCCCGACTCCGTCATTCCGTTCTACCAATATGAAGGCAGCGTGATCTTTCCGATTTTCACCGGCGGACGCATCCAGGCTGATCGCGCCAAGGCCGATCTGGCCATCCGCCAACTCCAGCAACAGGAAACCGATCTGCGCAACCGCATCGCCCTGGAGGTGAAGACCGCCGTGGCGCAAGTGGACGCCGCCCGCAACGAAGTCACCGTCGCCAATCTCGGAATCCAGTTGGCGCGCGAAGAAGTCACCCAGGCGCGCGACCGTTTTCAGGCCGGCGTCACCAACAACATCGAAGTAATCACCGCGCAGGATGAGCTGGCGCGCGCCAACGACAATCAGATCGGCGCCCTCTATCGCTACAACCAGGCCCGCGCCAGCCTGGCGTATGCCGTTGGCCAAATGGAGACGCTCTATGCGAAGTAGCGCGGGAGCCCCGGCTCAGAACCAGGAACAATACAAGTTCACCGCGGAGACGCGGAGAACGAGCAGGACGCTCTATGCCGGGTAGCCGCCATAAGACTCCGCGCCAACCGAGTGGGCAGGCGGCGCCGCCTGTCCCACTACCGGCTGTAGCCGTCATGGAGGCGCTCTACGCCGAGTAACTCCGACGTGCACGACGTTTCCTGGCATCGGGGTGTCAGCCCCTGGGTCATCGCCATGACGGTGATGCTGGCCACCTTCATGGAGGTGCTGGACACCAGCGTGGCTAACGTTTCGCTGCCTCACATCGCCGGCAGTCTTTCGGCCAGCATGGACGAGTCCACCTGGATGCTGACTTCCTACCTGGTGGCAAATGCCATCATTCTGCCGATGGGCGGATGGTTCTCCATGCTGCTCGGCCGCAAGCGCTTCTATATGATCTGCGTGGCGATCTTCACGGTCAGCTCGTTTCTCTGCGGCATCGCGCCCTCGCTCGGCGCGCTGATTTTTTTCCGGGTGCTGCAGGGAATTGGCGGCGGCGCGCTGCAACCCGTCTCGCAGGCCATCCTGGTGGAGAGTTTCCCGCGCGAAAAGCAAGGTATGGCGATGGCCGTCTATGGCATGGGGGTGGTGGTGGCGCCGGTGATTGGGCCCACGCTGGGCGGCTGGATCACCGATAATTACACTTGGCGCTGGATTTTCTTCATCAATATTCCCGTGGGCATTTTGTCGATGGTGCTCACCGCGCTCCTCATCTTCGACCCGCCGTATCTCAAGCGCAAGAGTCTGGGCAAGGGCTTCAAGATCGACTACGTGGGCTTCGGCCTGCTTGCGCTGGGTCTCGGCGCCCTCGAAGTGGTGCTCGACGAAGGGCAGAAGGAAGACTGGTTCTCTTCCCACTTCATCGTCGCCTTCACCGTCATCATGGTTTTCTGCCTGATCGCCGTGGTCTTCTGGGAGTTGTGGCAGAAGGAACCGATCATCGACTTTCATATTCTCAAGGACCGCAACTATACGCTGGCCACGGTCACCATGCTGGTGCTGGGATTCGTCCTTTACGCCAGCACCGCCCTGATGCCCCTGTTCCTGCAAACCTTGCTGGGTTACACCGCCATGATGAGCGGGCTGGTGCTCTCGCCCGGCGGACTGGTGATCGTGGTCTGCCTCCCGGTGGTGGGAATTCTGGTGCGCAAGTATCAGCCGCGCTGGCTGATGATTTTCGGGGTGGCGGTCACGTCTTTGGGATTGTACCGCATGGCCAATTTCAATTTGCAGATCGACTATGGCACCGCGCTGTGGAGCCGTCTGGTCCAAAGTCTCGGCCTGGCATTTCTCTTCGTGCCGATCAGTGCGACGGCTTTTGCCTACATCCCCAAGGAGCGCACCAACTATGCCACCGGGCTTTTTAATCTGGCGCGCAACATCGGGGGCAGTTCGGGAATCGCCACGGCGACTACGCTGCTGGCCCGCCGCGCCCAGTTTCACCAGACGGTGCTGGTGGCGCACCTCACGCCCTACGACTTCCGTTATCGCGAGGCGCTGGCCGGCGCGGCGGCCACCTTGCGCGCCGGCGGGTCTTCCACGCACGATGCCGCGCTCCAGGCGCAGGGCCTGATCTACGGCAGCATGTTGCGGCAAGCCAATATGCTGGCTTTTGCCGACGCGTTTTGGGTGATGGGTACGCTGTTCCTCCTGGTCATCCCGTTACTGTTTTTCGTCAAAAAGGTGAAGCCGGCAGCGGGCCAGGTGGTGGTGGAATGACACAAAGTTTGCTATCAGAGAAAGAGGGACAAAAGGTGACACCTTCCCAAGACACGTTGGAGACAACCCCGGCGGCGCGGCGCAGCGGCTCGCCCATCAAGGTGGCGGTCGCGTTGGTACTGCTGCTGCTGGTCGCCATTGCGGTCTACGCCGCCTACATGCATTTCCGCGACCGCGTCTCGTCGGATGACGCCAATGTCGATGGACACATCAGCGCCATCGCGCCCAAGATCTCCGGCAACGTGATCGAAGTGGCGGTCATCGACAACCAGACGGTGAAAGCCGGAGAAGTGCTGGTGCGCATCGATCCGCGCGATTACCAGGCCGCAGTGGATATCGCCAAAGCGGCGGTGTCGCAGGCCGAAGGGCAGTTGCGGGCGGCCCGCGTGACCGTGCCGTGGATCAACGACACCACCGAATCCGGCAACACCGTGGCGTCGGCGCAGTTGGCCGATTCCCAGACCGAAGTGGAACGCGCCCGCATTGCCTACGATCAGGCCAACAGTTCCGACCTGGCATACGCCCAGGCCAACGTGGCCTCCAAGCAAGCCAGTAGCGATCGCGCCCAAGCCGATCTGGCGCGCATGAAGCCTTTGGTCGACAAAGCCGAGATCTCGCAACTGCAGTACGATTCCTACGTGGCCGCGGCCAAGGTGGCGGACAGCGATCTGCACGCGGCGCAGGAAAAGCTGGCGTCGGCGCAGAAGGACGCGGCTATTCGCAAGGCCGCTCTCGATTCCGCCCTGTCCCATGTGAATACCGCCAAGGCGCAAGTGGAGACCACCGTGGCCAACCGCAAGCAGGTGGATGTTCGCACCGCCGATGCGGGCACCGCCGCCGCCGCCGTGGAAGCCGCGCGCGCCCGCCTGGAAGCCGCCGAATTGATGCTCGGCTATACCACCATTACGGCTCCCATTGATGGCACGGTCACGCGCAAGAGCGTGGAAGTGGGCCAGATCGTACAGCCCGGTCAAGGCCTGATGACCCTCATCCCGCTGCAGGATACCTGGGTGACCGCCAATTTCAAGGAGACCCAGTTGGCCGACGTGAAGCCCGGCCAGAGGGCCGAAATCCAGGTCGATATGTACGGTAAGAGCGTGATTGGCCACGTGGACTCCATCGCCGGCGCTACCGGCTCGCGCATGAGCCTGCTGCCTCCCGAGAACGCTACCGGCAATTTCGTCAAGGTGGTGCAGCGCATTCCGGTGAAGATACTGGTCGACCGGACCGATGGCCTGGTGCTGCGCCCCGGCATGAACGTCGACGTCACTATCTTCACGCGATAATAGACGCATGGGGGGACGGGCGGAAAGTCCAAGCGCGCGCTGCCGCTATCTTTGTCTCTGTGTCTCCGTGGCGAGCATGGTCTTCTCTTCTGTGCTCTTGGCCGCCGACAAGGAGCATCTGGCCATGCTGCAAGCCGCGGCGGCCGCCTTCGATCGCGTGGATCGTGCTGCCGCTCCGGTGCTGGCCGACGCCTCCGCATGCGTGCAAACGCAGGCCGCCATGGTATCGGTGGCGCTCCCCGGCGAGGAATCCGAACTCCACTACCGCAAGGGTTTCTGCCAGCTCGCGGTGGCCGCCATCACGCGCGCTCCGGCGGCATTTACCGATGCCGCGGCGGAACTGGAACGCTCCGGCGCCAACATGCTCGCGTGGATCGCGCGCCAAGCCGGACATATCGCCGATGAGCCTACCTGGAAGCGGCCCGACGCGTGTCCCGCGTCGTGCGTGCCGTTCGTGCCCACCGCCAATCTCTGGTTGGGTTGGCTGGCCCTGAACCGCGGCAACCCGGACGAGGCCGCGGGACAATTCTCCGGCCGCCCGGAGTCCGGCTGGTCCGCCTATGTGGCCGGCCTGAAGGCCTTCCAATCCGGCCATTACTCCGAGGCCGCCGCCCATTATCGCCAGACCCTGGACATTTGGACGAGCGCGCAAGGTCAGGCCAACCCTTCATTGGCGCTCCGTCTCGGCCCGCCGGCGGACATCCCGCCACTCCTCACCGAACTGGGCGGCGCGCAGATCCTGTCGGGCGAACCTGCCACGGCCATCGCCACGCTCGACCGGGCGCTGCAGATCTCTCCGCCGAGCGCGCGCGCCTATTTCCTGCGGGCGCGCGCCAAGGAACTGTCCGGCCAGCCGGAGCCCGCGCTGGCCGACTACAACCTGGCCAGCCGTACGGCGTTCGCCGACGCCACGGACCTGGCATCGGGCGAGGCGCATCTCTATCGCGGCATCCTTTTTTATCGCCGTAAAGACTACTCCCGAGCCGAAGAGGAATTCGCCAGCGCGCTGAATTTCGATATCCCTCCGGCGCTCCGTCCGGACGCGTTGGCGTGGCGCCATCTTTCCGCCGTGGCCTCGGGATTTTGCGGCGCCTCGCGCCAATATCTGGAGCGATCGCTCGCTTCGGTTTCGCCCTACTTCCCCAAGGCGGAAGCCCAGGCCGTAGCGGCCGGCTGTGCCGCCGGCTCGCCGTAACGAGATTTTGGCATGCAGAGCTTTTGGCTCTCCGGCGCTCCTGCGGCGCTGTGCAAAGAACCGCAGGCCGCAGTTCAGAACTCCTGATGTCGCCCCNNATTCGAGCAGCGGGCCTAATTCAGTGCAGGTGGGGCAGGCGAGCACCGCCTGCCCCACCTGCGGGCTCACTGCAAATTCCACGACATCAGGAGTTCTGAAGTGAATTTCGCGACAGAAACCAGCGAGCCAATAGCTCCTCACGGACAACGACCGAATCGCTCGTAGCCGTCAACGGCTCCCTGGATGGCGTGCAGACGCGAAAGACGCGCCCTTGCGGCGAAGCCGCACTGTGATACAGTTCAGATTAAGATGGCATCGAAAAGCGTCAATAAAGTCATACTCCTCGGGCATCTCGGCAAAGATGCCGAGACGAAATTCACGCCTAATGGCGTTTCCCGTTCCACCTTCTCTCTGGCCACGAGCCGCCGCTGGAAAGATCAGGCCTCCGGCGAGTGGAAGGATGAGACCGATTGGCACAACATCATCATGTGGCGGGCGGAAAACCTGGCGCCCTACCTTCTCAAAGGCAAGCAGGTATATATCGAAGGCCGCTTGCAGACCCGCAGTTGGGACGACAAGGACGGTAAGAAGAACTACATGACCGAGATCGTGGTGGATGAGCTGATCCTGCTCGGCGGCCGCGGTGGCGATCCCGGCGGTGGATCGGGCGGCGGCGACTACACCTCGCAGCAGCCGGTCTCCATGCCGCGGTCGGCGCAGCGCCCACCCGCTCCCGCTCCCGCTCCGGCACCCGCCGCGCCCCCGGATGACTTCAATCAAGGGATCACCGACGACGACGTTCCGTTCTAGCGTAACGCCTGCGTTGTCGATTTATCGGGATGAGCAAGCATCGTCATGGCTGGCCCGAGGCGAAGAAACTCTGCCGGCTTAACCAGAACGACATCACCATGGCCAAGAGTCTGGGCTTTCAGCCGGACACGCTGGTTCGAGCAAGGCCGGATCCCAAGCAGAAGTGGAAGCTGCCCGTGAAGGAGTGGATTCACGAGCTTCACTTCAAGAAGTTTGGCTACGTCCTGGGCGAGAAGCCGCTCTCCGCGCCACCGCCCACAACCCCGGAAGAGGACGAGGAAGCGGCGCGCCTCTTTGAGGAGCAACTTTACTGGGAGGACTACCATGCGCGCAACCAGGAGGACCGCGCCGGGAAGCAGCAGCCCCGCGGGCCGAATCAGGCGGCGGCTGCCATCCCTCCTGCGGACGCGTCATGGATACCCGAACAAATCACCGATGACGACGTTCCATTCTGACGAAAGGAGGTCCGCACCGAGGCATGCCTTTTACTCCAATCAAACTCCGGGAATATGTTCGCCTCCACCTGAAGTGTAATCCTGGCGACAAGGAGGCCGAGATTATCGCGCAGCTCCAGTCGGCGCTGGCGGCCTATAAGGCCGGCAAGCGCTGTTCGTGTGGCGAGCCAATCTGGGTGATCGGCTCCTCGCAAGTGGGGCACATGTGCTTCACGTGCATCACCGGGGAGGCGGACTCCTCGGACGACTACGAGATCGACGAGGCCTGCGACAAAGGGCCTTATTGGGTTTCTCATGGGCAAACCGAAGACACTGCTTGAGGATATCTGCCGGCACGCCCGGTTACACGGCGCCGATTCGATCGGCGTGGAATACAAAGACCGCCAGGAATGGGTCTTCGCCCAGATTGGCGGCGCCGGCGTGTCAATCGCCAGGTTCCCGAGTTCCAGCGCCGATGCGGAGGAACTGCGCGAGAACCTCTATGCCGCTGCCAAGAAGCCGGTTCGCACCGTGATTGAGGGACAGGTCTTCATTCTCAAGGTTCGAATCTGGGACAGCTTCGGGGAGGACGCTTTCGATGTCGCAATCGAACCGGCGCCGGAACCCGATCCTTCGGCCCCGCGTTCCTTCACGCCAAAGCAAGGTCAATATCTGGCGTTCATCCATCACTACTCGAAGCTCCACCGGCAAGCTCCGGCCGAATCCGATCTACAGATGTATTTCCAGGTATCTCCGCCCTCGGTTCACGAAATGATCAAGACTCTTGAGCGAAACGGCCTCATTCGGCGAATCCCGCGGCGGGCGCGGTCGATTCAAGTTCTTGTGCCGCCGGAATATCTGCCGCCGCTGCAGTAAAGCGGGAAGCAAGACGTGTTGCTGTCGCAGTCTGTCTCCGGAATAGTCCCACAGGTCTAACTGGTTTCTGTCGCGAAACTCACTTCAAGTGGCAAGGATAGCTTGCTAGCGCGCGCGGCTCGGAAAGGTCGCATTGACAGGCAGCCACTTACCGAGCCGCGACGGTGAGGGAGCGGGTTCGCCACCGAGTTCTGCAAGTCCGTCATCAGTGCCAGCCCCAGTCGATGCGCTCTTTGTGTCTTCGCGCCTTGGCGAGGAATTGAAGTTTGCCAATTGAGATAGGGATGCCTCGTACTCTTTCCTTGGGATTTCAAGGGCGCAGCCCTTGGCTATCCTAGATATCTTCAGAGAGAGGCTCGTCAGGCGCGACGTCCCCCTTCCGCGAGGCGCGGGACAGCTTCGACATCTGCGACACCGTTTTCGGCGGACGCCCCCGGCGGGGCACATCCTGCTGTAAACGCTCAAGGCTCTGGATCGCCGCGTCGAGATTTTCTAACTCCTCCCGGAGTTGCGCGAGAACTTTACTTAGATCCATAGACCATCCTGAGGATAGTTCTTTTTTGTTATATATACAAAATCAGAAAATCCTTAGAACCAAGTAGGACAAACAGAAGCGGAGCGGCATTCTCGCGGTTCTCCCGGTCGAGGAGAGGTGCGTCCGGTTAGACGGCCGGCCGGGCCAGCAGCACGTCGTCGGAAAGTTCCGCCGGATCGGTGTAGGTCTGCAGGGAATCGAGAGATTCCAGCACCCGCTCCAGCAGGCTGTCGGTTTGCGATACCGTGGTTTTCAGAACTTCGATGGAGTGCGCCTGCGTGCTGAGGCGGTCGTCCAGAGAGGTCATTGTCTTGGACAGCAGTTGCTCCATCGCCGCCACGATCTGCGCGGTGGACGGCACCTCCGCCAGTTTCGCGGAGTGCTCCTCCAGGCGTACTTCTACCTGGGCGAAACGCGCGGTTGTGGCCGTGTCTTGTGCCGTGAGGCGGGTTTCGAGATTGGCGAGGGAGCTCTTGAGATCCTGCAGCGCTGCCGGGTCCATTCCCGCGCCGCCGCGTTCACGGCGGACGCTGGTTAATGCACCCGCGGCGATTCCCGCCAGGAAGATCGCGATCCGCGGTAGATAATCTATGGTGCGTGGCATCGGTATCTTCCTTATAATACTTTTCCGTAATTGAATGCAAGTACTACAGTTAGTTGCTAACGTACTGAGTACGTACGGTGATTGCAGTTAGTTAGCTATCCTGGCATTCTGACTAGGAAAGATCCTCTACTACAGGAGACTTCTGGTTGATCCTCGACTCGGTATCCGGGTCCGCCCGTCGCGGCGTTGGTTTTCCTTTGCCAATTGAAGGCGATCTGCATGGCCAGGCGCTCTGGATGAGCAGCCGGGCACGCATGACGTTGGGCGAAGAGGCTGGAGGTTTGCTCCGGGTACAGAGCCGGTTCATCCAGCACTATTTCCGCTTGCAGAGCGCCGAGCGAAACCTTTCCAGTCTGACGCAGGCAAGCGGATTCTCGGCCGGAGCCAGTGCGGTCCGCCAGATCGAATTGGAACGCGAGCGGCTGGGGCGCGATTTGCACACCGGCGTGGGGCAATTGCTGGTGGCCATCCGGCTGCAACTGGAGGTCATCGCCACCCAGCTTCCCGATGCGCCGGCCGGGGTCCAGCATGCCTTGGACCGCATCGGCACCCTCGCCAGCGACGCGGGGGAGCAGGTGCGCTCCCTCTCGCGGAAGCTGCATCCGCCCGAGTGGCAGCGTTTGAGCTTGGAAACCGCAGTCCGGCAATTGTGGGACTCGAGCGGCGTTCCGCAAAGGTTCGAGGCTTCCTTGCGGATCCAGCCCCTTCCCCGCGAACCCGAGCAGGAAGCTAAAGTATTGGTATACCGGGCGGTGCAGGAAGCGCTGACGAACCTGGTGCGGCATGCGCGGGCCAGCCGCGTGGAGATGACGCTGGAATCGAGCGGCGACCGTGTCGTTCTCCGTATTCAGGACAACGGTGTGGGGTTTGACGTGGGCCGGCTGCTGAGCGCGCCGGCCAACGTGACGCAGGGAATCGGCTTGCGGTCCATCCGGGAGCAAGCCTCGTCGCTGGGCGGAAAGCTGGAGATCGGGAGCGGCGCGGGTGGTACTATATTGGAGCTCTCGGTACCCTTCGAAGTGCCGCGTTCGTAAACCGGGAAGGAGAATCATGGCGGATTTAGCGGGGACGACGGTGGTGTTGGCGGATGACCACGCCATCGTGCGGGAGGGTTTCGCGGCGCTGTGCGAAGTCAATGGCATGCGTGTCGTGGGGCAATGCGCGGACGGTCCCTCGGCCGTGGAAATGGTCCTGGCGACACAACCGGATTTCGCCATCCTGGATTTACACATGCCGGGATGCACCGGGATCGAAGTGATCCGCAAGCTCCGTGCCGCCGGTTGTCCCAGCAAGATCATGATTCTGTCCATCAGCCGGGAAGACAAGCCCGTGATCGAAGCGCTGCGGGCTGGCGCGGATGCCTACCTGCTCAAGGACGGCCCCGCGCGGCACCTGCTGGAGGCCATCAGCTACGTTCGCGACGGAGGGCAATACGTGTCTCCGCTGCTCAAAGGCGCCGGGCTCTTCACCAAGCCGGAAGCCACCGCTCCGGACGACCCTCTGGCTACGCTCAGTCCCCGCGAGATGGAGGTCTTCTCATACCTGGTCAAGGGGATGCGCGCCAAGGACATCGCCGACCTGCTGCGCATCAGTCCTAAAACCGTGGACACGTATCGCGCCACGCTGATGCGCAAACTCAACGTCCATGACATTGTGGGATTGGTCAAATTCGCAATCGAGAGAAACCTGACAGGGACGTCGGAATAGCGTCCGGCGCGACGCAGCGCTCCAACCGCGCCGCCCGGGTGCGCTGATACTCTTCCAGGGCGGATATCAGGTTTTTGACGGCTTCCCGTCGTTGATAAAGACGCTCGAGGGCGCGGCGCCGAATCGGGTCCACTGCCAGCAGGCGGTTGCGTTCGAACGAGTAAGCCGGTGGTAGGGTTATTGTTGTCGCCATATCAGAAGTTACTGGTATTTAGATTAGGGTTTTTCCGAACTTCTCGAAGGTTAGGATAATCTTCGGCTGTACTGCACGTCAAGAAAAATCTCGGGAATTTTAGGGTTTTTCCGTGCGCAATTTCATTTCCTTTCGGGGGTCTCCGAACAGCAAAAACCGAACTGCTCGGAGATCTTAAAAGTCCAGTTTCCGTTATCCGGACGCCGGTGCGGGTTTTCACCCAGCAAGAACCGGTATTTTCACCCATGTCTTGCCGGGGGAGGATATCAACAACCAAAATGCGGAAAATTCCAACACAAACATAATAAGGGGTTTGGGGCATTCACGACGGGGCCGTTCGGTTTGGACTGGCGAGTGCTCAGAATGAGCATGCTCAGTGGCATCAGCACATCGTCGCGCGCGGGCGGGTCGTCTCCCGCCAGTCCGGTCGATAGCAGTTGTGATTCAGAATTTTGGAGAAAAGTATGCGGAATCCTTCTTCGGTTCTTGCGGTGACTGGTAAGGCTGTGGCCCTCCTCGTGGTCGCTGGGTCCATTGTGATCCTCAGCGGACAGAGGGCTGCGAACAAGCCGGCCATTTCTCACGCCGTAACTTCCAGCGCAGCGCAGGCCACTGTTGAATACGTGAACCCTGGCCTGGTTTTCAGCGTCGTATCGGCAAAAATTGCCAGCGATGGCACCATCAGCGTCGACTACAAGGTTACGGACGGCTCGACCCCAGCTCTGCCCCTTGACATCAACGGAATTCAAACCCCGGGCGTAATCTCCCCGAAGTTCCTGGCAGCCTACATTCCGAAGGGGCAGGAGGAGTTCGCTTCCTACATCACCACTACGGCGACCGCGGTAACCGGCGGAGCGACGGCCACGCAAGCGGCCGGCGATTCCGGCGGCACCTCCACTACCGTAGCGGTGGGCGAATATATCTACACCTTCAAGACCAAAGCACCGGCCGGTTTTGACCCGACTTTGACCAACCGGATCGGAATCTATGGTTCCCGTAACCTGACGCAATGGGACATGGGGACATACAACGCTTCCGTGACGTACGACTTCGTGCCGGCCGGCGGCACCCCCGCGCCGCGCGACGTGGTCCGCCAGGCGGATTGCAACTCCTGCCACAGCACGCTATCCTTCCACGGCGGCTCGCGCGTGGGTGTGAGCCTCTGCATCATGTGCCACCAGTCGCAAACCAGCGACCCTAACACCGGCAATTCACTGGATATGAAGGTCTTTATTCACAAAATCCACATGGGCTCCAGCTTGCCGAGCGTGAAGGTGGGAGCTATCCCTTACCAGATCTACGGCCACAACGGCTATTCCGACTGGTCGACAGTGGTGTATCCCGCCAACCCGAGCGACCCGCGAAACTGCGCGGGGAGCTGCCACAATCCCAAGAATGGCGCGGCGCAGACCAGCGCCTGGATGACCACTCCCAGCCGTGCGGCCTGCGGTTCGTGCCATGACGACGTCAATTTCGCCACCGGCGGCTCCAATTTCGCGAACAACACCGGCTACGTCAACCATCTGCCGCAGGTGGACGATACGCAATGCGCCGGCTGCCACATCCCGCAGGGCGAATTGCCGTTTGACGCTTCCATCATCGGCGCGCACACCGTGGACGACCAGGCGCCGGGCGTCCCCGGCCTGAAGTTTACGTTGACCAAGGTAACCGGCGCAGCGCCGGGAAAGGCCCCGACGGTATCGTTTACGGTGACGAACAACGCCGGCAACGGGATTCCGCTGAGCTACTTCGCCGCCAACAGCGGTTCGCTTTCGCTGACCATGGCCGGTCCGACGACGGATTACGGCTATACCAGCTTCGGCGCGGCCGTGACCACCCCCGGGTACGTGACGGAATCGGCCATGACCGCCTCCTCTTGCGATGCCAGCGGGAACTGCACTTACACCTTCACCCACACCCTTCCGGCCAATGCCAAAGGCACCTACACCATCGGTATTGAAGGCCGGCTGTCGATCACCCTGCTGCCCGGCACCACGCAAGCCGTGACCACCCAATACGGCGGGACCAACCAGATCATCAACTTCTCGGCGGATGGCTCGCCGGTAGCGCCGCGCCGCACGATCGTGGCGATGGCCAGTTGCCAGGGCTGCCACACCTATCTGGAAGTGCATGGCGACCTGCGCAACAACGTGACTTATTGCGTGCTTTGCCACAACCCCAGCGAGGGCGACGAATCCACGCGCCCCACGGCCCTGGTTGCCGCCGATAAGGCCGCCCCGGTCCAAGGCATCAACTTCGCGCAGATGATCCACTCCATTCATACCGGCGAGAAGTTGGGCGCGGCAGGTCTCGACTATGTCATCGTCGGACATGGCGGAAGCCACAACTCGTTTGGCGCCGCTTTCGCCTCGGTCCCGGCTTCGATTCCCAACACCGGCGTCCTCTATCCGGCAATGATCAATGGCACGGTTGGCGACACGGCCAACTGCTCCATGTGCCACGTCAACGGCTCCGAAGCGGTCCTGCCCGTCGGCAAGAATCCGGTGTACGACCCGGCGGCGCTCATCAACCCGGTTCCGGCCACTACGTCGGCCTGCACGGCCTGCCATTTCGACATGGCGACGATGGCGCACGCCGTTATCAATACCGATCCGAAGTTCGGCGAGAGTTGCACGGTTTGCCACGCCGCGGGCGCAGCCTACGACGTGACCGCGGTGCATGCCGGTCAATAGGTTGCTATAACAATAAGGAGACGACCATGTTCCGGCCGCCACGATATCTGAGCATGGCTAGCCTTCCGCCAGCGCGCTTCCTCCGGGAGGCGCGCTGGATGACGATTTTTACGGCGGCCCTGCTGTTATCCGCTACTTTAGGGGGCGCTCAAGAGAAAGCGAACGCTCCCGCTCCATCGCCAGAACCACCCAAGCCGGCGGAGTTCGTCGGCTCGGAAACGTGCCAGGCATGCCACGAAGACATCTTCAACGCATTTCAGAAAAACCCTCATCATCAGGTGGAAACCGACAAGAAGCGCGGCTTTGAAACCAAAGCCTGCGAATCCTGCCACGGTCCGGGAAGCAAACACGCGGAATCGATGTCCGCGGCCGATATCCGCAATCCGGCGAAGCTCGCTCCCGCAGCGGCGGACAGGGTCTGCCTCACCTGCCATCTGAATCAGCCCACCCATGTGGGACGCATTACCAGCAGTCACGCCAAGAACCAGGTTGCCTGCGTGGCCTGCCATGCGGTCCACAAGAACGGGCCCGACGGGATGGTCACTCGCAAGACGGCCGATATCAATAAGCTATGCGCCTCGTGCCACCAGGATGTGTGGGCCAGCTTCCAGCGGCCCTTCGGGCACAAAGTACCGCAAGGGGCCATGTCGTGCGTCGACTGCCACAATCCTCACGGTACTTTCCTGCCGCGCTCCCTGCAGACGGTGAGCGCCAACGAGCCGGGCTGCTTGAAATGCCACGGAGACATGGCCGGACCGTTTGTATATGAACACGCCCCGGTCAAACTGGAAGGCTGCATGGCCTGCCATCAGCCGCACGGGTCGTCCAATCCGCGGATGCTTACCAGGCAAGTGGTGCGCCTGGTCTGCCAGGAATGCCACTCCAACTTGCCGGGCACCACGCCGACGATGAAAGGTCCTTTGGGTGCGGTCCCGCCGGCGATTCACGATCTGGCCTCTCCACGGTTTCAGAATTGCACCAATTGCCATCAAAAGGTCCACGGATCCAACGTGAACCGGGACTTATTCAAATGAGATTCCTACTGGCACTCATCCTGATGGTTCCGGCCTGGGCACAGCAGGCGGATCCACCATCGAAAGCCGACGGCACGACGGCGCAAACTCCCGCGAAGACGGACGCGCCAACTCCGGCGCAGGAACCGGCCAAGACCGAACAGGCGGCCGCGCCCGCGGCATCGCCTGCGCCTTCCAGCGAGGACTGGATTACCGGCAGCGTGGACCTGGGGTACCGGTGGCTGATCGGTAACAACGGAAATTTCCCGGAGTACCGCAGCGTGGTGAACCTGGGCCAGGGCCTGGTTTTGAACGGCCTGGACTTCACCCTCACCGACCCCAAGAAGCGGCTATTCGACCGCGTGGACGCCAGCGCTTATGGGTGGGGCGGCGATCCTTATGAAACCGCCCGCGTGAATGCCCGCAAGCAGGGCGTCTACGACTTCCTCTTCGATTACCGCAACATTGCCCTTTTCGACGCCGTGCCATCGTACGCCAATCCGACTGCGCCGTTGGGCTTCAACGAGCAGACGTTCGATACACACCGCCGGACCATGACCGTGGGCCTCGACCTGCGGCCGGGAAAGCGCATTGTTCCGTACTTCGTGTTCGACCGCAATTCGGGCTATGGGAACGGAGTGGACGAGTTCGTCCAGGACAGCAACGACGAGTTTGCCGTCCCCACCACACTGCGCGACAGCACCGATAACTATCGCGGCGGAGTGCGGTTCGAATACAAACACTTTCACGTCACCCTGGAGCAGGGCGGCACTACTTATAAGGACGACGACCAGTCTAACTGGACGGGAACGAACGATGGCGACCGCACCTCCTCGATCTTCGGGCAGACGCTGTCGCTGACCAGTCTGCACCAGGCCTACGATGTCACCGGAAAAAGCCTCTACAGTAAGGGGCTGTTGACGGCAAATCCGTTCTCCTGGCTGGATATCTACGGGCAGTTCCTGTACAGCGATCCCAAGACCACGGTGAACTTCAACGAGACGGCGGCGGGGAATTTCCTGGCGATCAGCCAGTTGCTGTTCTATAGCAGCGAGCAGACCATGGGGACCGGAGCGGCCAACCAGCCGCACACCACCGGCACCGTAGGCTTCGAATTGCGGCCGCTCAAGCGGATGCGGATTATCCAGAACTGGATGACGGACCGGTATCACGATTCCTCATTCGGCGCGCTGACCATCGCGCCGGTTACGGCGAATGGCGGTTTCACCAGCCTGAATCCGCTGCAGACCGTCAACTACAACCAGGAACAGGTGGACGTTCTGTACGACGTCAGTTCGAAAATGACGGTGCGCGGCGGATACCGGCATATCTGGGGCGAGGCGAGCACGGAGGCATCCCCATTTTTCTCTCCGGCCGGGGCCCAGGAGCAGGGGCAACTGAATCGCAATGTCGGATTGGCGGGGGTAAATTTCCGCGCGTCGGAGAAAATGTCGTTCAACCTGGATTACGAGGGCGCCAGCAGCGATAGCGTCTATTTCCGCGAGAGCCTGAACAATTATCAAAAGGCGCGAGCGCGGGCGAAGTATCGTCTGTTCGCGTCGCTTCTGTTGCAGGCCAATTTCAGCATATTGAACAACTACAATCACGCGCCGGCCATCCAATACGACTTCCTGAGCCGCGACAATTCGCTGGCGCTGTATTGGACGCCGAAGAGCGCCAAGCGCATCAGCGTGACCGGCGAGTACGACCGCTCCACCATGCATTCCACTGTCGATTACCTGAATCTGCCGTTCTTTACGACGACGGTGTCGGACTATCGCGACAACGCACACTCGGTGACGGGCCTGGTGGACGTACTGGTTCCGGGACCGGTGGCGGCGAAGTTGAGCATGGGCGGATCGATGTTCCTTTCCAATGGAAGCAACACCACGCGCTACTACCAGCCGCTGGCGAAGTTGTCGCTCCCGCTCGGAAGGCACGTGAACTGGAACACCGAATGGAAATATTATGGTTACCAGGAAAACTTCTACCTGTTCGAAAGCTTCCGGACGCACGTGTTCATGACCGGGCTGAAGTTAACCCGCTAGGAGACCAGCAATGTCGATGCTTCGAGTAACGATCGCCGGGGCGCTGGTCGCCGCAAGTATTTGGGCGGCCGGTCCCATGTCCGGAGACGCTCGCCGGGGCGAGCAACTCTTCCAGAGCGAGCAGTGCGTCCAGTGCCACAGCTTCCAGGGCAAGGGCGGCAGCACCGCGCCCGACCTGTCCAAAAGGATCGACCGCAACTACACGCCCGCGGTGATGGCCAGCCTGATGTGGAATCACGCTCCCGACATGTGGGGCGCGATGAAGAAAAAGGGCATCGTGAAGAGCGAGATGACTCCGGACATCGCGGCCGACCTGTTTGCCTATTTCGTATCGGCGCGATTCTTCGACCGGCCGGGCGATGCGGGCCGCGGGAAACAGGCTTTCGCGGTGCGGCACTGCGCCGATTGCCACGGTATTTCGACGCCGCTAGCGGGCGGCGCGCCGGCGGTGGTGAAGTGGGAGTCGCTGGCGGATCCCCTGGTGCTGGCGGAACAGATGTGGAACCATGGGGCGCAGATGCGCGCGGCCTTCGCGCAGAGGAAGTTTCCGTGGGCGGCGCTGACGGGACAGGAACTGACGGATATCCTGGTGTATCTCCAGAATCTGCCGGAGACGCGGGACCTGGTTCGCCACTTCGAGTTTCCTCCATCGGACGCGGGAGAGAAGCTGTTTGAATCCAAAGGCTGCTCGACTTGCCATACCGGTGCGATGGCGTTGGAACACCTCCTGAAGAACCAGACGCTGACAGATATCGCCGCGGCCATGTGGCATCACCAGCCGGAGATGAAGCAGCCGTCGCCGACGCTGACGCCCGAGGAAATGCGGCAGATTATCGGCTACATCTGGGCGCGGCAGTATTTCACGGGCGCCGGGAGCGCGGATCGCGGCAAGAAAGTTTTCGCCGAAAAAAGCTGCGGTACGTGCCACAACGATCCATCGAGCGGCGCGCCGAAGCTGGTCAAAGGGCAATCGGACATCACCATGGTGTCGGCGCTGTGGGAGCACGGCCCGCGCATGCTGAACGTGATGAATTCGAAGAAGATCGCTTGGCCGAGGTTTACGGCGCAGCAGATGGACGACCTTGTGGCGTATCTGAATTCCCTGTAAGGCGGGTGGTCAGGCAGAATGCCGGCGCCACTGGCCCGGCCCCTCCCACCCGAGAAACTGCAACTGCTTTGTGTAAGCGCAGCCTTCATAGTAAGCAGTTTTGCTTACCGTGTCAAGGAAGACAGCGAGCGAAAGTGCGGACTTTTCAATCGATGAGTCCAGCACAAACGGCATCAGTATTTACGCCCTTGCTCCCGCGCCGAGAGCAACTGTTCGACCGTGACCCTGCCCTTTCGCTGCCGAAGAGCGCAGACGTTCTCTATAGCTTTATCGACTTCTTCTTGTCGCCGGTCAACCTCGGGCACGATCCTGGCGATGGCGCGGCCATACCGGGTGATAATAAGCGTTTCGCCTCGCTCCACGTCATCCAGCAATTGAGGCAAATGGGCCTTGGCTTCTGAAGATTGGATTTCACGCATGCGTACTCCTGACCAGTCGATCATACCGCGTGTGTGCCGAACGCGGTCGCAGCCTGGGCGGCACCGAAAGCACCGCCGCAAGCCGCAAAACCCCAAACTCGACCTCCGAAATCGCGTCCTTTGGTGTCCTGTACAGGAGCGAACCGAGGCAGCGCACCTACCTAATCACATGGGGGAGAAACTACACCAGCACCGTGAACGTGGACTCCGACCGCTGCACGGGGCGGTACAGCGTGTCCCGCTCCAATGGTTCGCGGCCCGCTTTGCGGATCAGGTGCAGTAACTCCGCGCGCCGCAGACCTTGCATGGTGGTGGCCCCGGCATCGTGATAGATGCGCTCTTCCACGATGGTGCCATCGATATCGTCGGCGCCGAACCGCAGCGCGATCTGCGCGATCCGCGGAGTCATCATCACCCAATACGCCTTGACGTGCGGGATATTGTCGAGCATCAGCCGCGCTACCGCGATGGCGCGGATGTCGTCGAACCCGGTGGTCTTCGCAATGTGCTGCAGCGCGGTGTTGTCGGGGTGGAAGGCCAGCGGGATAAAGGTCACGAAGCCGTGGGTTTCATCCTGCAGCGTGCGCAGTTTCACCAGGTGATCGGCGCGGTCTTCGTCGTTCTCGATGTGGCCGTACAGCATGGTGCAATTCGACCGCAGCCCCAACTGGTGCGCCTGGCGCGCGGTCTCCAGCCATTCGTTGCCGTCGATCTTGTGGTCGCAGATAATGCGGCGGACGCGCTCACTGAAGATCTCGGCGCCCCCGCCGGGCATGGAATCCATACCGGCATCGCGCAACCGCTCCAGAGTCTCGCGGATGGAGATTTTCGTGCGCCGTGCCAGGTAGGCGATCTCGACCATCGTGAACGCCTTGAGATGCACTTGCGGAAAGCGCTGCTTGAGCCCGCGCAGCATCTCGCAAAACCAATCCAAAGTCAGCTCCGGATGCAGTCCGCCAACGATGTGAAATTCCGTCACCGCCTCGCTCCAGCCCTCGCCGGCGCGGTGCCACACTTCATCGAGCGACATGGTGTAGGCTTTGGGGTCGCGCACCCGCTTGCCGAAGGCGCACAGCCGGCAACTGGCCACGCACACGTCGGTGGGGTTGATATGGCGGTTCACGTTGAAGTACGTCAGATTGCCGTGCATCCGCTCGCGCACCAGGTTGGCCAGGTAGCCGACCGCCAGAATATCGGGCGAACGGTACAGCGTTACGGCGTCTTCGAAGGAAAGGCGCTGGCCGGCTTCCACCTTCTCCCGAACGGGCAATAAACGAGGATCATCGATGACGACTGGCATAAGTTCAGATACCCGGTTTCAGGAGGAAGATATCGGCGGCCCAGAATAAGAAGAATAACACGCTGACATAGCCGTTCATGGTGAAGAAGGCGGCGTTCACGCGCGAGAGATCGTTCGGTTTCACCAGGCTATGCTCGTAAATCAGCAGCGCCACAATGGCCGCCACGCCGGCCAGGGCCAGCGCTCCCATATGCAGGGTGTAGACCAGCGCCAGCAGGCAGCCCAGCATCAGCGCGTGCTGCAAGCGCGCCAGCCGCAGCGCCGTGGCGATGCCCAGTGCGCGCGGAACGCTCCACAACCCCTCTTCGCAATCGAAGTCATAATCCTGGCAGGAGTAGATCATGTCGAACCCGGCGGTCCAGAACATGACCGCCGCGGTGAGCAGCAGAATGCGCGGATCGAGCGAGCCGCGCACGGCGATCCAGGCGGCGGCCGGGGCGATCCCCAGGCTCAGTCCGAGCACCAGATGCGAAAAAGTGGTGAAGCGCTTGGTGTAGGAATAGAACAAAAGAATGGCCAGCGCCAGGGGCGCGAGGCGCAGACAGAGCGGGTTCAACTCAAACGCGGCGAAGAACAGGAGAAGGGACGCCACCACCACGAAGCCCCAGGTAAATCCCGGAGTGAGCAACCCGGCGGGAAGGTGCCGCATTTTCGTGCGCGGATTGCGCGAGTCGATATCGGCGTCGATCACGCGGTTGAAGGCCATGGCAGCCGACCGGGCCGCTACCATGGCCACCACGATCCACAGCACCTGGCGCGCGATTCCGTGAGTATCGAAGCCATTTTGACGCCATGCCAGCAGCGCTCCGGTGAGGGCGAAGGGCAGGGCGAAAACCGAGTGCTCGAACTTGATCATGTCGAGCGTGAGGCGAAGACGGTACCAAAGCATGCGGTTAAATACCTCCATTTTACGCTATGCTGTTCAAAGTAGAATTGCGGTGTTGCGCGTGCCGTTTAGGAAGGGAGTCGCGAGGAATGTTGGAAGCCTTCGCAATGTCGGACAAAGGCTGTGTCCGAAGCAATAATGAAGACTACTGCCTGATTGAACCCGACCGCGGGCTGTACGTTTTGGCGGACGGAATGGGCGGAGCCAAGGCGGGCGAACGGGCGTCCCGGCTGGCGGTGGACACCGTGGCGGAGATCGTCCACTCGGCTCCGCGCCTCGATTCGCAAGTGCTGCTCACGGCCGTGGAAGAAGCCAACCGGCGCGTGCTCACGGCGGCGCGCAGCGATCCGGGACTGGAAGGCATGGGCACCACTCTGGTGGCGGCTCTCGATCTCTCGGAGGGTTTCTCCATCGCCAGCGTGGGCGATAGCCGCGCGTATGTGCTGGACGATGGCGGCTTCCGCGTAATCACCGACGACCAGACCTGGGTCAACGAAGTCGGCCGGCCGCTCGGTCTGGATGAAGAGAGCCTGCGCAACCACCCCATGCGCCACGTGCTCACCATGGCCATCGGGGCCAGCGCGCCGCTCACCGTGAACTACTACTCCGTGCCCTTGCAGCGGGGCGCCCTGGTGCTGCTCTGCAGCGACGGGTTGCACGGAGTATTGGAACCGCCGCAACTGGAGAAAATCCTGCGGCGGGGACGCTCCGGCATGCTGGAGGAAAGCTGCGGCGAATTGATCGCCGCGGCCAAACAAGCCGGCGGCCCCGACAATGTCACGGTAGTATTGGTGAGAAAATCGGCCTGAACCCGGCACTATCCCGGTAAGTGAAACCCATTCTGTTCGCAGCGGCCCTGCTTTGGGTACTCCCGCCCCTGGCTATGGCGCAGGTGGCCATATTGCACATCCAGGTGATTGAAGGGGAAGGCTCGGTCAACGCGGCCGGTTCGCGCAATGCGCGTCCTCTGGCGGTGGAAGTTACCGATGAGACCGGCAAACCCGTGGAGGGCGCCGCAGTTAGCTTCCACCTGCCGGAGGAGGGCCCCGGCGGAACTTTCGGGAACGGACTCCGCACCGACGTGGCTCTCACCGACGCCCGCGGGCGCGCCAGCCTCCACACCTTGCAACTGAACCGCACGCCGGGACGGTTCGCGATTCGCATCGTGGCCTCGAAAGAGCAGGCCCGCGCGGGCATCATCTCATTTCAATACATCGCCGAGCCGAAGAACGGAGTTGCCTCGGCCAGCGCGCCGAAGAGCGGTTCCATCCTGCGCGGTCCGCTAAAGTGGGTGGTGCTGGCGGCGATTGCCGGCGGCGCCGCGGTTTTGGTTGCCGGCAAATCGGGCGGTTCCCCGGCAGCCGCGCCCGCATCGGCGGCGACCTCGACCACCCCGGTGAGCATCGCCATCGGGAGCCCCTCGATCACGGTGGGCAAGCCATGAAGAGGATGCTGCTTCTGGCCCTCGCGGCTGCCGCTCCCGCGTGGGGGCAGTTCGAACTCTATCTGGTGAATGGGAATATCGAACAACCCGTGCCGCGGACCTACGATTTTGGCAACGTGGAACCGGGCGCGTCGCTCTCCGTGCCCTTCCGCATCCGCAACGTTTCCACTCAAGCAGCCACGCTGGACCTGTTGACGGTAAGCGGCACCGGGTTCTCCCTCGCGAGCGCCAATCAGCCGGCGATTCCCGCCTCGCTGGCGCCGCAGCAATCGGTCGATTTCTCGGTGGTGTTTCAATCCGCCGGCACGGGCCAATACAGCGCGGCGCTCGATTCGGTGGCAATCTCGGTCATTCTGACGGCCAGCGTGCCGGTGGAATTGACCGCTCAGTTGGTGACCGCCACGGGCGTGCAATCGTTAGCCGCGGCGCCGGTGGACTTCGGTTCGGTACCGCAGGGGTCGACGGCAACGCGCCATATCATCCTGCTGAATCAGACCTCCGCGACCCTGCTGGCGCCGGGCCCGCTGGTGTCCGGAACCGGCTTTTCGTTGAGCGGCCCATCGCCCGGCGGGACTCTGGTGCTGCCTGCAGCGAGCGTCACTTTCGACATCCAATTCAGCCCCACCGCGGATGGCGTAGCGGCGGGCGCCCTGGCCATCGGCAGCCGGAGTTACGCGCTCACCGGGACGGGTACCGATCCGCCCTTCCCGCAACCGCATATCACGCTCGCTCTGGCGCAGCCGGACAGCGCGCAACAGGGCACGGTGACGGTGAATCTGGCCGCAGCCTCGCAAACCAGCGGGTCGGGGACCGTCACGCTCACGTTCGTACCGGCCGCGTCCATTTCCGGCGCCGCGACCGACGCGGGGATCGCGTTCGCCTCGGGAGGGCAGACCGCGACTTTCACCGTGTCGGCCGGCGCCACGCAGGGACAATTCGGCACCGCGCTCACCCTGCCATTTCAGACCGGGACCACCGCCGGCACGCTCACCGTCACGGCGCAGTTAGGGAGCAATAGCGACCGGCAATCGATCGCCATCCTGCCGGCGGAAGTGGGAGTGACCGGGGCGCAGGGGGTGCGTTCGACGAGCGCGGTGGAAGTGGACCTGACGGGGTTCGACAACACGCGTACCGCCGGAGCGCTGTCATTCACGTTCTACGATACGGAAGGCAACGCCATCGCTCCGGCGATTCAAGCCGACGGCAGCGCCAGTTTCGCGTCGTACTTTCAGAATGCGGCGGGCGGAACGTTCGAACTGAAGGCGGTCTTCCCGGTGCTGGGCAACACGAGCCAGATCGCGTCGTTCCAGGCAGTGGTGACGAACTCCGCAGGGGCGGCGACTACCGCACGCACCAGTTTCTGAGGGGCGTATAGGCGCTTTCCGCTGCACGTGAGGCGAAGGACGTCCTGGCACACGTAGGTCCTGGAGTACAATCTCAGAACTCCTGATGCCGCCCACGCTGAATCAGGGCCGCCGCTCGAANNCTGCGGGCTCACTGCAAATTCCACTACATCAGGAGTTCTGAGTCTTCAGCGTTTTCCTGTATGCCAACCCTTCAGCTTGCCACGACTGGACAAAGCGGCACAACCTCACACGTAATTCACACGTCAGTTTGGGTGGGCTGCACTCAATTGAAAATAAAGGGGTAAGAATGGCGGAGAGGGGGGGATTCNNCGGTTTAGCAAACCGCTGCTTTCGACCGCTCAGCCACCTCTCCGGGAGATGAATTTGGTCTGCAAGAGCATATTACCATACCGCATCGCCGGAAGCCGAACGCGCACCGCCCTTGCGTTGACATTTTACGACCCAACAAAAACAAGGACCACCGATCTTTCGGAGGAGACCGTCCTGTCCGAATTTTGAAATGAGCCGTTAGGGACGCTATTTGATCTCGAGGATGTCCTTTTCTTTCGTCTTGGCGGCCGCGTCGAGCTTCGCCATGTAGGCGTCGGTCAGCTTCTGGATCTCGTCGAGGGCCTTCTTCTCGTCGTCCTCGGCGACCTTCTTGTCCTTGAGAAGTTTTTTCACCGCTTCGTTTCCGTCGCGGCGGATCGCGCGCACCGAAACGCGATGGTGTTCGGCGGCGGCATGCAGTTTCTTTACCAGTTCTTTGCGCCGCTCTTCGGTGAGCGGGGGAATGGGCAGGCGGATGATCTTTCCGTCATTGGAGGGATTCAGCCCCAGGTCGGAGGTCCGTATGGATTTCTCGATCGGCCCGATCTGCGAAACATCCCACGGCTGAAGGGTGATCATCGCGGGTTCCGGAACATGAAGGTTGGCAACCTGGTTGAGCGGCGTGGGAGTGCCGTAGTAATCCACGCGAATATGGTCGAGAAGCGACAGGGTGGCGCGCCCGGTGCGAATCGCGGCCATCTCATGCTGCAGGTCCGAGATGGCTTTTTCCATGCGCGTCTGTAAGTGGTTTTCCACGTCCTTGATGGAATTGAACGTGGGACCGCTGGTTACTGCCGGCTGTTCAGTTTTCATTGCAGTATCTCCGAATCGCGGCCGACGGCGCGCCCCCGGCTAGTGAATCACCGTACCTACGGGCTCACCCATCGACATACGCATTATATTGCCTGTTGTATTCAAATTGAAAACAATAATCGGAAGCCGGTTGTCCCGGCACATCGCGATAGACGTGGCATCCATCACCCCCAGTGCCTGTGACAGGACTTCGAGGTACGTAATCTCCCCATATTTCACGGCATCGGGGAATTTCAAGGGGTCTTTATCGTACACTCCGTCCACGCGAGTCGCTTTGGCGATCACCTGCGCCTTGATTTCCAGGGCGCGCAGAGTGGCGGCGGTATCGGTGGAAAAGTAGGGATTAGAGGTGCCGGCCGCGAAAATCACGATGCGGCCCTTTTCCAGGTGCCGGATGGCGCGCCGCCGGATGTACGGTTCGGCCACTTGGTGCATCTCAATGGCGCTCATCACGCGGGTGGGGATGCCGATCTGCTCCAGGGCGTCGGAAAGGGCCAGGGAGTTGATCACCGTGGCCAGCATGCCCATGTGGTCGGCCGTTACGCGGTCCATTTTCTGAGCGGCGGCGGCAACGCCCCGAAAGATGTTGCCGCCGCCCACCACGACACCGATTTGCACGCCCGTGGCGGCCACATCCGCCACCTCACGCGCCAGGGACTTCACTCTCCCGGCATCAATGCCGAAAGAGGCGCCGCCAGCCAGCACCTCCCCACTTAGCTTCAGGAGGACGCGTTGGTAGCCGGGCATCTATTCAGCCGGATTCTCGTGGCCCGCTTCGGCAGCCGCCACGTCGCCCACTTTGAAGCGGACGAAGCGCGAAATAGCGATGTTTTCGCCCAACTTGGCGATTTTGGTCTTCACCAGTTGGTCGATGGTCAGGGTCGCTTCCTTGACGAAAGGCTGGTCCAGAAGACAGACTTCCTCGTAGAACTTGGCGATGCGGCCTTCCACAATCCGGTCGAGGATTTTTTCCGGCTTGCCTTCGAGAACGGCGCGGGCGCGGGCAATCTCGCGCTCTTTCNNCTCTATAAAATCGTCGGTTCGCGCCACGAAATCCGATTCGCAGTTGACTTCCACCAGTACGCCTAGCTGGCCGCCGTGGTGAATGTAGCTCCCGATCAAGCCTTGCTTAGTCACACGCGTTGCCTTCTTGCCGGCAGATGCAATGCCGTGCTTGCGTAGGACGACTTCCGCTTCGGCGATATCGCCCTTGGCTTCCACCAGGGCTTTCTTGCATTCCATCATCCCCGCGCCGATGCGCTCGCGGAGTTCTTTGACTAGTGCCGCGGTAATTTCCGCCATATTATGCTCTTCTTCGTGAGTTGGTAACGCTCCCTGACGGTCGCGGCTCGCAAAACGCGCGTCCACGACCATCGGGGAACTCGTGATTTAGTGTCCGCTCTCGGTGACCGCCGGCTCGGGGGCCGGTTCGGCGATCTCGGAAGCGGGACCCTTACGGGGCGAAACCTGTGCCGGCTCTTCCGCCATGCTCATGCTCTCCGCCATGATCTCTTCGGCATACTTGGGGTCCACATACTTCGCGTACTCCATCATGCCCTCTTCGGCCGGAGTTTCGTCCTGGACAATCTTGTCGGCGGTGAAATCCTGTTCGGTGGCCAGCGAACGGCCTTCCGTCACCGCGTCGGCGATCTTGCTGGCGAACAGGCGAATGGCGCGCAGGGCGTCATCGTTGCCGGGGATCACATAGTCCACTTCGTCCGGGTCGCAATTGGTATCGACGATTGCCACCACGGGGATGCCCAGCCGCCGCGCTTCCTTCACGGCGATGGCTTCCTTGTTGGAATCGATCACGAACAGGATATCGGGCAACCCCGGCATGTCCTTGATGCCGGCCAGGTTCTGATCGAGGTGTTTGCGCTCCCGCTCCAGCCGGATGACTTCTTTCTTCGGCCGGCCGGCGTATCCGCCTTCCACCGAAGACATGGCTTCCAGTTCCTTCAGGCGCTTGATGGACTTCTGGACGGTCAGCATGTTGGTGAGCAGGCCGCCCAACCAACGTTGGTTGACGTAGTACATCTGACAGCGCTTGGCCTCTTCGGCGATGGCCTCCTGCGCCTGGCGCTTGGTGCCCACGAAGAGCACATTCTTGCCCTGCGCGGCCATCTCGCCCACGAACCGGGCAGCGTCTTTGAACATCTTCAGGGTCTTCTGAAGATCTATGATGTAGATGCCGTTACGTTCGCCGAAAATATATTCCTTCATCTTCGGATTCCAGCGCTTGGTCTGGTGCCCGAAGTGAACGCCGGCTTCGAGCAATTCCTTCATCGAGATTGCGGGCAGAAAAACCTCCTTATCGCACCCCGTCATCCGCGCACGGCCCAAAGCGATATTTGTGCCGCGAATGCTGCCGGGGATACGTTTGCTGTCGTGGGAACCGAAAGCGGTTCCCACGGAGAAGACTTATCGTTTGGAGAACTGGAACCGTTTGCGTGCGCCCTTTTGGCCGTACTTCTTCCGCTCATGCTGGCGCGGGTCGCGGGTGAGCAAGCCGAGCTTCTTCAACCGTGACCGCAGTTCTGCGTTAAACTCCACCAAAGCCCGGGAGATGCCGAGACGGGCCGCGCCCGCCTGACCGGCGACGCCCCCGCCATCCGCGAGAATCAGCATGTCGAACTTTTCCATGGTTTCCGTGGCAGCAAGGGGCTGCCGCACCATGGCGCGCGCACTTTCCGTGGGAAAGTAGTTCTCAAACGCGCGGTTGTTGACCTTGATCTCGCCCTTGCCGGGCCGCAAGAACACGCGAGCCACCGATCTTTTCCGGCGGCCCGTACCCAAATATTGAACTATCGTAGCTGCCACTAAACTTGTACCTCTCGGGTTTGCCTACTTCACTGCCAGCGCGGCCGGCTTCTGGGCCGCGTGCGGATGCTTGTCACCCGCGTACACCTTCAACTTGCGATACATCTGTTTGCCGAGCTTGGTCTTGGGAAGCATGCCGAAAATGGCGTCTTCCACCAGGCGGACGGGCTTTTCGGCCCGCACCCGCTTGAAGCTCTTCTCCACCAGTCCGCCGGGATAGCCGGTGAAATGGCGATACATCTTGTCTGTCTCTTTGCGGCCCGTAACACGGACCTTCTCGGCATTGATCACGATCACGTGATCGCCGGTATCCAGAAAGGGCGTGTAACTGGGTTTCGTCTTGCCCATCAGCAGCATGGCCGCTTTACTGGCGAGCTTGCCCAGAACCAGCTCCTGGGCGTCGATCACATGCCACTGCCGCACGATGCCATTCTTGGAGGGGAACTCGGTACTCATTGACACACACGTCTCCGACTGTTTCAGTTACAAAACATTTAGCTTACGGGTTTTGGGGGTACATTGTCAAATCGGGTGACATCCGGGACCGCCGAGAACCTACCGTGCACGCCGCAATTCTTCCTGCACCGCCGCGATGAAATCCACGCCCGCCGCGTTGAACCTCTCCGTGCGAACCGTGTCTCCGATGTTGAGCCAGTACTCGTCCTTCGGATTGTATGTGGGCCAGTTCACCAGCCCGGGGCCGTTCGGATCCCCGTTCTTGGCGAAATTCGTCCAGTAGGTCGCCATCGTGTCGGCCACCTTCCGGTCCAGGTCCGTCCAGGGGAGGTCTTTCATTCGCAAATTCTGGAAAACGTAGACCACCTCCGAGAAGTGCACCGCGGCGGCCGCCGGGGCCGGGTTATTGCCGTTTCCCACCGGATGCGGCGGTATGTGACTGAAGATGTAGAGGTATGCCGGCGCCTTGCCGGTGGCCGCCTGCAGCTTGGCCCACGTGCGGTGCCCGGCGAAGTTGATGTCGCGGTAGACGTCGTGATAGGCCTTCCGCGCAGTGGTGTCGTCGCTTGCCGAATAGAGTTTCAGCAGCGTCTCCGCCTTATCGCCGAAAGTGCTCCTGGCCCAGGCGGTGTAACTTGTCAGGCTATCCGGAGTGCCGCCCCTCCCGCGCCCGCCGCCCGCCGCCGGAGGCGCGCCTATGCCTCCGATGTTCCCGCCTTCGTCGTTAGTCGCGCCAGTTAGCAGGCGAAGGTCGTTTTGCTTGCCCTGCGAGTACGAGGTGTAGAGATCCTGCGGCAGGAACCAGCCGTCCACGATGGCGCCGTTCATCCCGGCCGGGTTCTTGATCGAAGCCTCCAGCAACTCCTGCGCGGACATCGCCCGCAACTCCGCCAGTGAAGTCTTGCCCGCCGCCCTGGCGAACGCTACGCCGGCCGCTTCGGCTTCCGCCAGCGTGGACATTTTCCCGAAAGCGGTGTGTGACTCCGCAATGGCGCCCTGAGCCAGTCCTCTTAGCAGCGGAGAGGCGGCCAGGAAATTGACGCTCCGGCTGCCCCCCGATTCGCCCCAGATGGTGATTCTATCCGGATCTCCGCCAAACTGCGCGATGTTGTGTTTCACCCACTGGATACCCGCGAGTTGGTCGAGCGATCCGTAGTTGCCCGAGGCATGGTGCTCGGATTCCCTGGTCAGCTCGGGATGCGCGAACCAGCCGAATACGTTGACCCGGTAGTTCATGCTGACCACCACCACGCCCTTCTTGGCGATGGTGTTCCCATCATAGAGCGGCTCGGCGGTGGACCCGGCCGTGCCCCCGCCCCCGTAGATCCATACCAGCACGGGCAGCCTTTCGCCGGCCGAGCCCGCCGGGGTCCAGACGTTCACGTACAGGCAATCCTCGCTGGTGTCGATCAGCCCGCGATTCCACGAGCTGCTGTTGGCGTCGTACTGCCGCTGCTTGCACGCCGGAGAGAAACGGTCCGCCACCCGCACCCCCTGCCACGGCGTTACCGGCTGTGGAGGACGCCAGCGCAGGTTCCCCACCGGAGGCGCGGCGAAGGGGATTCCGAGATACTCACGAACGCCCCAGCCCCATCCCGGCGTGCCGGAGATCGACCCGCCCTCTACTTTGATGGGTTCCTGAATGCCCGCCAGGAGCGGCAAGACCGCCAAAGCCGCCAGGCTGATTCCCGTAATGCGCATGTGACTTCTCCTTTAATGGAGCACGCGTCAGCGTGCCAGGCCGCCGCCGCGAACGCCGTTCTTTCTGAAACCCCTGCGTTTCGCCTGCTCTCGCTCGTGCCGTGTGGCGGAGTCCGGGCTACCGGAACAGCGTCGCCGCCATATCGGCGAGCGAGTTCCGCCAGACCTTCCACTCGTGCGCGCCCGGGGAGCTCTTGAACAGAAGCTCGAGCTTCAGAACTCCTGATGTCGCCCCGCAATTTCAGTCTGGCGGGGAAAATGGGCTGAGCNNTTAGGCCCGCTGCTCGAATAGGATCCAGGGCAGGCGAGCACCGCCTGCCCCACCTGCGGGCTCACTGCAAATTCCACGACATCAGGAGTTCTGATCTTGTGGCTGCGCAATTCCTCAACCGCTTTGGTTTGGAACGGGAACCGCGGGTCTTCCGCGCCAACCGAGAAGTAGAGCAGCTTGAGTTTCCTATTCGTGGCCCAGGGTCCTTGTAGAAGCCCCCGGACCGGGGCCGGCGCCTTCCGCAGAGCCNNNTTCTCCACCAGGGCGTGGAGAGTCATCGTGCCTTCGCGAGCCATGTCGGTGGTTCCGGCGCCGGTCCAGTAAAATTTGACCCCGCCGGCCTTGACCGCTTCCAATTGCTTTTCGTATGCCTCGTCGACCGTGCGCGGGCCGGAGCTGAATACGCCGATGTAGCCGAAGAGTCCCGGATTGTTGTTGGTGGCAGTGAGGGTGTGGCCGCCGCCCATCGAGAGGCCGGCGATAGCGCGGTTGTCCTTATCGGTGAAGACGCGGTAAGTCTTTTCGACGAACGGAATGACGTCCTTCACCAGGCTCTCCGGGTAGGAGCCCGCATAGGGCTGCGGAGCGGGAGCAGCGCGTCCACCGCCTGACGGACCTGCGCCCAGTCCACCCTGAGCCGCCTGGATCGGTGGCGGCGCGGGCGCCATGACGGCCTGAGGCCGCGGCGTCGGGCCGAAACCGAAGCCCTGGGAAACGGTCTGCGTAACGTTGCCGTTAGGCATGACCACAATCATCGGCTTGGCTTTACTCTGCGCGATGAGGTTATCCATAATGATCGGGGCGCGGCCCATCACCGTCCACGCGTCCTCGTCGCCGCCGCCGCCGTGCAAGAGGTACAACACCGGGTACTTGACATTGCTGGTCTGGTAGTCGGGAGGCAGGTAGACATACATGCGGCGGCGCGCCTCTTTCAACGTGGGCGAGGGGTACCAGATCTGCTCGACGGTTCCGTGCGGGACATCCTTGAAATCCCACAGGTCGTCCGCGGGACCGGAGATCATCAGCAGGTTGTCGTAGCGGACGCCGTCCCGCTGGGTTTCGCCGTTGCCCGGGTCGAGGGCCTTGACGCCGTCAACCACAAACCAATAGCCCCACAGTTGGTCGCCGAGCGGCCCGACGGTGGTCGACCAGACGCCCACGTCGTCCTTGGTCATCGGGAGATTGGCCGCGCCGTCCCAGCTTCCGTTCAGCGTGACCTCGGCAGCTTTGGGAGCGGACAGCCGGAATGTAACCGTTTTGTCCGGATGGATCTGCGGCGAAACGATGCGGGGGGCCTGCGGCCCACGGCCGGCCTGACCCGGTTGCGCCTGTTGGGGCGGCGGGGCCGGTTGAGCGAATATGACGGACGCGGACAGGAGCGCTACGGCGAGTGCCCCGGTCCGGAGACTTCGATGTGCCTTCATGATGTATGCCTCTCTCGATTCTTCAACAGTTCATTTACCGTGGCGGAGAACCAGCAAATGCCGGCTCTCACCCTAGAGTCCCTCGCGCCCGGAATCTTGAGTAGAACCATAGGGTGGCCGGCGAGGAAATCGCGCCACGGGAACCAATAGTGCGTGCCGCCCGGTATTTTGCTTGAACGGCGTCTTGAAGCCGAACCTCTACCTAAATAGTGTATGCCGCCCAGAGAAGGGGTGCTTAAACAAGTTTCGGGATTTTGGTTAAGAACCGCTTGCTGGCGCGCGCGGCTCAGAATGGCGTCTCAATGTTTGTAAGTGTTTACAGAGCCGNNTCCCGAAACCGTTTAAGCACCCCCAGAGAAGATCAGCGACGTGCCGATCACGAAACTTACCGTACAATACGGTCCTAAATGAAAGAACTCAAGAGCGAACTCCTGTAACTGAATGTTCCTCGTCATGGGGGAATGACGCAATTTGCATTGCCCAGGCTGCGATCATGCCGAAAGTCAGCGTTCGCCTGTTCTTCGCGTGCCTCTTCGAGCGTAGCAAGCCGTATGTAATCATTTCGGTCTGCCCAGGATCGAGGCTGTTCAATCCTGGTGAGCAGCCGGCCGGATCCCCTGAGCCGCGGGGGACGATGGGCGAAGACGCGAAACGCAAGCCGGACTTCTACCACCAGTCGATGGCGACCACTTTGGGCGGTCCGGCATGGTCCTCGATGATCTCCGTGTCTTCGAGGCCACGACGCCCTTTTCCCTGTGCGTGGCCAAGGCTCAGACCTCCTGATTTCGCCCCACCTGCGGGCTCACTGCAAATTCCACGACCTCAGGAGTTCTGAGGCTGGTCTCCCCCAAGGCGGCGTGAAAGCCTCGAAGCCGGGAACGCGAATCTTCGACAGACTTGGCGCTGCCGTTATCGTGACAATGATGGTGCTGGGTACCGTGATATGCGAAAGTTCGATCAATCGGAAAGTAAAGGAACTGACTTCAACCGCCGATAAAGAAGTCGGAGGACTGCGTGGGGCGCACGTGCCCGGCAGTACGCAGGGGTACTACACAAAATGACGTTAGGTAAGACGATCGCTTGGAGCGTCGGCGGTATGACTGGATTGGCGTTAGGAATCGCGACCTGGGCATTTATTTCAGTGGAACGTTTGAGCGGCGAACTTTCCACTGCCATTGAGAGCACCGGCCGGAAACTCGTGGTGGTTAGCGATCTAAAAGCCACTGTTTTAGCCGCACGGACGGCCAATCGTGGTGTGATGCTGTTCTCCAGCATTAACGACAAAGCTTCGGTCGATAAGGCCAAGGCTGCATTCCGCACGGCGCATTCGCAACTTATATCGCAGATTTCTGAAATGCGTAGCCTGTTGACGACCAATGACGGCAGGCAGTTGCTCGGAGACCTGGAAAACAACCTGGAGCAATATACGCAGCACCACAAAGAGGTCGGCGACTTGTGCGATCAGGGCCGGACGGCGGAAGCTGTAACGATCGATTCCGGAAGGGGCGTCACGCTCGGTACCGGCATGTCGACCGCAGCGGACGAGTTGATGAAACGGCAGGTGCGTTGGAACGAAGAAGCTCTTGCCCGGTCGGCGACCATTCGATTCCGCGCCAAGTTGGGAATGTTCGTTCTGGTACTGGCCTGCCTGGCGATGAGCGGTCTGACCGTGCTGACGCTTTCCAGGAAGGTAAGGCGCCTTCGCGGGCACTTCGACGCTCTCCGGCAGAGCACTGAAGAGGTCCGTTCGATCTCGGCCCGGGTATCCTCTTCGGGCCAATCGCTGGCGCAGGGAGCATCCGAACAGGCCGCGTCTCTGGAAGAGACTTCAGCATCGACAGAGGAGATCACGGCGATGACGCGAAGGAATGCGGAGAATTCTCGCACCGTTGCAGATCTCATGAACCAGACCAGCCAGGGCGTCGGCGAGGCCAACCGGTCGGTCGACCAAATGCAGGTCTCGACGCGCGAGATCAACGCCTCCAGCGACAAGATCGGTAAGATCATCAAAGTGATCGATGAAATTGCATTCCAGACCAACATCCTGGCCTTGAATGCAGCCGTGGAAGCTGCCCGCGCAGGAGAAGCCGGAATGGGATTCGCGGTGGTCGCGGATGAGGTCCGAAATCTGGCACAGCGCTCAGCGCAGGCCGCCCGGGATACCACAGACATGATCGAAGAATCGATCAGTAAATCCAAGGAAGGCCGCAACAAACTCGATCAAGTCTCCACCGTGATCCGGAGCATCACCGAGGGTGCCCAGAAAGTTAAGATACTCGCGGACGAAGTAAAGGCCGGGAGTGAGGAGCAGAGCTGCGGTATCGAGCAGATCGCCCGGACCATCGTTCAAATGCAGCAGGTAACGCAGAAATCGGCGGCGGGTGCGGAAGAGACAGCATCGGCTGGCCATGAGATGCACGAGTACGCCAACGAGCTGAGCAAGGTTGTCGAGCAACTGCGCTCCATGATTGGTGACGGCTCGCGCTGAGCATGGAAGAGTTCGTCAGCATTCGGGTCGCCGTGCGAACGTGTTTTTCAGGATCGCCCAGGCACTCCAGGCACTCAACGAAGAAAATCGCTTGGGCCATAAAGAAATTATGAAGTGCCGCGCCGGGTTTGCCTCGATTGTGGCCGACCGTTTTGGGCCCGGACGGAGGCGGGCGCCAAAGCTCGAACGGACTACTCGTTCACGCCCCAGATTGTCGATAGAGCAAGGCAGGAGTTCTGCCCACCGAATTAATTCCGATCACCGCTCGCTATCGAGCGTCCGCATCTGCATCTCGGCATAGCGCGTGCCAGCCACTTGCGATGCTGGAATCGCCTCCTCGAGACGGGCGATCTCCCGGGGCGTCAGCGCGATGTCGAGCGCCGCCAGCGATTCGTCGAGCTGCCTCCGCGTGCGCGCTCCAATCACCGGAACAATCGCGGAATCCTTGGCCAACACCCAGGCGATGGCCAGTTGCGCGGGCGCTACGCCTCTTTCGGCGGCCAGACCGTTCAGCGTCTCGACGATCTTCCGGTTGCTGGCCAGATTATCGCCAACGAAACGCGGCATGTGGGCGCGCAAATCGCCCCGGCCGGCGGGCGCCGAGCCGGTGAGCAGCCCGCGAGACAGCACTCCGTAAGCCGTCACTCCGATTCCCAACTCGCGCAACACCGGGAAAATGCGCGCTTCCGGACCGCGGCTGATCAGCGAATACTCGATCTGCAGATCGCAGATGGGGTGGACAGCTTGCGCGCGGCGGATGGTCTCCACACCCACTTCCGAGAGTCCGATGGCCCGCACGTAGCCGGCCTTCACCATGTCGGCGATGGCGCCGATAGTCTCTTCGATGGGCACACCCGAGTCCAGGCGCGAGGGGCGGTAGATATCGATATGATCGGTGCGCAGGCGGGTGAGCGAGTGCGCCAGGAAATTCTTCACCGCCGCGGGACGGGAATCGAAGCCCAGCCAACTCCCATCGGGCCCGCGCAAGGCGCCGAATTTCACCGAGAGCAATACCTGGTCGCGGCGCCCTTCGAGCGCCCGGCCGATCAGCATTTCGTTGTGACCCATGCCGTAGAAATCGCCCGTGTCGATCAGCGTGACACCGCGATCGATGGCGGCATGGATGGTGGCGATGCTCTCGGTTTCGTCCGCCTGCCCGTACATACCGGACATCCCCATGCATCCGAGCGAGAGGGGAAACACCGCCGGGCCGTTCTGGCCGAGCGAACGCGTGGGTAACGGCAAAGTCATTGCGTCACCCGATAAAAACGTAAAGGATACATCTGGTTCCTCCGGGGATTGGGAGGGAGGTAGAGGACGCAAATGGCCGATCCCACTTCCAGGCGGTGCCCGGCCTGGGAGGAGCCGCGCGCGATGGCACCATCTTTCATGCGGAACTGGTAGCGCACTGCCCACCCTCCCTTAACGCGGAAACATCTGTTGACTACGCCCACCGCGGGCACTCCTTCCGCCGCCACCTGGCCCTGCCGCCGGACGTGGATCAGGAGCCCGATGGCGACTCCGGCCAGCAACACCGGAAGGGTGAACGGCACCCAGGCCGGCTCGATAGACGGCTCCCAAGCGAGCGGATGGTTGATACTGGGGTCCGACGGTAGATAGCGGATGGGCATGAAACCGGCCTTGCGGATGCCCTCCCAGAGTTTTTCCGGCACGCTGGAGTCGCCCTGCAGCCGGATCCCATTGGCGGTAAACGCATACGTCACCATGGGCGTATGCTCCTTGTTGTCGCTGTGCCACAGGCGGACGATCTCGCCGGTGGCCTGGAGGCTCTGGGTGCGTAACGCCTCCGCCCGCGCCGTCTGGCGCACGTTTTCGCCGCGGAAGAAAATGAACAACGGAACGCTGCCGAGCAGGAACAGCCCACCCATGATGACAACCGCGATGGCACGGCCGGTCATGCTGGTTTCCCGTGGCAGCGCCCGCGTCAATTCCCGTGGCGCGGTCCAGTTTTCGGGGAAAGAGACCGAGGGGTCCATTTCACGCCTCCCGTAACGCAGAGTAGCAGATTGCCCGGGCGGGTTGCGTTACGATCAAGACATCTCCGCCGAAAGCAAAGACGACCTCCGCGTGGTTCTGGTCTCCACGCGCAATCCGCTCAATATCGGAGCGTCGGCGCGCGCCATGGCGAACTTCGGATTCTCGCGGCTGCGGGTGGTCAACGCTTATGACGTTGCCTTCCGCGAGGCCCGCTCGGCGGTGGGGGCCGCGCCGCTACTGCGGGCGGCCGAGGAATACTCCAGCGTGGCGGACGCGGTGGCGGATTGCCGGTTGGTGGTGGGCACCACTTCGGTGGGACACCGGGAGTTGCAGCATCCGCTCCGCCGCCTCGAATTCGGAGCCCGGTCGATTGGCCGCGCCCTGGCGCAGGCGCCGGTGGCACTGCTATTCGGCTCGGAGAAATTCGGACTCACCAACGACGAGATGAGCCACTGCCATTGGCTGATGCGCATCCCCACGGTGGGCGGCGATCTTTCCATGAATCTGGGGCAAGCCGTGGCGTTATGTCTCTACGAACTGTCGCGCGACCCCAAGGCTGCCGCCGCCAAGCCGCCGAAGACCATCGCGCGAGCCGCGGCCGGAGAGACCGAGCAGGTCACGCTGCTGTTGCTCGAAATCCTGCGGAAGAGCGGGTATGTGAACCCGGTGACTGCCGCGTCGACGGAAGAAAAAGTGCGGCGCCTGGTGCGGCGGCTGGATATCGCCGGCCGCGACGCTCCGGTGCTATTGGGAATGCTGCGGCAGATTCTGTGGAAAGTGGGGTAGGGAGCTTGGCGGCAGCCGTCGCAGTTGCCCGTCGTCAGGGAACGGCGTGTCGCGGGAGGAAGGCCAAAACCTTTAACGGGCGGCCGCGGTTCAGCGAAGTTCCAGGACTTGCTCGACGGAAATCCCCGCTGATCCAACAGCTATTTTGAGCGCGGTGGATGAGGTTATTCCCGCCCGGACCATTATGCAGACGTACGTTGATCCTACCTCGGGTGCTTTGCGAATTGTGACGGTGGTCCCATTTTCGCCAACTGCTGCTTCAGAGTTGCATGGAACTGCAGGCGCTGTGCCGGGGTCATGTGCTTCAAGGCTTTGGCCAGTTTCTTGCGCTCCTTCGGACTCATTCGACTCAGCATTTGCGCCAGCCGCTCTTGCTCCTCGGGCGTCCACGCCGTCCCCGGCTTGGCGGGGGCAGCCAGCGCTCTCCCGGCCGGAACACCGGTTAGCCCTGGGCGCTGCATGGAAATCTGAGCGGTGGCCGGCATGGATAAAGCCATCGTTCCGATGATGGACCCGAGCACTAAGGCGTACCACTTGACACGCATGTAGTCGAGAGAAGCAACTCATGGGCCTTCCGGCCGCATCAGTCCTTTCAATAGGATGCGGCGACGCGCGGGTGTTGCCGCCATTAATACGCCGGCGAGCGGCAAATCCCTGGCGAGGTTCCGCTTGCTAACGCGCGCGGCTGATGATGTTATCTGGTTTCTGTCGCAAAACGCAAGAAACCGTTACGAGCCGGAGGGCGTTTCCTTGGCGACCTTGGCGACTTTGCGAGAGATCATTGTTTGAGTCCGTTGACGATGCGAGTGATGCTCAGCCCGCGTTTTTCCAGTTCGTAGGCCAAGGCCGCCTCGTAGACCGACTCCAGCAATCCCAGACCGAGACTGGTGTGCACGCGAAAGGCTGCGTCGACGACCTATGGAGCCACGGCATTCTCGCCCACTGCGATCCGGTATAGATCTCTCGCCAAGTCGCCAAGAACGACCGCCAAGAAGAAGACCCCTGTGACNNCTCTTGCCGCCGTGCCTTCGTGGTGAATAATGAAGTATGTCCAAATCAGCGGTCTTTCTTGTGGCATTCGCGTGCCTGCTGCGGGCTGAAGTCCATCCCATGACGCTGCGGCAGGCGGTGGAAACGGCCCTCAAACAGAATCCCGATATTACCCTGGCGCGCCTGGATGAAGGAAAGGCGCGGCAGGGGGTCCGCGTGGCCAAGGACCCATTCACTCCGCGCCTCATCGTGGGTAGCGGGCTGGCTTACAGCAACGGTTTCCCTATGAGCATCGAGGGCTCCGCGCCCAGTGTGGTGCAAGCCCACATCGTGCAGGACATTTTTAATCGCCAGCAAACCCTGGCCGTGGCGCAAGCCAAAGAGGACTCCCGCGGCGCCGCCCTCGCCGTCACCAGCAAGCGCGATGAAGTGGTCTTCCGCACCGCTTCGCTGTACCTTGATGCCGAACGCGCCGCCCGGCTGGGAGAACTCGCGCGCAAGCAGGCCGAGAGCATGCAGAAGGTGCTCGCCACCGTGCAGACGCAGGTACAGGAAGGCCGCGCCCTGCCGTTAGCCGAGAAGACCTCCGCCGCCAACCTGGCGCACGCCCGCCAGGCCGCCGAACTGCTGGACGACGACACGGCCTCTTCGGAAACCGCTCTCGCCCTGGCGCTGGGCTTCTCCGCCGAAGACCGCGTCCACCCGGTGGCCGAACAGCGCGCTACGCCGCCGCTTCCGAAATCCGAAGAGGAAGCGGTGACGGCCGCACTCGACGCCAACAAGGACCTGCGCCGGCTGGAGTCGCAAATCGCCGCCAAAGAGCTCGAAAAACGCGGCGTGAAGGCGCAACGCCTGCCGCGCGTGGACCTAGTGGCGCAGTACTCGTTGCTGGCGAAATTCAACAACTACGCCGAGTTCTTCTCCAAATACCAGCAAAACAACGAACAGATCGGCATGTCTTTCCAGATTCCTTTCGCGGTCGGCCCGGGCGTAGGAGCGCAGGTCGCGCAGGTGGAAAGCGACATCTCGCATTTGAGAATCGATCTCAACAACGCCCGCAACCACCTCCGCAGCGACCTCGAGCAGTCGTTCCGCAACGTGCGCAAGTCGGAGACAGGCGCCGAGGTGGCACGGCTCGACCTGGAAGTGGCGCGCGAGCAGCTCTCGGTATATCTGGCGCAAATGCAAGAGGGCCGCGTCACGTTGCGCCAGGTGGAGGAAGCCCGCGTCGCTGAAAACGATAAGTGGATGGCCTTCTACGACGCACAATACACCGTGGAACGGGCGCGCTGGAGCGTGCTGCGGCTCACCGGCGATTTGCTGGCGGCGGTGGAAGCGCAATAGGCGCGGCCGAACTCCGAAGACCACGCCTCCCCAGCGCTTCCATCGGCGGCGTTAGCGGCAGTTCCCGTATCGCCGCTAAGGAGGCGCGCAAGAATAACGGCGAAATAAACCGGCGTGAAGTGTCCGAAGTTCTTGGAAAAGTTTCTGTCTCAGCGAAAACAGATTTCCCGTCCGTCCGTCCCCACTCGCAAGTTTCTTCCGGGCTTCGATATCGGAACTCCCGATGTCGCCCCGCAATTTCAGCC
>PLRZ01000393.1 GCA_003164075.1 Bryobacterales bacterium | reverse complement strand
CAAGTCCCGTGGAATCATCGCAGTGTTTTCCGAGCCGCGCGCGTTAGCAAGCGGTCCATGCCACTTCAAGTGAGTTTCGCGACATGGATTTAAATTCCTATTGCTTTCCCATAGGTGTAGCGCGATACTAATGTGGGAATCCAAGAGGAGCCGTACTAGAGCGGAGGGCAGGCGGCAATGAAAGCGCTGCGTCGCGGTTGGAAACGACTGATTGGCACGATCGCGGGCTCCCGTCACGAGCCCGATCTGGCCGATGAGATCGAAACGCATCTTCAGATGATGACTGAAGACAATCTGAGGGCCGGCATGTCTCCGCAAGAAGCGCGCCGCGCGGCGGTGTTGAAGTTCGGAGGCGTGGAATCGACAAAGGAGTTCTACCGGGATCAGCGAGGCTTTCCCTTGATTCGTAATCTCCGGCAAGACATCCGTTTTGCTTTTCGGATGTTGTATCGAACTCCCTCCGTTTCCGTGCCTGCCGTTCTGGTTCTAGCCTTGGGTCTCGGCACCGCAACTGCCCTCTATGCCATTGTGTACGCGATGTGGTTGCGGCCACTGCCGTACCCGGATGCCGACCGGTTAGTTTCCGTGACAACTTACTTTGCGGGGTACAAACTCGACGCGTTGGCCAGTCCCGATTTCGGAACGTGGCAGGGAACGCGCTCGCTGGGAGCCCTGGCGGCTTACAACGTGAGTAATGCCGCGATGATCGGTCCAGGCGAGACAGTGGAGGCGGGGCGTGCCAACGTCAGCGGTAACCTGCTCGAGGTGTTGCGCATTCACGCTGCCGTTGGGCGCGGTATCCAGCCCGCGGACGACGGCCCCGAGTCGCCCCGAGTCGCCATGTTATCCGAAGGACTCTGGCGGGAACAGTTCGGTGCCGATCCGAACGCGATTGGCCGGTCCACGCGGATCGATGGTGAAGCATACACGATCATCGGCGTGTTGCCGCGCGGGTTCCGCATGCCTGACGAGCGGCGCGTCGACCTGCTCACGCCCCTGGCTCTGGGAGAAGGCTGGCTGCGGCATGGAAGTGGCGCGATGAAAATCTTGTACGGGATTGCGCGCCTACAACCCGGAATCACGCTGGCCAAAGCGCGCGCCGAACTTTCGACGCGGCTATCCAACAGTCGCGCGGAGGACCCGCAGGTTTATCGCGAGGACGTGTCGCTCCGCGTGCTGCCCCTTCAGGAATATGCGGTTCGCGATGTGCGGACGGTTGCCATGGTGCTCCTCGGGGCGGTGGCGAGCATCCTGCTTATTGCGAGCGCCAATGTTGCCAGTCTGCTGGTAGCCCGCGCCAGTGGACGGGGGCGAGAGATGGCCGTGCGAGTGGCCTTGGGCGCCAGTGCATTACAAATCGCCAGGCATCTGCTGGTGGAGGGACTGGCTTTGGGCTCGATCGGCGTGGCCAGCGGCCTCGCTGTCGCGCGCGGGCTTGTGGCGGTGGTAGCACGGCTGCGTCCCGCGATGTTGGCCCGAGTCGAAGGCGTGAATATCAACAGCGAAGTTCTGGCGGTGGCGTTCGGGGTAGGGATACTCTGCTCGCTGGCGTTTAGTTTTGCACCCGTGCTGCGGCTGCCGCGACTACGGCTGCGGCGTGCTCTTGTGGTGGGGGAGTTGGCGTTATCGCTGATGCTCGCTGTAGCGGCAAGCTTGCTGCTGGAGAATCTCGCCAAGCTCCACTCGGTGGCACCCGGTTTCCACACGGAGCAACTGGTCACGGCGTCGATAACAGTGAAGGGCACGCGGTTTGCCGAGACTCCCGTTGAACTGCGGCGGGAACTTCGCGAGGGGCTGCAGCGCACCCCCGGACTCATTTCCGTGGCGTTTGCCGACGCATTGCCACCAACCGGAGCGTCTCGCATTACCGCCTTCAGCCGGGCCGATCGCCCTCTTCCGGAGCCGTTCCAGCGCGGCGAAAACGTGATTGTGCGGCGCGTGGACGCGAGATTTTTTGAGGCGATGGGAATCCCGCTGCTCCAAGGGCGCGTGTTCAGCGAAGGGGAAGAGGCCGGCACCGGCCTGGTTGCCGTTGTGAATCGAACGTTGGCAGACCGGTATTTTGGGGGTGAGGCGCCTATAGGCAAACAGGTGGACGGCGCCGGAATCCCGTGGAAGACTGTTGTGGGGGTTGCCGCGGACACACGAAACGACGGGCTGCGAAACCCGACGCGTCCTGAAATCTATTTGCCGTTGACCGCAGACAAGGCGGCCGGTGGGGGAATCACGGACGATAACGGCCTCAATGTCGTTATCCGTACAGCGGGCGAACCGGCGGCCACGGCGTTGTTACGCGAGAATCTGCGGGCTATGGACCGTGCCTTGCTGGCGCGAGTGCGCATGATGGACGAGCAATGGCAAGATCTGCAAGCCGGGCCACGTTTTCAGGCGATCGTCTTCAGCGGCTTTGCCGCACTTGCGCTGATCATGGCTGGCACCGGCATATACGGAGTGCTCTCGCATGTTGTGGTCCTCCGCCGCCAGGAGATCGGCATTCGAATCGCGCTGGGCGCCCGGCCGGCAGACGTACAAATGCTGGTGGTGCGCGAGGCGCTGATCCTGGCCCTGGGAGGGGTCGCGATCGGGCTTGCAGGCGCGCTGGTGGGTTCGCGCGTTATGGCGAGCCTGCTGTATCGGGTGAGTCCACGGGACCCCGTGACGCTGGCGGCAACCGCCGCACTCCTCGTGATTCTGGCAATCTGCGCCAGCGTCCTACCGGCCCGGCGCGCTTCCCGACAAGATCCGGCACGGACACTGCGAGCGGAGTGAGACACCGCGCACGCGACTCCGGAGGAAGAAGGGCGCTTACACGGTTAGCCCGGTGCGTGCCACGCGGGCACTGCGGGAATATAATCGTGGCTGGTGGGAAGAGAATCGGAGTGCCCAGCCGGCGCCAAAGGAGAGACGAAGGGTGCTACGACGGGATCTTCTGAAGACGGCCGCCGGATTGACCATTCTGAAGAGCGGCGTGCTGCGCGGGCAGACCGCCCCCAGCAACAAACTGAATGTGGCGCTGGCGGGCGTGTGGGGCCGCGGTACGGCCCACTACGACTCGCTGATCCGCGAGAACGTGGTCGCGCTGTGCGACATCAACGACCAGCGGATCAAAGAGGCGGGGAAGATCTTTCCGAAGGCCAGGACCTATTGGGACTGGCGGCGCATGCTCGACCAGAAGGACATTGAGGCGGTGGTCATTTGCACCGCCGACCACCATCACGCCTTCGTCGCCAACTGGGCGCTCGACCGCGACATGCATGTGTTCTGCGAAAAGCCCCTGGGCATCAGCGTCGAAGAGGTCCGTACAGTGCGCGCGAACTATATCAAGCGGAAGGCAAAGCTGGCTACACAGCACGGCACACAGCGGCACGCCTTCCCGAACTTCCAACGCCTCCGCGAACTGGTGATGGACGGGGCTATCGGCGACCTGAGGACCGTCGATAGCTGGGACAGCCGGGAGTTGCCGCGCCCGGGATATCCCGCGGGTCAGGGCATGCCGCCATCGCAGTTGCACTACGATCAGTGGCTGGGCCCATCGCCGCTCCATCCGTACAGCCCGCAATACTTCGGCGGATCGAGTGGGTTCAACTGCCTGTTCTGGAATATGTACCGCGATTTCGGCGTGGGACAGATGGGCGACATGGGAGCCCACACCATGGACCTGGTTTGGAACGTGGTCGACGCGGGCGGCCCGGTGGCCATTGAGGTCGATGCGGAAGTCAGCGACAAATACAATCCCGACATCTGCCCGGTTGCGCTAAAGGTCAGCTTCGAACACCCGGCGAACCAGTGGCGCGGACCGGTGACGCTCGTGTGGTATCAGGGCGGGTTGAAGCCGCCTTCGCCCCGCGGCTATATCGACCTTGAGGAGATCCACAACGGCGCCGTCTTCGAGGGGACGAAAGGGACGATTGTCGCGGACTTTACGACGCGGCTGATCATTCCGAACAACGACGACGGCGACTTCACCTACTATAAGCGCCGCGACAAGGATCGTCTGGAATCGCCGGTGGCAGGAGTAGGCCAACCGGCGCAGGGCCCGCGTGCACCGCGTCCGTTGCCGGCGGGCTTGAAGGCTGAGCCCGACCCGCAGCCCACGGCGAGCGGGTTCCCGGAGGTCCAGTTCACCGACACCGGCCTCCCCGCCGGCCTCGGCTTGCCGAATACCGACGTCGAGGCGATTCTGGAAGCACAGACATATCGAGGCCCAAATGACGCGTCGGCCTCACCCAATGACACCGATCCGGGTATAGTTCAGGGATATAATGGGGGGCGCGATGAGTTCAAGACTTCTGACCGCGTTGCAGAAGCGGTGGAGTTGAAATGGCTGAGAAAAAAACGCCCGAATCCGCTAACTTTTTCGTCGCTTTGCTGAAACTTGCGCTGAACTCTGTTTTTGGTCCTATGGCGAAGAAAAGCATGCCCTTGCCACCGCTCCTTGCAATCGCCCTGCCCGTACTCCTGACAATTTTGCTGATAGCTTTTCGGGGTGAAGTGAAACCCGGCATTTTTTGGTTAGTAGCACTTGTTATTGTCGTACTGCCGACGGCTTATATCGTGAACGCTCGCTTCGGGGGTCAGCCGAACGGCGAGAACGCGCCGCCGATCGGCGAGAACGAGCCGTGGGCTGAAATCGAGAGTCCGAACCCGAAACCTTTCGATAGAGAGATCGAGTGCCGGGGCTCGGCAACCGGAATTCCACGGGATATGCATTTGTGGCTGTTCGTAGAGGAGGCTCGAGAGGAGCGAATGCTTATTTGGCCGAAGGAAGGAGAGGTCACCGTTAATAAGCAGGGCAAATGGAAGCATCGAATATTTGAAGACGGCGTAGCACAACACGTTTCGGTATCTCTATGGATGGCAGACGCGAAGGCCCACGATAGCATCCAAGAATGGCTTGCGGACGGTAAACGGACAGGACATTTTTCCGAGTTGGAAGGGATTCAGGGAACAACCCGTATAGCGAGAGTTCGGGGAATCGTGCTGAAGCCCAGGGAACCATAGGACTGGCGAGACTGTCCAGTTTATGCCACTCAGCTCTCTCCGGAGATCCGGTAGATGAGTTAGTTAGGGACGGCCGGTTTCCTGCCGCGAATATCGGAGCGAAAATGAAAAGCACCATTACGATAAATGCCGGCGGCCGCATGAGCCCGTTCCCACACTTTTGGGAAGTTGTTTTTGGCTCTGGACGTGCCATTTTGACACTGCGCGAGAGCTACCGCCGCGACTTGGACGACATCAAGAAAATTACAGACTTTAAGTATGTCCGTTTTCACGCTATCCTTCACGACGAAATTGGAATCTATAGCGAGGACAACCAGGGTCAACCCAGCTACAATTTCACGTATGTCGATCAGATTTACGACGGCTTGCTGGAACGCGGTGTCCGGCCCTTCATCGAACTTAGCTTTATGCCTCGGCAACTCGCGGCCAACAATGTCAGGCATCCCTTTTGGTACAGGCCGGTCACAGCACCGCCCAGGAGTTGGAATCTCTGGGAGGAATTGGTCTGCGAATTTGCAAAACATTTAATAGTCCGTTATGGCGCCGACGAAGTGGCCCAATGGTATTTTGAAGTCTGGAACGAACCCAATATTGATTTCTGGTCGGGGATTCCCAAGGAAACGACATATTACGAACTGTACGAGCGAACGGCACGGGCAATAAAGAAAGTTAACTGCAGTTTGCGGGTGGGTGGCCCTGCAACCGCACAGGCGGCGTGGGTGGACAGGTTCATCGCCTACTGCGTGAAAGGAAAGGTTCCGCTCGATTTCATCTCAACGCATGTCTATGGCGACGACTCTGAGCGCAACGTGCTCGGAACCGGGCAAAATATCTCTTCAGGTGACATGGTCGTTCACGCTGCTCGCAAGATTTACGATCAGGTAAAGGCGTCGGCGAGGCCCGACCTTCCAATACACTGGACCGAGGTCAACGCCACTTATCTAAACGATGTAAACGTTACGGATTCGCCCTTCATGGGGCCCTGGCTTGCGAGGACGATTCGGCAGTGTGATGGTTTAGTTACAACGTTGGCGTATTGGGCGTTGTCGGATGTATTCGAAGAGCAGGGTGTTCCGAAAACACCTTTTTACGGCGGGTACGGCCTTATGGCAGTAGGCAATATTCCGAAGGCCGCTTACAACGCTTTTAAACTCTTACATCTTTTGGGCGCGGAGAGAATCAGTGTTCGATCTTCTAATGCGTTGGCGACAAGAAGACCAGACGGGTCGCTGGCGATAGCCGTTTGGAACTACGCAGCTCCGAAACACGGGTCGGTGAAGCGAATTAAGCTGGTGATCAAAGGCCTGAAATGGCCTCATCGTTTGCTGATACATGTGCTCGACAGAGATCATGGTTCACCACTAGCAACATGGGTGAAGATGGGCAGGCCAGATTGGCCTACGCGGGAAGAGCAGGCGCGACTTCGGGCGGCTGCAGAGCTCGGTCCGCCAGAGAAGGTTTTCGTAAGTAAAGGCAGCATTTCCTCAGCCACTCTCGAACTTCAACCGCACAGTCTCGTGTTGGTTGAGGCTGTTAGCAGTCGGAGTGCTGCCAGACTTACAGAAAGGCGCGCACGTAGCTGAGAAACAAAGTTCTAATTTGCGCGCGGGATGGCGGAAGTTATTGTGTTCCATGTGCGACGGGGTTGCCCCCGGTGCCGCACAGGCTGGATTGGAAAAAAGAGCTGGTGATAAATCCCCTTCCGTCCACCAACGCACGCGAATCCGCTTGTGGAAGATGTCCCCTTCAACGCAATGTTGAAGTCTTCCGCCGTCGCCGCTCTTTGACCGTGAGGGTCTCCGTAGGGCCCTTCGCGGCTCGAGGTGAACCACACGGCCTCGTGGTACTCGCCCGAGGGCGACATGCGCCCCACTCTAGCCGCAATTTCCGACCTTTACGGTTTTGGCGTCGTGGAAACGGAGATGGGGCCCGGGCAAGAAACACTCTGGAACGGCTGGCGAATCCTCCCCGTTCCATCTGTTCGACGAGTGAATGCGCTTCTTCGGGCTAGTCCGGCCACGATTGGGCAACGGACATTTGTTCAGGTTCCTGTGTCGCAGCGCCTTAAGTTGCAGTATTAGGAATGAACACAGTGTGAGGATTTACCTCCGGCACTCGCACCGCCTAGATGGCGACACGTGCATACTGTGCCGACTTGCCGTAGCTCCCCAGAACCTAAGAATGATGGGATGACGTCAGCCCCGAAGAGATCGCCGGGCCGGACAAGGCACCAATGGCCGTGGCTCGCTGTCAGGTCATCGGGAACGAGACAGCGCGGGCACCCGGCCTTCGAGGCGGATGTCCCGGGACGAGCTCGCGATGCTGACAATTCGCTCGCCTTCCGCGACTTGCCAGGCATGCCGATCGGTGGACCAGTAGGAGAAGGCGCGCTCATCCAGATGCATCGCGATCCGGCGAGCGGCGCCGGGGGCGAGATCGACGCGTTCAAAACCAGCGAGCACCCGCGGCGGCATCGGTACCGGCGGGCTGGGGGGTGGCGCCAGATAGATTTGCGCTACCTCGGCGCCCCGTACCGGGCCGGCGTTTCGCACGGTGAAGGCAACGTCCGCCCCGTCACCCGAGCGCTTTACCTCCACGTCCGAATACTCAAACCGGGTGTAGGAGAGTCCGTGTCCGAAGGGGAAGAGCGGCTGGATTTCCTGCTGGTCGTACCAGCGGTAGCCTACCGCAAGCCCTTCGGAAAATTCAACGGCCGGGGGGTTCGGGTTGACGCCTGTGGCGCCGGGCGCGGCAGTGACGGGCACTCGCTCGGGGTGGCCGGCGGCGCGCGCGGGCGCATCCTCCAGGCGAACCGGAAAAGTCACCGGCAGCCGTCCGGAGGGATTGGCGCGGCCCAGTAGCAGGTTGGCGGTAGCCCAGCCACCCTCCTGGCCGGGATACCACATCTCGAGAATCGCGGGCACGCGGAGAACCCAGGGCATGGCCACCGGGCCACCGGTATTCAGCACCACAACGGTCCGCGGATTGGCCGCCGCGACTTTTCCGATCAGCTCGTCCTGGTCTTCCGGCAGGGTGAGGCTGGTGTCGCCCGGGCTGCTCCAGGCGAAGACCACGGCGGTGCGCGCGGCTTTGGCGGCGTTCACGGCAGCGTCGATTCCGGCGCGGCGCATCGCCGGTGCGATCCACGCGAAGCGGATGCGCAGTTGCCCCTCACCGATGGAGTACGCGGAGAAGGCGAACCGGTGGAGACCGGCGGTGAGGTGGAGGGCGCCGCGCGCGTTGTCGCGCCCGTCGGTGGTGGGCAGTAGTCCCGACCACTTCTTCGAAGCCCTGCCGGTCCCTCCGAAACCGGGGCCCCCGCTGCGGGCCACCGATTGGCCGTCGATCCGGATGCTGCCCCCGCCTTCGGAGCCGCCGCTCAACACCGGCTGCACCATGAAGGTGTAGTCACCATCCTCCGGCACCTGGAAGTTTCCGTCCCACGACCGTTCGGCGCCGGGCTCGAGCACCGCTTGGGATTCAATGCCGGGAATCGCCACGCCCGTCAGGTCGACGCCTGGCGCGTAGGCGATGCGCGCCGCGGNNGTCTTCGGCGCGGAGCGGCAGCGCGCGGCCTTCGTTCTTCAACAGCACGGCGCCCTCTTCGGCGATCTGGCGGACCATGCGGGCGTCGGCCGCCACATCGATGGACGCGGCGCCTCCCAGCGACTTCCGGCCCAGGTACCCGAAGCGGTCCATCTCGGCAAGAATGCGGGTGACGGCGCGGTCGAGCGCGGCGACGGGGATGGAGCCGCTCTCGATGGCCTGCTTCAGTGGCTCGCGAAAATAGGGCCCACCGGGGCGGCCGGCAAGTTCGCGCCCGGGCATCTCCAGGTCCATACCGGTGGCGATGGCGGCGGGGGTGTGCAGCGCGCCCCAGTCGGAGACGACGAAGCCCTGGAAACCCCACAGGCCCCGCAGAATCCGGTCCAGCAGTTCGGGACTCTGACAGGCCCAATCGCCGTCGATCCTGTTATAGGCGCACATCACCGAAGAGACTCCGGCTTGGACCGCGGCCTCGAAGGGCGGCAGGTACAACTCGTGCAGAGTGCGCTCGTCGATGGAGACGTTGTCGGGACCGCTGTAGCCCGCCAGGTGTTTCACCTGCGCCATGACACCCTCTTTCTGAATGGCGGAGATCTCCGCGGCGCCGATGCGGGCGGCGAGGCATGGGTCTTCGCTGAGGGTGGTGTGATTGCGGCGGAAGAGCGGGTCGCGAACGATGTTGATGTAGGGGGTGAGCAGGACGTTCTGCTCCAGGGCCTTGGCTTCCCGCGCCATGACCGTGCCGTACAGGCGCGCGGCTTCGACATCGAAGGTGGCGGCCAGAGCCACGGGCGCCGGCATGGCGGTGGCGTCGCGGTTGACGTTGACCCCGGGAGGACCGTCGGCGAAGCGCAGCGGCGGTATGCCGCGCTCCGGCAAGCCGGCCCAATAGCCGGCCTCGCCGAGATCCCGCGGGTCGCGCGAACCGTGGACGAGGGAAATCTTCTCTTCCAGGGTCAGCCGGCGGACCAGTTCCGCCACGTCGCTACGGCTGGAGGCCCCGGTCCACAGGAACAGCCCCAGAAGGGCGGCCCGCGTGGCCGGCGCCGCCTTGCCTACCACTCGGAATCGCCGGCGCCCCGGTCGAGGTGGAACACTACGGCAGCCACGGTGTCGTTCCAGGCCACTTCGATCTTGGCCGCCCGGGCCGCGGTCTTGGTCAGTGTCACGGTGCAGGCGGCCACGGTGGCGGGCGGCTTGCTCATGGTCATGGGCACCTTTCCCACGTCGAGCTTCGGGTCGTAGGCAGCTTGGGTTCCGGTGGCCTTGTTGATGGCCAACTGCCATTGCGCGCCTTCGGCCAGGATGTAGACGGTGTAGGCTCCCTTGGGCACGGTTACGCCTTTGAATGCCAGGTCGGCGTCCACATGGAAACTGGCGGCGATGCGGGTCTTGACGGTTGGGGGCGCGTACTTCAGGACCATTTTCTGCCCCTCGATGACGACCGACGATTCCTGCTGCGCAAAAGCGGCCGCGGCCAATCCGAGGACCGCGAATGCCGTGGTCAAACGATGAATCATTGTGTGTTCTCCTGTTTCTTCCTGGGGACTCCCTTGGGGTGGCAGTCCGCGCACTTTACCCAGTGGACATTGTGCTTACTGTTGGCCGAAACGAAGGTGGTGTCCATCTTCTCCACGTCCAGGCCGCAGTTGGACATTTTGGGATGGCAGGTGGCGCATGAGGCGCGAGTCTTTTCGCCATGCTGTTCGTGGCAGACCAGACAACTGATTCCTTCATGGACTCCGAGCCCGGTGCGGTCGTCTCCGCTCCCCACCTGCATGTTCGCAATGGGCGCGTGGCACTGGTAGCATAGCGCCTGCCGCTGGTCTTTGCTCATCTTCACTACCCGTTCGCCTTCTTTCATGGCGGGCACCGGCAAATCCGCCACCGGAACATATTGCTCGGTGCGCCGGTCGAAGAGCGCGAGAGAAGGCCGCGCGATTTCCTGCGAGGGACCCGGGGTTCGGCCCTCCACTCCGGTCTTCCGCATGGGCTCGCCGTGGCGATGGACCTGGTGGCAGGTAGCGCAGGGCATGGAAGGCATATTTGCCAACTCCGGCTGGGTGAGGCGCCAGGGACCCGCGCGGTTCACGGGCGTTACCAGGTCGCCGATTCCGCCCTCGAAATACATCCCGTGGCAGCGCAGACAATCGTCCATCGGCATGTTTTCGGTGTTGTGCTTCTTGTCCAGGAAGATGCGGGCGAAGCTGGCGCTGTGCGGGCCGGCCTCCCACTTGGCATACTCCTCGCGGTGGCAGGAGCGGCACTCCCGGTCGATGGCCATGGCGTAGCCGTTACCGAATCCAATCTGCTCCGGCTGGTCGCCGCGCACGTGGGACCAGGCGCGGTGCGCGTTGTTCATGTGGAAGGCTGCGTCCAGGGTGAGCGCGTCGCCGTGGCATTT
>PLRZ01000633.1 GCA_003164075.1 Bryobacterales bacterium | reverse complement strand
CGCCGTCCACGCCGCTCCGGCGCGCACCGTTTTACTCAAGAATTCTCTTCGTTCCATCGGAACCTCCAAACAACCGGAGTATAACCCCCGGGCACCGGGTTATGATAATCGTGGCATGAAGATCGGCTTCATCACTTGCGTGCACCCTTATTATGATCTGCCGGCCGTGGCAACCCGGCGCGAGCAGGCCATCGCGGAGTTGCGGAACGCGGGTTTCGAAGTGGTGGCCGCCGTCACGCCGCGCGATCCGGACGACGCCGTGAGGACCGCGATGCGGCTGAAAGACGGCGGGGTGGATGCCGTACTGCTGTTCATTTGCACCTGGGTGGCGGAACCGATCACCCTGGCCCTGGCCCGTGAACTGGCCGATGTCCCGATGGTGCTGTGGGCCCTGCCGTTCCTCGATCGGGACGTCCCTATGCCAAGCCCCATGAGCGGCATCACGTCCACGGCTTCCAACATCCGCCGGATGGGGAAACGCTTCGCCTGGGTAATCGGCGGGGTGGAACAGGAGGTTCTGGAACAAGTGAGGGACGCTCTTCGGGCTGCCGGTGTGGCGGGGGCGCTGCGCCATGCCCGCTTCGGCCTGGTGGGCGCGCCATGTCCGGGCATGCTGGACGTGGAGGCGGATGAAGGCGCGCTATCCAAAACGCTGGGTGTGACGGCGGTCCACTGCGAGTTGAACGCTCTGCTCGAATCGGCGCAAACGGCCGAGCCAGGGGAGTTGGCCGCCGCCGCTGCGCGCTTGACCGGTTGCGCCGGCGGAGGCGTTGAAATCGCGCCGGGAGTTCTGGCGGAAAATCTTCGCCTGTATACGGGAATCAAGCAACTGGTGCGCGAGCAGCGGCTGGACGCTTATTGCGTCCGGTGCTGGCCGGAGTTGCGGGATCGGCTCAAGGTCACTCCCTGCGTGGCGCACGCTCTGATGGCTCAGGAAGGAATCGCGAGCACCTGCGAAGTAGACTTACCGGCGTTGATCACAGCTTACATTCTGAGCCGCCTGGCTGGCACTCCGGCATTCAATTTCGACATTACCGGCTACCTGGAAGATCGGGATGCAATTCAGTTCGGCCACTGCGGGGCGGCGGATCCAACGCTAGCGCGGGCATGCGAGGCGGTGCGGGTTCGTACGCACATGCGAACGGGCACCGGGGCCACGATAGAATTTCCGTTTCGCGAGGGCGCGGTGACGTTGGCCAAGTTGATGCGGCCGGAGAACGGGAAACTGAAACTGTTCGCGGCGCGCGGTGTGGCGATCGCGCCTGGAGTTGCGGCGCGCGGGAGCGTGGCGGAAGTGCGGCCGGAACCCTCGGCGGCGGCGTTTCTCGAAAGGATGATGGAAGAGGGCGTGGAACATCACATCGCCCTGGTCTACGGGACGTGGACGCACGAACTGCGTCAATTCTGCAACTTTACCGGTGTGGAATACCTGCCGGTCTCCGCTTCGTGAACCAGCATATTTCATCGAAGATAGAATAAGAGTTTGCATACCACACGGCGCATTTCACCAGCTTCGGCCATTTCGGGCAGCCTCTCGCTGCCCGGCGATAAATCCATCTCCCACCGCTACGCGCTGATCGGCGCTATCGCGGAGGGCGATACGCGAATCATCAACTATTCCACCGGCGCGGACTGCCATTCCACTTTGGGGTGCGTGCGCGCGTTGGGAATCGAGGTGGAGGGCGCGGGAACCGAGTTCACCATCCACGGCAAAGGGCTCGACGGACTGCGCGCGCCGGCGCATGACCTGGACGCGGGGAATTCGGGATCCACCATCCGCATGCTCTCCGGAATTCTGGCGGGGCAGTCGTTTCCGGCGCGCATTTTCGGCGACGAATCGCTCTCCCGCCGTCCCATGCAGAGGGTGATGAAGCCGCTGGGACAGATGGGCGCCCGCATCGGCGCGCGCGAGGGCCAATTCCCGCCGTTGCACATTGAGGGCGGCAAGCTGCGCGCCATCGATTACACCTTGCCGGTGCCCAGCGCACAGGTGAAGACGTGCATCCTCTTCGCGGGGCTGTATGCCGAGGGGCAGACCACCATCACCGAGCCGGTGCGCTCGCGCGACCACACGGAAATCGCGCTGCGCGAGTTTGGCGCGGACCTCAGCGTGGAGCGGCGGAGGATTACCATCGCGGGCCGGCCCAGGCTCGAGGGCCGCGAACTGGTGGTCCCGGCGGATCTCTCTTCGGCGGCGTTCTTTCTGGTGGCGGCGCTGCTGGTACCGGGATCGCAGCTCAGCATTCAGGGGGTGGGGCTGAACCCCACGCGCTCGGCGCTGCTGGATTTTCTGGTGGGCATGGGCGCGCGCATTCGCGTGCCGAATCTGGAGAGCCGGTCGGGGGAACTGATCGGCGATCTGGAAGTGGAATACTCCGCGTTGCGCGGCGGCACGATTGAGGGCGGGCTGACGGCGGCGCTGATCGACGAGATCCCGGTGCTGGCGGTGCTGGGCGCGGCCACCGAAGAGGGGCTGACGGTGCGCGACGCGGGCGAGCTGCGTATTAAGGAAACGGACCGCATCCGCACGATGGTCGACAACTTGCGGCGCATGGGTGTGGAAGCGGAGGAATTGCCGGATGGGATGGTGATTCCGGGGCGGCAGAAGTTTCACGCGGCGGAACTCGATTCCTGCGGCGATCATCGCATTGCGATGGCTTGCGCGGTGGCGGCGCTGCGCGGCGACGGGGAGTCGGTGATTCAGGGCGCGGACGCGGCGTCGGTATCGTTCCCGGAGTTTTGGGACACGCTGGCGCGCTGCACTCTATTTCGGGGACAGGCTACATAACCTCGAAATTAGGTGACGAGGCTGCATATATCTGGTTAATTGCGGCCTGCGCGATCCCTCTTCCTCCGCCATAATTCCGATGGTAGAGCGTTACCGGTTATTGGACGCCGATTCCCTGCGTCGCCACGCTGTGGGAGTAGGCGTCGATCACCTGCCGTATCGGGCCGGTCTTCATTATCCGGCCATGGTCCAGCCAGAGGCCGGAATCGCACAATTCACTCAGTGTCTGGAGTGAATGCGACACGCAGATCATGGTCTTTCCCGCGTGCCGCAACCTCAGTATCCGCTCCAGGCATTTGGCGGAAAACTCCTGGTCGCCGACGCCCAGGACTTCGTCGACAATCAGGACATCGGGATCGACGTTGACAGCCACGGAGAAAGCCAGCCGCATCATCATTCCGGTGGAGTAAGTGCGTAAAGGCGCATTGATGAACTCTTCCACGCCCGAAAATTCGACGATCGCGTCGAAGCGCTCGTGCGTCTGGCGCCGCGTGAGTCCCAGCATGGCAGCGTTGATTCTGACGTTTTCGGCGCCCGTAAGATCGGGGTGGAAGCCCGATCCCAACTCCAGCAAAGCGGCCACGCGGCCTTTGATGCTCACCACGCCCTCATTGGGAGGGCATAATCCCGTGGCGATATTCAGCAGAGTGCTTTTCCCGGCTCCGTTGTGTCCGATAATGCCGAGACTTTCCCCTTGTCCCACCGAAAAGGAGACATCGCGCAAGGCGTAGAAGCGCTCTCGCGGCGCGGGCTGGAGTAAGTTCAGAAGGCGCTCCCGCAGTAACATTTTGCGGGCATGCCTGTGGAAGTACTTAGTGACTCTTTCGAAACTTACCGTCTGCATGGCTTAGATATATTCGTAAAACGTCCGCTTGCCCCGGTGGAAGAACAAGAGGCCGGCGATCAGGGTGCCGACTGAGACGGCCGCCAGCAGGGAAAGCGTCACAATGTGCGGCGATTCGGCCTTCATCAGGATATCGCGAAGGCAAAGAACCATTGCCGCCACGGGATTGATCTGATACACCGCGGAAAACCTCTGGGGAACCTGCTTGAAATCGTAAAAGACGGGTACCAGCCAGAATAAGATGGTATTGATCGATTCCACGACGTAGCGCGTATCCCGTATGTACACGTTGAGAGTGGAAGTAATGAGCGCCAGGCCGCAGGTGAAGCAAATCTCCAGACCCCATATAACCGGCAGCCACAGCCATTGGACATTAATCCTGTTGCCGAATATCAGGTTCACCGACAGCAAGAGGAAGACCTGAATCAGCAAGTGCAGGCAGTTCGACAGGACAGCGGCGATGGGCACGATTTCCCGCGGCAGGGGCACCCTCTTTACCAGGCCCGCGCTGTCCACAATGGATGAAGTGCCGGTAACCCAGGCGATGGTGAAAAAGTTAAGTGGAACCAGGCCGCAAAGTATAAACACCGGGAACTGCCGGTTGGGGTTGGGGAACAGCTTGGTAAATACAAACGTCAGGACTCCCATCATCACGAGGGGGTTCAACAGCGACCAGAGAACTCCCAGGGACATGTTCCGATAGCGGATGCGGAAGTCTCTCAGAACGAGGTTTTCCAGCAGAAATAGTGAATCGCCGCGCCACATAAGAATCTGGTTTCAGCCGTGTTGGTGTGAATCTCCACCCATTGTAAACGATTGATCGCGAGAGCGCCGGTTTCGGCCGGGGAGCGGGTGTGCGGAACGCCTGGACCCATCTGCACCACGAGCCTTTTCCGCCCGATGCAAGAGATTGGATCTTCCCGAACACGGGCCCGCTCTCCGGCGCCCTGCCGTAGATCGTATTTCAGGCAGTCGATGCCGGAATCCACGTTCAATCTTAGTAAGAGTAAGTCAGAACTCCCGCAGGTGGGGCAGGCGGTGCTCGCCTGCCCCACCTGCGAAGCTCTCGCCATCGAAAGGAATGGCTCAGCCCATTTTCCCCGGTAGACCGAAATCCCCGGCCGACCTCAGGCCGCCCAATACCTTTTGGCGAGGCAAACTTAAGAACAATCGCAATCGTGGTATATTTATTCATAGGAAGGAATATTCAATCACTTGGCCACCAAGGTCGGCATCGTCGGACATCGCGGCTATAGCGGGGCGGAACTCGTTCGAATTCTGCAACATCACCCGGGCGTCGAACCTCTCCTGCTGGAGCATCGCGACGACCATGCCCACCGCTCGCCCATTCGAAACCCTAAAACTCCGGCCACCATCCCCTCTACACGGGAGGCCGTCCAGGACGCCGGCGTCGCTCTGGTCTTCCTCGCCACCCCGCCCGAAGTCTCCATGGAACTCGCCGGGACCATGCTCGACGCCGGGGCCCGCGTGGTCGACCTCAGCGGAGCCTTCCGCCTCGGCACGCCTGAAAACTACACCGCCTGGTACAAAGAACCGCATACCCGGCCGGACCTCCTCGCCGAGGCCGTCTACGGGCTGCCGGAGTTCTGCCGCCACGCCATCCCCGCGGCGCGCCTGGTCGCCAATCCGGGCTGCTACCCCACTGCCGCCAACCTCGCCATCCGCCCGCTGCTCGAAGCCGCGGTGGTCGACCGCGCGGCGGGTATCGTCTGCGACGCCAAGTCGGGCGTCAGCGGCGCCGGACGCAAGCCGCGCCTCTCGTCCAGCTTCTGCGAAGTCACCGAAAACTTCTCGGCCTACTCCATCCTGCACCATCGGCACGTGCCCGAAGTGCTGCAAATCTCCGGCCTGGAAGAACGCGAATTCAGCTTCACCGCCCAGCTTCTGCCGCTCGACCGCGGGATCCTCGAGACCATTTATTTCCGGGCCGCCGGCATATCGAGCGCCGAAGAGCTGGTGCGAATCTATGAGACCCGCTACGCCGGTGAGCCGTTCCTGCGCATCTACCAGCCCGGCCATGTGCCCGACCTCCATGCCGTGGCGCGCACCAATTTCTGCGACATAGGAGTCGTCTTCGATGCCCGCAGCGGGCGCGCGGTGGTGGTCGGCGCCATCGACAATCTGGTGAAAGGCGCCGCTGGCCAAGCCATCCAGAACATGAACCTGATGCTGGGATATCCCGAGACTGAGGGGCTGCTGTGAAGGTCCTGGTGAAGCTGGGCGGCACGCTGCTGGATGCGCCGGAGTCGCGCGATTCGCTGGCCGTGCAACTGGCCGAGGCCCGCGCGCGCCGCGTGGAACTGGTAGTGGTCCACGGCGGCGGCAAGCAGATGACCCGCTATCTGGCCGATCGCGGTATCGAGAGCCGCTTCGTGGGCGGCCTTCGCGTGACCACCCCGGAAACGCTCGACGCCGTTCTGAAAGTCTTCGCCGGCAGCGTCAACCACGAACTCGTGGCCAGCTTGAACCGCGCCGGGGCGCTGGCCGTGGGGCTCTCCGGCATCGACGCTTTCCTGGTCGAGGCGGAAGAGATGGACCCGGCGCTGGGCGCCGTGGGCCGCGTGACCCAATCGAACCCGGCGCTGCTTCACCTACTGGTGGGCGCCGGGTACCTGCCGGTGGTGGCAAGTGTGGCGGGCGACCGGCAGGGCCGCGTCTACAACGTCAATGCCGACCAGATGGCCGTGGCCTGCGCCACGGCATTCGGCGCCTCGCGGCTGGTCTTCCTCACCGACGTGGACGGCGTGCTGGATGGCGACCGGCGCCTTCGCGCGGTGCTGACCGCCGAGGAGAGCCGCGGGTTGATCTCCGGCGGCATCGCCACCGGCGGTATGCAGGCCAAATTGAATGCCGCGCTGGCCGCGCTGGCGGGCGGAGTGGAGCAGGTGCGGATTGCGCCCGGCGCCGCTCCCCACGTGCTCGCGCGCATTCTGGAAGGCGAGGAAATTGGCACGAAAATGACCGTGGGAGAGGTCGAAACAGCGTGATCAGCAGTCTACAGGCGGAGGATTTCGTCGAGTCGCGGGAGGGCGCGCGGCTACGGCTCACGGTCCGCAAGGCGGTGATGCACGACATCCCGCCGATTCTCGACCTGATCAACAGCTACGCCGCCAGAGGCGTCATGCTGCCGCGTACGGAATTCGAAATGTCCGAGGCCATTCGCGACTTCACCGTGATTCTGTCCGGCGAAAAGCTGCTGGGCTGCGGCGCGCTCCACTTTTACAGCCCCACGCTGGCGGAGATCCGCTCTCTGGCCGTCTCCGAACAGGCGAAAACCCTCGGCGTGGGCCGTAAGTTGGTGGGAGCGCTGGTAATGGAAGCGCAGGAATATGAGCTGGACGCCGCGTTCGCCTTCACCTATGTGACGGAGTTCTTCCGTAAGGTGGGCTTTCACGTGGTAGAGCGCGGAGCGCTGCCTCTGAAGGCGTGGAAGGACTGTCTGCGGTGCCCCAAGTTCCAGGCGTGCGATGAGATCGCCGTGCTGCGCGTCCTTCGGCCCGAGCGATGGGACGCCCAAGTCTGGCGGATGGCGGCTCCCGACGACCAGCTCATTCAGATTCCCACGCCGCAGGCTTAATACACCGTTTCATATACACAGTCTCGGGTGTTCAGACCTCCTGATGTCGGCCGGGGATTTCG
>PLRZ01000189.1 GCA_003164075.1 Bryobacterales bacterium | reverse complement strand
CACGGATGAACACAGATAAAAAGACAAAAAACAGGGTTTTTCTTATCTGTGTTCATCTGTGTTCATCCGTGGCTAGATTTGTTCTTGCGAGTCTCGGCGCTATCCAGACAAAAGTGTCTGTGCCGCGTCATGGCAGTGGAATGGTCAGCGCATTTTCCCAAGCTACCAGAAATGAGTGGCTATGATCGTGGCGTGGCCGGACTTGCCGCGGATCACGTCGGTGGAGAGCACCATTTCAAAGTTCATTTTCTTCCACCCTTTCGGCGCGACGGCCTCGATCTTCCGAAACTGTTCCGGATCGGTGAGAAACTCGCCCGCCGCAAGCGTTCCAAATACCGAAATGCCCGCCGCGGAGATTACCATTTGCTCCGTCTTGGGATCGAGAACGCGTAAGACCAAAGCATAGTCCCGGGTGACGTTGAGGTATGGAGTGGAATAATCCATCATCCAATCGGACCGCTCGGGGTGCTCGCGATCGCGGAGTATGAGTTGCCGCGGTTCGCGGTGTTCCAGCCAGAAACGAAGTTTGCCGACCAACCGCTCGGTCCAGTAGTTGTTGGAAAGGCCGATGAGTACCGCCGGCCCATTCTGCAGGTCGGCGAACGTCGTCTCGGATTGCGACACCACCCGGTAGGGCTTTCCCTTGGCTTGCAGCAAGCCGGCAAAACGAGAAAGTGTGGCGGCGTCGTCGATCAGCATAATCTGACTGTTCAGGCCGTGGTATTGCAGCACGCTGAGTCCGGTCGGGGCGGTTCCAGGCTCCACGTGATGCCCGCCTTCCACATTTCCAATGCATAGCAGAATCGGACTGGTGGACGAGAACACGGGCCGCCAGAGACTATCGAGCGGGCCGTCGGAATGGCTGAAAACCCGGATCGCGAGCAGGAACGAGGCGATTGCCAGGATTGCGGCGGCAATTTTCGCGGAGCGGCTCCGGAGTAACCCGGCAAATTGGCTGGAGGAGTGTACGGCGTCCGGGATCGGCTCCGGCACGGCGATGTCAGGTGGCTCCGCCAGCGATGGGAGCGCCATCGGTTCCGGTTCGCCCGTTTCTTCGTGGACCAGGAATTGCGGAAAATAGTTGCCCGTCGGGATGGCGATTCGAATGCGATGGCCGGCGCCTTCGTTCTCATAGAATTCCACCAGGCGCTTGCGCAGACGATGCATCTCCACGCGCGCGTTAGCGTCTTTGCTGTCCTTGAAGTCGGCGGCCTTGCCGAGCACGTCGACAGCGATGGTGTATTCGGTGATCGGCTCGGTGTCATCCAGCAGCGCTCTGCTGCAAATGTATCGCAGGAGCTTGGTCAATCCCCGGGACTGCCGGAATTCCTTCGAACTGAGGACGCTCTGCAGCTCGCTCTTCACTTCCGACACGGAGGGTTCGCGGACTGGCGAGAGGGAACTCAACGAATCCAAGTATATTCCCGCTAACCCAGGTTACGCAACATAACCGATCCTCCACAAAACAAACGTCCCAGGGGTTTCAGAAACGGTTATTTGTTTGGGGGGCGTACCAAATGATCCTATACTCCGTAATCATGATTGGGAAGGCACTTTGAAAAAACAGGGACGGCCGCCCTCCGGCCTGGGCAAGAACGGTGAACCTTCTCGAATTCGGGACTATCCGAGGCTTTGTGTTACGGTCCGGCCGGCCATCAGGGCTCGTTTACTGGCAGTCGCGGCACAGGAAGCGCGCCCCGCGTGGAAGATCGTCGAAGACGGAATCAACCTCTATATCGAGAGGTTGACAAGCAGGGACCGCACGGCGAAAACGGGCGTCAACCGTCGTTCCAAGCAAGCCGGGGGCAACTAATGAAGTTCCGAAGACGCGGATTCCTCCTTCCGCTGGGGTTCTCTGTGGCGATTTTGACTCTGCCCGCCGCCGGCCAGCAATCGGCGGGGACTGCCGCGGAAGACCACCGGAATATGATGGATCAGCTCGGGATCAAGCAACTGCGCGCCGGCCCCAGTGGTAATGAATCGGCGCCCAACCACGCTAACTACGACGAGTCCAAGGCCAACCCCTTTCCCGATCTTCCCGACATCCTCACACTGAAGAACGGCAAGAAAGTCACGACCCCCGCCGCGTGGTGGAATCAGCGCCGCCCGGAGATTGTGGAGGATTTCGAACGGGAAGTAGTAGGACGCGTGCCTCAGAGCGTCCCTAAAATCACGTGGACGGTTACCGGTAAGACCGAAGCGTCGGTGGGCGACTATCCCGTGGAAGGCTGGCAATTGAACGGCCATGCCGACAATTCTCCGTACCCGGCGATTACCGTCGACATCCGGATGATTCTGGTGACGCCGGCTCATGCAAGCGGCCCGGCGCCGGTGATGATGATGTTCGGCGGCGGCCGGCTGCCGGGAACTCCGGCTCCGGCGCCACCTCCGGGACGCGCCGGCTTCGGTCCTCCCCCGGCCGGTAGCGATCCACCCGCCACCCAGCAACTCATTGCCGATGGTTGGGGCTACGCCTACATCGACCCGGCAAGCATTCAGGCCGACAACGGCGCCGGACTGACCAAAGGCATTATCGGCCTGGTCAACAAAGGCCAGCCCCGCAAGCCCGACGATTGGGGGGCGCTGCGGGCATGGGCCTGGGGCGCGGCCCGCGGGTTGGATTATCTCCAGACGGTCGCCGGCGTGGATGCGAAACATGTGGGCATCGAAGGCGTCTCGCGCTACGGCAAGGCGGCCCTGGTGACGCTGGCATTCGAACCGCGCTTCGCGCTGGCGCTGGTGGGATCTTCGGGCGAGGGTGGCGCCAAACTGCATCGGCGCAATTGGGGTGAGGCGGTTGAAAATCTCACGGGATCGGGCGAGTACCACTGGATGGCCGGGAACTTCCTGAAATATGGCGCCTCCGAGGCGGCCTTCGGCAGCAAGACTCCCGGCGACCTTCCAGTCGACGCCCACGAACTGATTGCACTGTGTGCGCCGCGCCTCACCTTCATCAGCTACGGCGTGCCGGAAAAGGGCGACGCCAAGTGGTTGGACCACCAAGGCAGCTTCATGGCGGCGGTCGCCGCCCAACCGGTGTTCCGGCTGCTGGGCGCGAAGGATCTGGGGGTCAAGGAAGACTACCATACGGCAAAGATGCCCGCCGTCAATGTAGGCCTCGTCGAGGGTCAATTGGCGTGGCGCCAGCACGACGGCGGACATACCGACGCTCCGAACTGGAAGTATTTCATTGCGTGGGCGGACAAGTTTATGGGGCATACGGCGCCAGCGGCTCCGCATTAGTCCCTAAGTAGTGGCTATTACACCTACAACTTAAGCTTCAGGAGGTTAGTTCATAGATATGAAAAGACCGGATCTTCGTTTGATCCTATGTGCCCTTGTTCTGCTCGCTCTGGTTTCAACCGTGCCCCGGGCGTCAGCCCAGGTCTTGTATGGATCGTTGACCGGCAACGTGAACCATCCGACCGGCGCGGCCATCCCCGGCGCGCACGTGGAAGCCGTAAACCAAGACACCAACGTCAAGAGCGAAACCGATGGCGACGCTCGCGGCGTGTACCGTTTTACCGAACTGCAAGCCGGTTTCTATAAGGTGACGGTGACCGCCAAGGCGTTCCGCACGTTCATCGAAACCAACGTGCAGGTGCAGGTGTCCGGCGTACGGCGCGTCGACGTGCAACTTGCCATTTCGGCAGCCACCGACTCGGTACAGGTTGCGGCGGACTCGGTGGTTCTGCAAACCGATAAGTCCGATATCCATACGGAGATTTCGTCCGCGGAAGTGGAAAGTCTGCCCTACAACGGATCGGAAGGCAGAAACTTCCAGGCGCTGTTGCTGCTGCAACCGGGCGCTAATACCACGGCGGGCACGGGCGAAGCCAATTCCGCCGCCGGCAACCCGCAGCGCGCCATCACGGTATCCGAGAACGGCATTTCGTCGCAAGCCAACAACACCCGCCTGGATGGCGCAATCGACTCCTATCCATGGCTGCCGGTCAATGTGGCGTACGTGCCGTCGCCGGAAGCCATCGATACCGTCAGCGTGAGCACCAACGCCTTTGACGCCGAGCAGGGCGCGGCGGGCGGCGCGGCGATCAACGTCACCATCAAATCGGGCACCAACAATCTGCACGGAGTATTGTTCGAGCGCAATACCAACCAGGATTTTGACGCGGTCAACAACTATTTCAGCCACCCCGGCCGCCTGGCGAAGAACATTCAAAACCAGTACGGATTCGCGGTCGGCGGTCCGGTGTGGATTCCCAAAATCGTCCACGGCCGGAACAAGTTGTTCTGGTTCATGGATTATGAGAACACCACGCAGAGCCAATACGCGTCCGACGTGAATCTGACTCTGCCCACCGCGGCCATGCGTACGGGCGACTTCAGCGCCACCGGCACGACGATTTACGATCCGCTGACGGGCAACCTCAACGGTACCGGCCGTACGCCGTTCCCCGGAAACGTAGTCCCGTCGAACCGCATCGCTTCGGCGTCGGCTACGCTCGCGGGTCAACTGCCGGCGCTGACCAGGAATCAGTTCCTGACGAATTACGACGCTTACGGCGACACCACGTACACCGTGGGTCGCTGGGATTGGAAGGTCAACTACAATCCCAACGAAAAGATGATGACTTGGGGCCGGTACAGCATTTCTCCCATGGACATCGTTGCCCCGCTGGTGCTGGGAAAGGATGGCGGGGATGCCTTTAACGGCGGCAATCCGGGCCATGCCGGCGGCCGCGTGCAGGTGTGGGCAGCAGGACTCACGTACTCCGTGTCACCCACACTGGTCTTCGACGGCAACGCCGGCTATACCAGACAGCACATTGGCGCGAACGGCGACCCGCAGGATGGCGATTACGGAACGGACGTACTGAAGCTTCCAGGCACCAACGGCATCGGTCCGAACTATGAAGGCATTCCGGGCTTCCAGACCGCGGGAATTGCCAATATTGGAAACACCAGCACGGGCAGCCCCTTCGAGTTCCGGGACAACCAGTACACCGGCGTGATCAACGTCTCCAAGACGAAGGGCACTCATAACCTGCGCTTCGGCGCCGAATACGATAAGGGCGCGCTCAATCAATTCCAGCCGCAGGGCGGAACCTTCGGCACAGCCCGCGGCACCTTCGGCTTTGACGGCACGTTGGCGTCCCTGAACGGCGGCCCGGCGATTAACGCCGGCAGCCCTTCCAACTCGTGGGCGCAGTTCCTGCTCGGCTTTCCGTCGGAGACCGGCAAGGTCACGCAATATAACGATCCCAACGCGCTGCGTTTCTCCACCTGGTCAGTGTACGGACGCGATCAGTGGCAGGTCGGCAAGAACCTTACGGTGGATTACGGTCTGCGTTGGGAATACTACCCGATCTACTCGCACGACAACTTCGGTGCGGTCCGCTTCGATCCTGCGACGGACAACATCTTAGTCGGTGGCGAAGGCGGCGTACCGTGGAACGCCGGGGCCAGCGCCAGTAAGAAGGGCTTCGCGCCGCGCCTCGGCTTGGCTTACCGCCTCAACGAGAAAACCGTGATCCGCAGCGGTTACGGCATCAGCGTCGATCCCGACAACATGCGCAACCAGCGAAACCAGTACCCGTCCATTGTCAACCAGGTCTACCAACCCCCATCGTCATACCAGTTCATCAGCTACGCCGGCGTTCCGAACTCGGATGGCGCCACGCAGGTGCAACTGTCGGACGGGATTCCTTTGCCCACCTTCCCGATTATCTCCACGGGCACCATCGCTCCGTCGCCCACACAGTCGCTGACTACGTACCTGCCGAGCACCAGCACGGTGACTTTTCCCAAGTACTTCAACCGGGGATACTACGAGAGCTGGAATGTCTTCGTGCAGCGCGAGTTCTCTCCGACCCTGACGGCGCAGGTGGGGTACGTGGGCACGCACGGGGTCCACACGGACATGAATGTAAATATCAACGGGTCCGCTCCGGGCACGGGCAACGCCGGCCGCCAGTTTTTTCCATTCCTCACGAGCGACCTGAATTCAGTGGAGCCATTCGGGTCTATGACTTACGAGGGCTTGCAGGCCACGGTCAGGAAGCGCATCGGCGCTTCGCTGTTCGGCGCCAGTTACGCGTTTTCGAAGGCCATGGATAACGTCAATGGCGACAACAACGACGGCACTTTGTGGCGGGCGTACCCGCTCTCTTTCAGCCTCGACAAGGCAATCTCCGGCATCAACCGCCAGCAGACACTCAGCATCTACTGGTTATACAACCTGCCGTTCGGCAAGGGGCACACCCTGTTCAACACCGGACCGGCAGCCTACATCGTCGGCGGCTGGCAGATCAGCGGCATCCTCGCCCGCTACAGCGGCCTGCCATTCACTCTGGGGACCGCTTCCGCCATCAACGCCGGCGGACAGTCCGACAGCGCCACCCAGATCGATCCGGTGGTGCAGATTCTGGGCGGTCACGATCAGTATCATCCATATTTCGACGGCTCAGCCTTTGTCAATCCACCGACGGGTGTCCTCGGCACCACGGGAAGGGACCTCCTGATCGGGCCCGGATACTTCCAGTTGAACGCGAGCGTTACCCGCACTTTCGCTTTCAAGTCGGAAAAGGTCAAGTTCCAACTGGTAGGCGAAGCGTATAACCTGACGAATACGGTGGTGTTCTCCAACCCCAACACTACGTGCTGCTGGGTGACCAGCTCTACTGGCACGGTGAACTACAATAACTTCGCCGTGATCACCGGCACGCAGTCCACGCCGCGGTATCTGGAAGTGGGCGGATATTTACGGTTCTAAGGGCCTGTGTGGAAATAACCTATTCAATCGCCACCTAACGCTCCCTAACGGTCGCGGCTCTGAACGCGTAGGCGAGCTCTCGCGAAAGCGGGGCTCGCCTTTCTTTTGCAGGCTTGCACTTCAGCAAGAACACTCCCGGCTGACCGGGCATTCGGACCTGTGCACACAGCCCAGTGGTGGCGGCCCGGTCATACCCGTTATAATCAGTCCATGTTGACGCCTACCGAAAAAATATGGCATAACGGCCACTTTATCCGCTGGGAGGACGCCAAGGTCCATGTCCTTTCGCACGTAGTGAGTTACGGCAGCTCGGTTTTTGAAGGGATTCGCTGCTACCAAACGGCCCTCGGGCCGGCCCTTTTCCGCTTGCCGGAACACATGCGCCGCCTTCTCGACTCAGCCAAAGTCTACCGCATGGAAGTGCCCTACCCGGCCGAGAAGTTGGGCGAGGCTGTCCTCGAACTGGTGCGCGTGAATAAGATGGGCGCCTGCTACGTGAAACCGGTGGCGCTGCGCGGATATGGCGACGTGGGAGTCAACGGGTCCAAGAACCCCATTGAGGTCTACATCGCCTGCTGGGAATGGGGCAAGTACCTGGGCGAGGAAGCGCTGGCCGAGGGGGTCGACGTGTGCGTCTCCAGTTGGAACCGCATGGCGCCCAATACCCTGCCCGCCATGTCCAAGGCCGGGGCCAATTACATGAACTCGCAGTTGATCAAAATGGAAGCGGTCGCCAACGGCTACGTGGAAGGCATTGCCCTCGACACCGCCGGGCTATGTCAGCGAGGGCTCCGGCGAGAACATCTTTGTGGTGCGCGACGGCAAGATTCACACTCCCCCGCTGGGCGCATCCGTGCTTCCGGGCATTACGCGCGACGCCATCCTGGCGCTGGCGCGCGACAACGGCATCCCGGTGGTCGAGACCCTCATCCCGCGCGAAATGCTGTACAT
>PLRZ01000351.1 GCA_003164075.1 Bryobacterales bacterium | reverse complement strand
CTCAGTTCGCGAAGACGCTCCGCACCGCGGCCTCGCGCTCGCTTAGCCCGCTCCCCTCGAACTCCTGGACAACCTGCTCCAGCAGACCTGGTACATCGAGACCCTGCGGGCACTTCTCGACACAATCCATGCAGTGAGAGCACAGCGACGCATAACCCGGCCGTCCGGTAAGTATCCCGCCCATGCGCACCACATAGAGGAACGCGGCCTCCTGCTTCCTGCCGAAAGTGTGAAATGCATTGAAGAGCGTGAAGCATTCCGGGATATTGACTCCCGACGGGCAGGGCTGGCAATACCCGCAGCCGGTGCACCCGACTTTCATGATTTCCCGATACTTCCGGCCCACTCTGCTCACCAGTCCGAGCTCCGCGCCGGTGAGCGAACCGGGCCACGCATCCGCCGCGATCCGGAGATTCTCTTCCAATTGGGCCTCGTCGTTCATCCCGGAAAGAACCACCGTCGCTTGCGGATGATTCCAGACCCATCGCAGGGCCCATTCGGCCGGGGTCCGGCGGCGTTCCGCTTCCTTCCAAAGAGCCTCGATGGCCGGCGGCTGCGGCGATGCGGCCAGCGCGCCACCGCGCAGGGGCTCCATCACGATCACCGCCAGGCCCTTCGATGCGGCGTATTCCAGCCCCTCCGTGCCGGCCTGGTTTTCCTCGTCGAGATAGTTATATTGAATCTGGCAGAAGTCCCAGGGATAGGCGTCGACGATCCGTTTGAAATCCTCCCGGATGCCGTGAAAAGAAAACCCGGCATTGACGATTCGCCGGTCGCCCCGGGCACGGTCGAGAAAGTCCGCCACGCCCAGGGCGGCAACCTTGTCCCAAGTAGTTCCATTCAGCGAATGGACCAGGTAGTAATCGATCCTGGACGTGGCCAGCTTCCGCAACTGCGCGTCGAGAAAGCGGTCCATATCCGCGCGGTCCCGGACGAGCCACGACGGCAGCTTGGTAGCGAGTTTCACCCGCTCGCGATATCCGCCGGCCAGGGTGCGGCCGACGAAAGGCTCGCTTTGGCCTCCGTGGTATGGCCAGGCGGTGTCGATATAGTTCACTCCGCGATCGATGGCATGCCGGATCTGGCGGGCCGCTCTCTCTTCGTCTATCCGCCCGTCTTTTTGCGCCAGGCGCATGCACCCGAATCCCAGGATCGACAACTCGTCTCCGGTCTTCTCCGCCTTCCTGTAAAGCATCGATTCCTCCTGTTTTGAAAGCTCATTGTAGCGCCCCGTAATTGCACGTCGAAACCCCATACATAAGTATGCAGAACCGGTCCGTTACCCACTGCACTTTCGCGATTGAGCGCAGTTATCCCGTGACACCCGAACGTGTCTTCGCCGCCTTCGCGGACCCGGCCGGGAAACGCCGCTGGTTTGCAGAAGGCGACCACCGCGAACTCGAAGAATTCGAAATGGATTTCCGCGCCGGCGCCACGGAACGCTGTTGGCGGAGAGATTCGATGTCGCGATAACCGGCGCGATTCACCAAGTTCTCATCCAAAGTTTGCGATCATGTCTATTGGCCCTCCGAAAGCTCTCTCTCCTCCTCGCTCTGGCTCTGCCGCTCGGCGCGCAAGACGCGTCCGCGGACCCGCCTGCTTCCGAGCGCTGGAATCTGTATTTCCAAGCCACTTCCATCGGGCAATATCACGGCGCCTTTACGTCTCCCTACTCCAGCCCGTTCAGCCTGCAGGGCCATCCCGAAGCCGAGGCGTCCCTCACGTCCACCATCTTCTTCGGCTTCCTGCTCGCGCCCAACACGCAGTTCTACTTCGACCCCGAAATTGCCGGCGGACGCGGCTTCAGCGATACCAACGGCATCGCCAACTTCACGAACGGTGAGATGCCGCGCGTCGCTACCGCCACTCCAAAGCCCTACATTGCCCGCCTCTATTTCACTCAGGACTTCGCTCTCGGCAGCGAGCGCGAGGCCGTCGAAAGCGACGAAAATCAGCTCTCCGGCAGCCGCCCCGCCAAACGCTACTCCATCACCCTCGGCCGTTTCACCGTCACCGACTTCTTCGACGACAACCGCTTCACCCACGATCCACGTACCCAGTTCATGGGCTGGGCCACCATGTACAATGGCGCCTGGGACTACCCCGCCGACACCCGCGGCTACACCTGGGGCTGGGTCCACGAATTGCATTTCCCCCGCTGGTCGCTACGCTATGCCAGCGCCGCCATGCCTCGGGTCGCCAACGGCGAGCGCTTCGACCGCCGCCTGTTCCGCGACCGCTCCGACATGTTCGAGGGCGAACTGCGCGGCCACATCCACGCTCGCGAAGGCGCCGTCCGCCTGCTCAGCTATTTCAACCACGCAGACATGGGAACTTACGCCGACGCCCTTCGCCTGGCGCAGCAGACCGGCGCCCGGCCCGACATTACCGCCACGCGCCGCATCGGTACTCTGAAATACGGCTTCGGCATCAGCGCCGACCAGGACGTGGTCAAAGACATCGGCGTCTTCGGACGCCTGGGGTGGAACGACGGCAAGACCGAGAGCTTCGCCTTCACTGCCATGGACCGTCTGGCCACCGCCGGCGTCTCCGTGAAAGCCACGCGCTGGAAGCGGCCCGATGACGTAGTCGGCACCGCGCTCACCATCGGTGGACTCTCCGCCGTACACGCGCAATACCTGGCCCGCGGCGGTTACGATTTCCTGATCGGCGATGGCGCCCTGCGCTACGGTCCCGAGACGGTTTGGGAAAGCTACTATTCCGCGCGCCTCTTCCCCGGCTTTTTCGCCACCCTCGGCGCCAGCCACGTCGACAACCCCGCCTACAATCGCGACCGCGGTCCGCTCTGGGTGGGTACGCTAAGATTACATTTAGAGCTGTCGAAAAAATGAAAATCCTGGCGGCGATCCTCGGCCTGGCACTGATTGGCCCCCCGATGTCCGGCCCGCTGGCCGCCGGCCAACTTCCGCGGCCCTACCTGGTGGAACACTATGACGTCCACCTCACGCCCGACCTGGCCGCCAAACGCATGGCCGGCGAAGTGACCATCAAGCTGGTGAGCCGCATCGAACGTCTGGACGTTGTGGAATTGGATGCCGGCGATATGGAGATTGCCACGGTCAAGGAGGGGCAAGCGGCGCGTTACTTCGAGCGCAAGGAGAAATCGCTGATCGTGGTGCTGGCCTCGCCGGCCTACAAGAACGACCACCGTACCTTGACTATCCGGTACACCGCCGTGCCCGCCAAGGGGCTGGTTTTCTTCTCCGACCAGATCTACACCTCGTACTTCACCAGCGACTGGATGCCTTGCGACGAACGGCCCGACGATCGAGCCACTTTCAGCCTGACTCTCGAAGTGCCGCCGCAATTCAAGGTGGCCGCCAGTGGACACCCCGATGGAACGGCGTGGACGCTGGACACTCCCAACCCGGCGTTCCTGTTCGCCTTCGCCGCCGGCGAGTTCACCGAGAGCACCAGGAAGGTGGACGGCGTGACGCTGCGCGTGCTGGGCAAAGCCGACGTCTTCGACGCTACCGCCGCCGCCATGCGCTTCCTTGTGGAACGTTCCGGCAAGCCTTACCCAGACGACACCTTCACGCAGATCTTCACGCACGGCACGGTGGAGCAGGAAGCCGTGGGCATGACGCTGCTGCCGGAAGCCTACGCCGCGAAAATGACGGAGCATCCCGACGACTTGTGGTTGCTGGCGCACGAACTGGCGCACCAGTGGTACGGCATCGGGATCCCCGCCAAAGACTGGTCGGATTTCTGGCTGAGCGAGGGCATGGCCACGTTTCTGGCGGATGCGTTTCTGGAGCGGCGCTTCGGCAAAGCCCGCTACGACCGTGAGATTGCCGCATCCAAACAGACTTACGACACGCTCCGCTCGCAGGGCAGGGACCGGCCGCTTTTCTTCACCGACTGGCAAACCCCGCAGCAGGCCGGCGGTTCGCTGCCTTATCACAAAGGCGCCTGGGTATTATCCGAGTTGCGCCGCCAACTTACCGACGACGTCTTCTGGCGCGGCCTGCGCGCCTATACCATGGCGCATTGGGGCAACCCGGTAACCAGCACCGACCTGCAAGCCGCCCTGCAAAGCGCCGCCGGCAAGGATCAAGTGAAGTTTCTTACTAAGTTCTTCGAGCAATGGGTGTATTAGAAGCGGTTAGCTGGTTTCTGTCGCGAAACTGCTGCGCGGCGGAGCAGCACCGCTCCCTGGCGGGGTGCCCCCTGGGCCCGGCTCAGTAACAAGTTCC
>PLRZ01000687.1 GCA_003164075.1 Bryobacterales bacterium | reverse complement strand
ACACCTTCCGCGCCGCCGCCATCGAACAATTGGAGGTCTGGGGCCAGCGCACCGGTATTCAGGTGATCCGCCAGGGCCCCGGCAGCGACCCCAGCGCCGTTCTTTTCGACGCCGTGCAAGCCGCCAAAGCCCGCAAGATCGACTACGTTCTGGTCGATACCGCCGGCCGCCTGCAGACCAAAGAGAACCTCATGTTGGAACTGCAGAAGATGAGCCGCACCGCCCGCAAGGTGATCCCCGGCGCGCCTCATGAGGTGCTGCTCGTGCTGGATGCCACTACTGGGCAAAACGGTCTCGAACAGGCCCGTAAGTTCACCGAGTCCTCGGGCGTCACCGGCATTGTACTTACTAAGTTGGATGGCACCGCCAAGGGCGGCATCGTAGTAGCTATCGCCCGCGAGCTCAACTTACCCATCCGCTATGTCGGCGTGGGAGAAAAGGTCGAAGACCTGCTGCCCTTCGACTCCGAAAAGTTCATCCAATCGCTATTCGAAAAATGAACCCCGAATGCATGCGCGAGGCGCTCGATCTTGCCCGTAAGGGCCGGGCGCTGGCGAGTCCCAACCCCATGGTGGGCGCGGTACTGGTGCGCGACGGCGAGGTGGTGGGCCGCGGCTTTCACACCTATGCCGGCCTGCGGCACGCCGAGGCGATCGCGCTGGCCGAGGCCGGCGCCCGCGCCCGCGGCGCCACTCTCTACATCAACCTGGAACCGTGCGCCCACCAGGGCCGCACGCAGCCCTGCACCGCGGCCCTGATTCAAGCCGGCATAGCGCGCGTGGTGGCACCCATCGCCGACCCCAATGTGTTAGTGGCCGGCGCCGGATTCCGCCAGTTGCGGGACGCCGGCATCGAAGTCGAAATGGCCCTCGAATTCGCCGCCGAGGCCGAGAAACTCAACGAGCCGTTCCTGCACTTCATGCGCTCCGGCCGCCCCCTGGTTACTCTGAAGACCGCCATCACGCTGGATGGCAAGATCTCCGCGCCCGACGACAATCGCGGCTGGATCACCAGTACTCGCGCGCGCGCCCACGTGCAGGAACTCCGCCACGATCACGACGCCATCCTCACCGGCATCGGCACCGTCCTGGCCGACGATCCGAAACTCACCGACCGTTCCGGCCTCCCCCGCCACCGTCCCCTGCTGCGCATCGTGCTCGATTCGCAATTGCGCATCCCTCTCGATTCGCGGATGGCGCTCGGCGCCCAAGACGACCTGGTGGTGGTCACCACCTCGGCCTCCGCCTCCGAGCGCCGCAAAACTGTCGCCGGCCGCGGGATCGAAGTGCTGGTGCTCGATGGCCCCGGAGGCCGCGCCGATCTTCGCGGCGTGATTGACTGGCTGGCCCGCAAACAGTGCCTCTCGCTGATGATCGAAGCCGGCAGCAAGGTCAACTGGACCGCGCTCGAATCGGGGTGCGTGGACCGCATCTTTTTCTACTACGGCCCCAAGATTCTCGGCGGCCTGGAAGCGCTGCCCCTGGCCGGCGGCATCGGACGGCGCCGCCGCGCCGACGCCATCCGCATACACAAGGTGGCCATCCACCCGATTCCGCCGGACGAGTTTGCAGTGGAAGGATACGTCGATGTTCACCGGGATTATTGAAGAATTGGGCGCCGTCGATGCCGTTCAGCCGCGCGGGGCGGGCGCCCGTTTGAAGGTCCGCTGCGCCAGCGTGATGTCCGATATGACCGAGGGCGCCAGCGTCGCCGTCAACGGCGTGTGTCTCACTGCCTTGGACCCGCGGCCCGATTCCTTCTCCGCCGACCTGGCTCCCGAAACCCTGCGCCGCAGCAATCTGGGCGATCTCCGCCCCGGTTCCCGCGTCAATCTGGAGCGCCCCATGTCGCCCACCGGCCGCTTGAGCGGTCACATTGTGCAGGGTCATGTGGATGGCGCCGGCGAGTTTCTCGGGCTGGAATCGCTGGGCGACGAAAACTGGTGGCTGCGCATTCGCGTACCCGCCGATCTCGACCGCTTTCTGGTTTACAAAGGATCGATCGCCATCGATGGCATCAGTCTGACCATCGCCGCACTGGAATCGGACGTGCTCTCCGTGACCATCATTCCGCACACTTACCGGAATACGACTTTAGGCGGTTATCGCATCGGCGCCCGCGTCAATCTGGAGTGCGATGTGCTGGCCAAGCACGTAGAAAAGCTGTTAGCGAAGCTGGATCTGAAAGCCCCGCTCACCGTCGGGAAGCTGCGGGAAAACGGCTATTGAGGGGACGCTGGATACGGCGCAGGGGTGCTTATTAGGCGCGGAATACGCTCCCTCACGGGGTGCCCTTTGGGCCCGGCTCGGTAACGAAGCGCCCGCGTGTTCGCAATTAGGTACAGAGCCGGACCCAGCATAGGCGCTAAAATAAAATGGCTCGTCTGGGGAATCTGTGGGTAACTGGCGGGCTCAGTGCCGGGGTTGAGTGAGGAAGCGGTAGAATTTGCGGCAGGTGGAATCGAAGGAGCGCTGCTCATCTTCCCAGCCGTTGTGGATGAGCGGGCCGCCGTCCTCGTGGATCACATTGTGGACAAGTTGTTCGACAGCCACCTTTCTCAGAGAAGGCTCTTCGTTCACGTCGCGAATGATCTCTCCGCCGAGCAGCCACATATTGTCGACGTGGTTTTGAATGGTTCTTTTCGACAGGCCGGAGCCGGCGAGGTGCACGAGGAAGGGCATGAAGTATTCGACGAGTCTTCTGCCGGGAGGAAGATCCTTCTCCTNNAATGGGGATTCGTCTTCATCTTCATAACGATCTCCAGATACTCATGCGTCTTCCCAGAATTCTGCACCAGTGCCATCCCATCCCGGGGTTTGTCTATGGGCAAGCCAGCTTCGCCGACAACGAGCAAGCCGTTCTCATCTCCGTGCGTCCGCGGAAACGATCCGCAGCCATTTGCTCGGGTTGCCATCAACCCGC
>PLRZ01000173.1 GCA_003164075.1 Bryobacterales bacterium | reverse complement strand
CTCAGCCCATTTTCCCCGCCAGTTTGAAATTGCGGGGCGACATCGGAAGTTCTAAACGTGTTGTTCCCGATCGCTCCCTCACGGTCGCGGCTCGGAATGAAGCCGCCTACCACACGTGGCAGGCATGCACCGGAGCCATGGGCTGCCCCGGCTTGCACGAGAAGGCCTTCTGAAACTCCGGCATATTCACCACCACGCCGTTCACGCGGAATTCCGGGGGCGAGTGCTCATTGGTCTGCACCTGCAACCGCAGCGCCTCTTGACGCGCATTTTCGCACCAGATTTGGCCGAAAGAGAGGTAGAAACGCTGCTCCGGGGTGTAGCCGTCGATCTTAGCCGTCTTGTCGCCGATGGTGTTCAGCAGCGCCATCAAAGCGACGCGCGCTCCGCCATTGTCGGCGGTATTCTCGCCGAGAGTCAGCTTGCCGTTGACGAAGGCGCCGGGCGCTACCGAGAAGCCGCCGTACTCGTCGGCCAGGCAGGCCGCGCGCTGTTGGAATTCCTCGGCATCTTTGGGAGTCCACCAGTCTTTGAGGTTGCCGCGAGGGTCGAACTGGCGGCCCTGATCGTCGAATCCGTGGGTCAGTTCGTGCCCGATCACCATGCCGATGCCGCCGAAGTTCACCGCGTCGTCCACGTTGGTGTAGAAGAACGGCGGCTGCAGGATGCCGGCGGGGAAATTGATGTTGTTCATCTGCGGGTCGTAATAGGCGTTGACCGTGGGCGGCGTCATGTCCCACTCCAGGCGGTCCACGGGCTTGCCGATCTTATTCAACTCGCGGTGAAACTCGAAATCGTCGGCGCGGAAGCTGTTGCCCAGGGGGTCGTCGGGCTTGATCGCGACGCTGGAATAATCGCGCCAGCGGTCCGGATAGCCGATCTTATTGGTGATGGCCTTGAGCTTCACCAGGGCCTGCTGCTTGGTGGCCGGCGTCATCCAGTCGAGCTTTTCGATATCCTCGCCCAGCGCCTTTTCGAGCGCGTCCACCATTTTCAGAGTGCGCGCCTTGCCTTCCGCGCCGAAGGTCTTCTCGACGTAACTGCGGCCCAGCGCCTCGCCCAATTCCTGGTCGGTGAAATCCACGCAGCGCTTCCAGCGCGGCCGCATGGCTTCCGTTCCGCTCAGCGTCTTGCCATAGAAATCGAAAGTTTCCCTGGCGAATGGCGCAGGCAGGTATGCGGAGCTGCTGTGTACCAGTTGCCAGGTGAAATAGGTCTTCCACACTGCCAGCGGGGCGCCTTCCACGGTGGCGTTGATGGTCTTCACAAACTCGGGATAAGAGACGTTGATGGATTGAAACGCGGGCGCGCCAGTGGCCGCGAAGTACTCGTTCCAGCGGAAGGCGGGGCTGAGCGCCGCCAGTTCCGGCTTGCCCATCTTGTGATAGATCTTGTCGGGATCGCGGCGCGAAACCAGGTCGAGCGAGCCCTTGGCCAGGGCTGTTTCGAACTGCACGATGGCGGCGGCATCGGCTTTGGCCTGGTCGGGCTTCTCGCCGGTCAGTTCCAACATGCGCTGCACATGGACCACATACTTCTGGCGCAATTCCACGGATTTGGGATCGTCTTTGAGGTAGTAATCGCGGTCGGGCAGACCGAGGCCGCCCTGGTCGAACTGCGCGATCACCGCATTGGAGTCCTTGAAATCCTGGCCGGAATTGAATTGAAACAGGGCGCCGACGCCCATGGCGTGCAGGCGGGCGATCTCATCGGCGAGTTGCGCTTTGTCGGTGAGGTTGCTAATGCGGTCCAGTTCCGGCCGCAGTGGCGCGAGGCCTTTGGCGTCGATGGCTTTCTCGTCCAGGCAGGCGGCGTAGTAATCGCCGATCTTCTGGGTAGTGGCATCGCGGCCGGCGGCGGGCTTGGACGCCTGTTCCAGAATCTCGTGGAGGATATCGCGGTTGCGATCCATCAGTTCGTTGAAGCGGCCCCACATCGCCTGGTCGGCCGGGATGGGATTATTCTTCATCCAGGAACCACATGCGTACTGGTAAAAATTGACGCACGGGTCGACGGATTTATCGATGGCGGTGAGATCGAACTGTGCCGGTCCGCTGGCGCGGCTGGCATTCGGCTGCGCGGACAGGACGCAGAGTGTGAGCGAGGCAACAACCGTGAACTTCAACAATGGCGGCTCCTTGTTCTTACTGTAGCGTACTCGTTTCGAGGGAGACTCCCCCGAAAAATGACCCTGGTCATTCGTCCGGGATGAGATCGCAGAATTTGGGATGAGCCCGGAGGTGGGGCGGACTTCAGTCTGCGGCGGACTTCAGTCCGCCNNACCTTCGAAACGCTCGCCAGCGAGTGGCGGCCCCAGTGGCTCACCTTATTTCCCCAGGCAGCCCGAAATTGCCAGCGACATAGGGAGTTTGGAGACTCGTCTCGACGCGTATTTCCGGCCATTCCCGGCACTCCCTTACCGTCAGACCGTCTTGGCCCACAATAGATAGAACGAAATAGCGCTCATCCCGAAGATCGCCGCGATCACGATCCAAGCGAAAACTTCCTGCTTTCGTTCGTCCTCGTGCGCTACCATTTCCATACCTCCCTGGACGCTTCACTGCCTGGGGTTCGCCGAAGGACCCGGCGGCGGCCCGCTCCACTCGGCATCCGTCAACTTCCACCCGCCTCCCAGCGCCTGGTACAGTTGCACGATCGCCAACCGGCGATTCAGCTCGGTTTGCGCCAGCGCATTTTCGGCCGGAAAAAGTTCCTGCTGCGCTTCCAGCACTTCGTAATAGCTCGACTTACCCGCGGTGTACCGCTGCGTCGCCACATCCACGGCTTCCCGATACGCCTGCACAGCCGTGGCTTGACGTGTTCGCACCTCTTCCAGCTTCTGGCGATTGAACAGCGCGTTCGACACGTCCCGGAATGCCGCCAGCGCGGCACGCTCATACTCGATGCGGGTCTCTTCCCAGTGGGCTACAGCCTGGCGCTTCTGGGCCCGCAAAGACGGCCCTTCATAGATGGGGCCGGCGATACTCGCGGCCGTGCTCCACACGGTATTGGCGCCCCAGGCGAAGGACTCCAGCGGGCTGCTGGCACGGCCCAGAAGGCCGGTCAAACCGATCTGCGGGAAGAATGCGGTGCTGGCGATTCCCACCTGCGCATTGGCCGCGCGTACCGCCAGTTCGGCCTGCAACACATCCGGCCGCCGTTCCAGTAGAGCCGATGGCAGACCGGCCGGAACCTCCGGAGGAACCGTCTGTTCCAGCAGCGTCCCCTGGCGCGGAATCGGACCGGGATCGGCGCCGATCAGCAGCCGAATTTCGTTTTCCTGGATGGCGATCTGCCGCTCCAGATCGGGAATGTTGGCCCCGGTGGAGGCCATCGCCGCTTCCGCCCGCGAGGTTTCCAGCCGCGAAGCCGTTCCACCTTCCAGCCGTGCGCGGAAGATCTTCAGACTGTCCTCAAAGCTGGCGGTGTCGCGGCGGGCGATGTCCAGGCGCAGGTCCAGGTCCAGCAGCTCGAAATAGGACTGCGCCACCGTGCTCCCCAGCGAGAGCATCACGCCGCGGCGCCCCTGCTCGCTGGCCAGAAAATTCGCCAGCGAGGCTTCATTGGCCCAGCGAATCCGGCCCCACACGTCCAATTCCCAGGTTGCGCCGAAACCGGCCAGCAGGGTGCCGCGAGTTTTTCCGCCGGACTCGGACACCACGCCCAAAGATTCATTCTTGCCGGCACTCACGCCGCCCTCATACCCCACCGAGGGATAGTATTGCGACCGCGCCTGGACCGAAAGTTGCCGCGCCTGTTCCACCCGGGATATGGCGATCCGCAGGTCCTGGTTATGGGCCAGCGCGGTGCGGATCAGGCCCTGCAGCGTTTCGTCATGGAAGACCTCCCACCACGGCAGATCGGCCATGGAAGATTGCTGCGCCGCGCCCTCCGGTCCACGAAACGCCGTGGGCGCGGCGACGGCCGGTTTGATGTACTTGGGGCCGATGACGCAACTGCTGAGGAAGCTCGCGAGCACTACCAGAGCGGCGCCGGGAAAAATTCTCCGCATGCTAGTGACCCCCTCCCGGCAGGCGCCCCTTGGCCGGCTTGCCGCCTAATCTTTCCATCAGGTAGAACGTGACCGGAATCAGCAGCACGGCGATCCCGGTAGCGGCCGCCATGCCGCCGATGACGCAACTGCCGATCACCCGCCGGGAGATGGCGCCCGCGCCGCTGGCCATCCACAGCGGAACGCAGCCCAGCACGAAAGCGAACGAAGTCATGAGAATGGGCCGCAGTCGGAGCTTGGCCGCCGCCAACGCGGCGTCCATGAGGGACATTCCCAGTTCGTAGCGCACCTTGGCGAACTCCACAATCAGAATGGCGTTCTTGGCCGCCAAGCCGATCAGCATGACCAGCCCGATCTGCGCNNAGCGCCGCCAGGATGAGGAACACGAAGACCAGCGACATGCCGAATATCACCAGCGGGGACAGACCCTGGCGGGCCACCTGCTCCTGGAAGGACATGCCCGAATAATCGAAGCCCATCTCGCGGGGCATGGTCTGCTTGAAAACCTGCTCCAGCGCGTCCATGGCCTGTCCGGAACTGTAGCCCGGCGCGGCGGCGCCGAAGACCTGGGCGCAGCGGTAAAGGTCATAGCGCTGGGTGAATTCCGGCCCGTAGATGCGTCTGATGTTGGTGAGCGCGGAGAGCGGCACCATGCCGCCCTGTTGGTTGCGGACGTAAAACTGGTCCATGTTCTCGGCGCGTGTCCGCTGTTCTCCTTCGGCCTCCAGGAAGACGCGCCACTGGCGTCCGAAGCGGTTGAAGTAGTTCACGAACGATCCGCCCATGAAGGTTTGCAGCGTCTGGTACACGTCGCCCAGAACGATGCCTTGCGAAATGGTCTTGTCGCGGTCCACATCCACATAGACTTGCGGAATGGTGGGCAGAAAAGTGGTGCTCAGATTGGTCAGTTCCGGCCGCTTTTGGGCCGCCTGCATGAATTGCTGCAGGTTGGAATTGAGGAAGGCGATATCTCCGCCGGAGCGGTCTTCCAGGATGAAGGTGAATCCGCCGGACGAGCCCACGCCGGGGATCGCCGGGGGCGTGATGGAGAAAGCCGTGCCCTCGATCAGCCCCGACAGCTTGCGGTTCAGGACGCCCACCAGTGCCGACGCCTGCTCCTCCTTGCTCTTGCGCTCGTCCCACGGTCTGAGCTTGAGGAAGAAGAATCCGGAGTAAGTATTCTGGACGCCGCTCAGGAAGTTATACCCAACTACGCTGCTATACGTTTCGATTGCCGGAACCTGCTTGACGATTTCCTCCACCTTGCGAACGGCCGCATCGGTCCGCTGTAACGAAGCGGCATTGGGAAGCTGCACCGAAAGCAGCAGGTAGCCGAGGTCTTCTTCCGGCAGGAAGCCGGTGGGCAGTTTGGTGCCAAACCATCCCGCCAGTCCCGCGCACCCGGCCAGTACAGCCAGCGCGATGGCCGACTTTCGAATCAGCGCCCGGCAACCGGCGACATAGCCATTCCGCCCGCGCTCGAAGAGGCGGTTGAAAATCTTGAAGAAGCTCCCTAATGGCCCGCGGCGGCGCGGCTTGGCCGGCCGGAGCAGCAACGCCGAAAGCGCCGGGCTCAGAGTGAGCGCATTGAAGGCGGAGATGACCACCGAGATGGCGATGGTAATGGCGAATTGCTGGTACAGACGGCCGGTGATTCCCGGCACGAAGACCGTGGGGACGAATACCGCGGCCAGAATCACCGCGATTCCGATCACCGGCGCGGAGACCTCTTCCATGGCCTTGCGCGCCGCATCTTTGGGCGATAGTCCTTCCTCAATGTGGTGCTGGGTGGCTTCCACCACTACGATGGCGTCGTCCACCACCAGTCCGATGGCCAGCACCAGGCCGAACAGCGACAGCGTATTCACGGAGAAGCCGAACAGCGGGAACAGCATGAAGGTGCCGATCAGCGAAACCGGTACGGCCAGCAGCGGGATGAGGGTGGCGCGCCAATCCTGCAGGAACACGTACACCACCAGCGCTACCAGCAGCAGCGCTTCGAACAGCGTGATCACGATTTCCGAAATGCCCTCGGTCACCGGCAGAGTGGTGTCCAGCGAGACGGTGTAATCCACGTCCTCCGGGAAGCGCTCTTTGAGCCTGGCCAGCGCCTTCCTGACGCCCGCGGCGGCATCCAGCGCATTGGATCCGGGCAGTTGGTAGAGCGGCATGATGGCCGCGGGATGGCCGTTGACGCGGCCCGTCACGTTGTAAGTCTCGGCCCCCAGTTCGGTCCGCGCAATATCCCGCAGGCGGAGCACCGAGCCGTCGCGATTGGCGCGGATCACGATGGCGCCGAACTCTTCGGGCGTAATTAAACGGCCCTGGGCGCGCACCGAATACGTAAACTCCTGCCCTTTCGGCGCCGGCTCGCTGCCCACCTGTCCGGCCGGATTCACGGTGTTCTGCTGCCGGATGGCACTCAGGATTTCCGGTACGGTGACCTGCAGTTTGGCGAGTTGATCGGGCTTGACCCAGATCTGCATGGCGTAACGGCCGCCGTAGATCTGCACGTCGCCGATTCCCGGCGTGCGCGCCAGTTCGTCCACCATGTTGATGTAGGCGTAGTTCGCCAGGAAATTCCGGTCGCGCGTTCCCTTGGGCGAGTACAGCGCGATCATGTAAATCGGCGAGCTCATGGCCTTGCGGATGATCACACCGTAATTGTTGACGTCGGCAGGCAACTGGGTGGCCGCCAGCGACTCGCGCATCTGCGTGAGGATCAGATCGATATTGGGCTGGGTCTTGACGTCGAAGTTCACGCGCAGCGACATGCTGCCGTTATTGGCGTTGGTGGAAAACATGTACCCCATGTTGTCCACGCCGCTCATCTGCTGCTCGATGGGAGCGGCTACGGATTGCTCGATGGTCAGCGCGTCGGCGCCCAGATACGTGGCGCCGATGGTGACTTCGGGAGGGACGATCTCCGGGTATTGGGCCACCGGCAGCGTGACCATGGAGATTCCGCCGATGATCACCGTGAGGATGGCAATCACGATCGCCACGATCGGCCGTTCAATGAAGAACCTGGACATGGCGCTAGTTCGCCCCCGCCTGTCCAGGCGCGATCCTGGGGTCCACGGTCATTCCGCCGCGGACTTTCTGCAGGCCCTCGACGACGATCCGTTCGCCGCCGTGCAGTCCGTCTTCGACAATCCGCTGCGAGCCGATGGTTTCGCCCAACTTGACGGGGCGGATCTCCACTTTGTTATCGGTACCCACCACGGCCACCTGGGAGGTGCCTTGCAGTTCGGCAATGGCGCGTTGCGGCACCAGTACGGCGTTCTTGCGAGTCTCCACCACCGACCGCACGCGGCAATACTGCCCCGGCCGGAGCACATTGCCGGGGTTCGGAAACAGCGCGGCGATGCGCATGGAGCCGGTGCCCAGGTCCACCTGGCGATCGGCCATGAAGAATGAGCCTTTATGCGGATAGACCGATCCATCCGCCAGAATCAGGTCCAGGTTGCCGGCGGTAGCGCCCGGCCCGCTGCCCTGCATTTGCGCGTGGCGCGCCAGGTATTCCTGCTCGCTCACGGCGAAATACGCCTTTATGGGATCCACCGTCGAAACCGTGGTGAGTTCGCCGGTGGAAGGCCCCACCAGGGCTCCGACCTGCATCTTGGCCAGGCCGGCGATGCCGTCGATGGGTGACACGATGCTGGTAAACCCGAGCTTCACTTGGGCGTCGTCCACCGCCGCTTCGGCGGCCACGATGGCGGCCTTTGCGGCCTCAATGGTTGCCTGCGAAGCCTCCACGCCGGCCCGTGCTTCCAACTGGCTTTGGATGGCGTTATCCATCTCTTCCTGGCTGAGGGCTTTGGTCTTAACCAGGGGCGTGTAGCGTTTCACGTCCAGGTCGGCTTTGCCCAGGCGGGCCTGGCTCTGCGCCAGATTGCCGTTGGTCTGTTGCAGCATTCCCCTGGCCTGCGCCAGATTGCCGCGGGACTGGTTCAAGGCGGCCTGGAACGGCCGCGGGTCGATCTCAAACAGCAACTGGCCCTTGTGGACGACGGAGCCTTCCTGGTAGTTTTGTTGGAGCAGGTACCCGGTCACCTGCGCATGGATGTCCGCGTTGACCCGGCCGTCCAGCGTGCCGATCCATTCCCTGGCCACCGGGACATCCTGCACCGATACCTCCACGATATCCACACGCGGGGGCGGCGCCTGCGACGCGGCCTGAGGCGCCTGCCGGCAACTCGCCAGCAGCAGGACGGTGCACGCCATGGTGCTCCAAAGAAGCGGGGAAAGCGCGGGTGAATGTATCGGCTGCATATAATTAGGATAAAAATACTCTTTACACCTATAGATTAATACGGCGCGCCGGGCGATGGAGAATTTTCGCCGCGCCCGCTGGTGAACGGCAATATAATAAAGTGACTGGCGAGTCAGTTCGATGCCGGCAACGGGAAGAACCAAGCAGGAAATCGTCTCGGAATTCCGATCCGCCGGGATCCTCGATTCCGCGCGCAAGGTTTTTGCGAAGAAGGGTTTCGTCGGCGCCACCATGGACGAAATCGCCGCGGCAGCCGGCTTGGCGAAGGGCACGCTTTACCTGTATTTCGAATCCAAGCGGGACGTGTACCTGAAGACCCTGCAGCGCGGCAGCGCCGAACTGTTGGAACAGGTGCGGACCAGCATGCAGGCGGCGGACGGCACACACGCCAAGATGCGCGCTCTCATCGCCGCGCGGGCCCGGTACGCCGAGGAAAACCGCGATTTCTACACGCTCTATTCCACCCAGTTCGGCAACATCGCACATCCCGCCTTGCTGGCCAAAGAGTTCCGGAGTTTACAACTCAAGCACGCGCACACGCTCGAACAAGCGCTGCGCAAGGGAGTAGACCGCGGCGAGATCGGACCGGTGGACGTGAAAGCGCTGGCCTTCACGATTCAAGACATGGTGCGCAGCCTGATTGGCCGCCGCCTGCTGGGGTTGTCCAAGAAGAGCCTGGAAGACGACATCGAATATCTATGCAACCTGATATGGATCGGTATCGGCCGTTAACGAAGGCGGGAGTCTTTGTCGAAGAGGAGCGAATCTCATGTTCCGAGTACTGACGGTTGCCCGGGAGTATGGCAGCGGCGGGGGGCGTATTGCCCGCGCGGTTGCCGAGAAGTTGGGCTGGAATCTGTTGGACAAGGCGCTGGTCGACGCCATCGCGAAGGCCGCGCAGGTGGATCCCGATCTGGCGCGGGATTACGACGAACGGGTTGACTCGTGGATGCACCGGGTCAGCCGGAGAGGCCTCTGGCGCGGGGCCTTCGAGGGGGTCGCCACCGTGACCGACACAGCGTTCTTCGACGCGGAAACCATGGCCGCGCTGGCCAGGAACCTGATCGTAGAGGCGCACTCCAGGGGTAACTGCGTGATTGTCGGCCGGGGAGCGCAATGCATCCTGCAGGACCGCAAAGACGTGCTTCACGTCTTTGTTCATGCCCCATGGTCCGAGCGGGTCGCGCGGGTGCGGACACGAGTGCCCTCGGCGGAAAATGTGGAACAGTCGATTCACGCGACCGACCGGCAGCGCGCCGATTTCATCCGGCTCTTCTTCGGGTGCAACTGGAACAATCCGCATCTCTACCACATGCTGATCAGTTCCGAACTCGGCGAAGAGACGGTGGCGGAAATCATCATTGAGGCGATTCAACGCGGCGGGGAAGCGAAGGCCTGAGCTGAAATTGCCGGACCGGATTACGACGATAGCCGCGGCTCTCGCCCGATTCATCGATGGATTCTTCTTCCGGCCAGAAATCTCCGCCCAGGTTTCGCGCATCGCGGGGGAACGTCAGTCCCTGCGCAACAACCGACTCTTCCACCGTCGGGTGCCCTGTCGATTGTATTGGCTAAGGATGCTGTCCATCGGCTTTCCCACGCCTTTTCAGGATAGCGTCCTGGTTATCCGCGCTGAGATTTCGAGTCCAATGATGGGGCAGGGCTGTCGAGAGGGCAATCAAGCCTGATAGAACCATAGGTGAATTTGGCTCCCC
>PLRZ01000454.1:5632-8705 GCA_003164075.1 Bryobacterales bacterium | reverse complement strand
AATGCCAGCCCGGTTCCACCGGCAGTTGGCGCGTCCCCAGAGTAAGGTGGATTTCCGGATTGGCCGCCAGGAACTCCGCGCTCACCTGGATCAGCGCCGTCTCCGGCGCGGCAATCTTGAGGTAGCCGAGCAGCACCGACGAAACCAGTTCATTCACCAGGATGCGCGAATGTTGGGGATTGTTGCGAAACTTCACCACATACCAGCAGCCGTCATCCGCTTCGAGGAGATGAGCCTGCGCTCCGCCGCGCATTTTCCGCACATGCCGTACAGCCGTGAGGGGCATCAGCGCAGCAGCGGTCGCCTTTCGCGAGGAGCGCTTACGACGAAGTACACTAGAGTAGTATCACACGGAGGATCAACTACAGATGGCGGAAAACGAATCGGGATCGACCGGAACTCCGGAAGCCGCGGCAGCCGGCAGTGCGCCACGCACCACCAATGAAGTGGCGCTCGAAATGATGAAGTTTATCGCCGTGACCACGGGTTATGGGCGGACTGCGCAATCGGGCACCGGCTTTTCCGGCAAGCCCCAGGGCCGCGCGCCCGAGGAGCAGGTCGACGCGCTGCTGGAACTGTTCGAACGCTGCCGCAAGGTAGTGAAGAAAGAAGATTAGGCCGCCGGCCTCGGGTTCGCCTCGCGCCTTGTGTTACGCTTTCCATACGCGTAATGACAATTAACGGTTATTTGGCGAAGAGTTCGGTGGTGGCCGCGCTCGGCGGGCTGCTCTTCGGATTCGATACGGCGGTGATTTCGGGCGCCACCTCGGCCCTCCGCATTCAATATTCCCTCACCGACGCGACACTCGGAGCCACGGTCTCCGCCGCGCTGGTGGGCACCATTCTGGGAGCCATGTTCGGCGGCATTCCCGGCGACCGGTACGGCCGCCGCAACAGCCTGCGCCTCACCGCGGTCCTTTATCTGGTCTCGGCCCTCGGCTGTGCCTTTGCCTTCAACTGGTATTCGTTCGTGCTGGCGCGCTTCATCGGCGGCCTGGGGATCGGCGCGTCGTCCGTGCTGGGGCCGATGTACATTGCCGAAATCGCGCCCGCCAAGCAGCGCGGCAAGCTGGTCGGCTTCTTCCAATTCAATATCGTCTTCGGCATTCTGGCGGCGTATCTCTCCAACTATCTGATTGGCACCATGGGCTTCGGCGACATGGAATGGCGCTGGAAACTGGGGATCTCGGCGGTTCCGGCGGCGCTGTTCCTGGTGATGCTCTTCACCATTCCGGAGAGTCCGCGGTGGCTGGCCAAACGGGGCAGGGTCCGGGAAGCCGAGGACGTACTGCGCTCCACCGGCGACCCGAATTACCAGGAGGATCTGCGGCAGATCGTGGTCTCCGTCGACGAACAGCAGGCAGCGTCCAATGAGCCGTTCTTCTCCCACAAGTATCGGCTGCCCATTTTCCTGGCAGTTTCCATCGGCATGTTCAACCAGTTTTCGGGCATCAATGCGGTGCTCTATTACCTCAACGACATCTTCGCCAAGGCCGGATTCACCAAGGTGTCGGCCGACCTGCAATCCGTGGCGGTGGGCGGCACCAACCTGCTGTTCACCATGCTTGCCATGACGCTGATCGACCGCATCGGGCGCAAAACGCTGCTCCTTATCGGCGCAGTGGGCACCGCCGTGGCGCTGGCCGGAGTGGCCACCATTTTCTTCGCCGGCACTCATCAGGACTTGCTGGTCTGGTGCCTGGTGGCCTTCATCGCGTTCTTTGCGTTCTCGCAAGGGGCGGTGATCTGGGTGTATCTCAGTGAGGTCTTCCCCACGCGCGTCCGGGCCAAGGGCCAGAGTCTGGGCAGCTTCACGCACTGGATCATGAATGCGCTGATCTCCGGAGTATTCCCGGTTTTGGCGGCGCGATCCGGCGGCGTGCCCTTTGTCTTCTTCGCGGTGATGATGGTGGTGCAGTTCTTCGTGGTGCTGGCGGTATACCCGGAAACCAAGGGCTATTCGCTGGAAGAAATGCAGCGCAAGCTCGGGATCGCCTGATGATCGTCGGGGTGGATATCGGGGGCACCAAAGTGGCTGCCGCGCTGGTGACCGCCGAAGGCGAGATCTCCCATAAAACGCGCGTGCCCATGGTCTCCACGGGAGACGCCGCCACCGGATTCGCCGCCGTGAAGGAGGCCATCGGCGCGATCTATGCCGCGGCTCCGGAGGCCGAGGTGACGGGAATCGGGATCTGCTCGCCCGGTCCGCTGGATCCCGAAACGGGGGTGGTGCTCAATCCGCCGAACCTGCCGTGCTGGCGCAATTTTCCGTTGGCTGCCGAGACCGAACGGGCCTTCGGCGTTCCCACGCGCGTGGATAACGACGGCAACGCCGCCGGCTTGGCGGAAGCCCTGTGGGGCGCCGGCGCCGGCTATCGCAACGTATTCTACGCCACGCTCGGAACGGGCATCGGAGCGGGGATCGTGTTCGACCGCAAGATTTACCACGGCCGTACCGGCAGCGCGGCCGAGGGCGGGCACGTGTCGATCGATTATAAAGGTCCGCTCTGCGCGTGTGGGAAGCGCGGCTGCATCGAAGCGCTGGCCTCGGGGCCGCAGATCGCGCGGCGCGCGCGGGAGAAACTGGCGGCAGGGGCGGAGTCCCGCATTCTGGCGCATGCCGGCAGCCTGGAGGGAGTGCGCGCGGAGCACGTGGGCGCAGCTTTCTACGAAGGCGACGCGGTAGCCCGCGAGGTACTCACGGAAACGGCGTTTCTGCTGACGGTGTGGCTGGGAAATATCGTCGATCTGCTGGAGCCTGACGTAATCGTAGTAGGCGGCGGTGTGGCGGAATTGATGAGTTCGTTCTTCGCCGGCATGAGCGCCGGCTTGCCGCATTGGTGTCTGAACCAGCGGGCGGACGAAATTCCGCTGGTTCTGGCACGCTACGGCGCAGACGCCGGCATTGCCGGGGCAGCTTCGCTGTGCCGGTAGCAAGCTGCCCTCACGCGCTCCGCCGATTGCTCTCCCGGCCGTAAGGAGCCGCGAAGAGCTTGCTCCCGCACGCGGCTCGGCGTGCGCATTTGACGGAGCCGGGCCCAGAGGGCACCCCGTTAGGGAGCGATTGCGCACG
>PLRZ01000454.1:0-5606 GCA_003164075.1 Bryobacterales bacterium | reverse complement strand
GACATCAGGAGTTCTGACGTTCGAGACATTTGGTGAGCTTATTGTTTCGCGGCCGCTAAGTATGCGGCGGCGTGGCGCAGGCAATCGTGCCGGCCAAACGCTACTTCCGGCCGTAGGTCACGTTGACGGTGGTTTCGCCGCGATTACCGCCGACGATCACCGTCAAAGAACGCCGGTCCCCACCTTCGTCCGCGGCGACGATCATACCGCCTTCTTCGGTAGTACTCTCCAGGTTGAGCTTCATCCCCAAGTCTCTGCACTTGTCCATGTAGAAGGACTTCACCTTCGAGGGGTCGTCGGATGTGGTGAAGGTGAAGTTACCGCCCTCGGCCCCGCCGTCCGCGGTTCCCCGCATGGAGAAAGTGGGATGCGATCCCGGGTACTCCGGCACCCAGCGAGGCGCTTTTCCCGCCGCAGTGCCGAACTCCACGGTGGCATTTTTGCCGTCGGCCCCGCGGGTCTGAATCGCAAAACCGCCGTCGCGCCCACGGTCAAACGACACGCCTGCCTGACGCGCGCGATGGGCGATCAATCCGATGATGCTGACTACGCCGATGCCGCCGAGGACGAAGAGTCCCAGTACGATGACCAGCACCCACACGAGCGGGCTGGTTTTCCGGGCCATCGGGGCGCCAACGGGAGGAACCGGCTGGGCATAAGGCGTCGCCATCGCAGGCGGGGCTTGCGCGGCCGCGCCAGCAGCGGGCGTGCCGCATTGACTGCAAAAGGTGCCGGTCACATTGGCACCGCATTTCGTACAAAAGGGCATAACGGCTCAACCTCCGCACCAGTTTACGACATGCCGCGCCCGTGGTGGGGCATGCTTTAAGAGGATCTGCAAAATCCGCAGAGTCGGAACTCCTGATGTCGTGGAANNCCTGCCCCACCTGCGAAGCTCTCGCTATCGAAAGGAATGGCGCAGCCCATTTTCCCGCCAGGCAGAAATTGCCGGGCGACATCAGGAGGTCTGAACATCGGGCCGGCACAGCAGATCGCCGGCAAATACCGCATGCTTCATGATATCCCCGAACCTCCGCACACATGTTACGCTAATGACCCAGGAGCCCCGTCCATGACCAGACGCGAATCTCTGCAATTGATGGCCGCCGGAGCGGCCACCGCCGTTTCCACGACAGCCGCCAGCGCCGCCACTCCGGCGCCCGCCGCCGGCGATGCCGACCGCGAAGCCCGTATGAAGTGGTGGCACGAAGCCCGTTTCGGGATGTTCATTCATTGGGGCCTGTACAGCACTCTGGGCCGTCACGAATGGGCCATGGAGGAGGAAGGCATTCCCGTCGCGGAATACGAACAGCAGGCCAAACTTTTCAAGCCCAAGCCGAACGCCGCGCGCGATTGGGCCAAACTGGCCAAGCTGGCCGGACAGAAGTACATGGTGATGACTACCAAACACCATGAAGGCTTTTGTAACTTCGACACTAAGTTGACCGATTACTGCGCGCCCAAACAAGGGCCCGGCCGCGACCTGGTGAAAGAGTACGTGGAGGCCGCCCGCGCCGAAGGACTGCGCGTGGGCTTCTATTACTCCCTGATGGACTGGCACCATCCCGACGGCGCCCGCTGCAAGACCGATGAGCAGGCGCGCCGCCGCTTCGTCGACTATACTCACGGCCTGGTGCGCGAACTGATGACCAATTACGGCAAAGTGGACGTGCTGTGGTACGACGTCAACTGGCCGCTTACCGCGGAGGAGTGGGAAGCCGAGAAGCTGAACAGCATGGTGTACCAACTCCAGCCCGAGATCATCGTCAATAACCGTACCGGGCTGCCGGGCGATTTCGCCACTCCCGAGCAGACCATCCGGGCCGACACGCGAGCCTGGGAATCCTGCATGACCATGAACGGAAGCTGGGGCTATCAGAAGGCCGACGACGATTGGAAGAGCCCCAAGACGATTGTGCGCAACCTGATCACCTGCGCGCACGACACCGGCAACTATCTCCTGAATATCGGTCCCAAGGCGGATGGCTCCATCCCCGAGGAATCGGTGCGCATCCTGACCGCGGTGGGCAAATGGATGGATCGCAATGGCAGCACCATCTACCAGTCGGACAAGTGCCAGCCGAACAGTTCCGAGTTCGCCCGGTTCTCGCGCAAGGGCAACACGCTGTATATGCACGTACACTTCTGGCCGGGGTCGACGGTATCTTTGGGTGGATTGACCAACCAGGTGAAATCGGCGAAGTTATTGGTGGGCGGCAAGAAGATCAAGTTCGACCAGGATAAGTTCCGCGTGCGTTTCACCGGTCTGCCGGAAAAGGCGCCGGACGATCCGGTGACCACCATCGCCATTGAATGCGACGGCGAGCCGCATCAGGATACCGGCATGGTGCGGCGCGAGCGGCCGCGGCGGGGCGTGGGAATTTCAGGTTAGATGGTGTACAGGCGCCAACCTCACAGGCGATCGACCCTGGACACGTTTCGAACTCTTGCGGCGTAGAACGGCGTGCGCCCGGACAAGACACTTATCGGACCGACAAGACGTTGTCGCCCCTATCGAGGCGCCGGCTGCCCGCATGGTGAAGAAGCGCCCTTCATTCTTCCGTTAACGTTCATTGTTGCGGCTCGAATGGATGCGTTGCGTCGCGGAGGTCGCCGAGGCTTCCCAGCCGTTTCAGCCACACCATCAAGGGGGTTCCAACTCTGAGCGATTAGGGACGCCAAGACTCCAGACACCCGCCCGCGGTAACATTGAGCGTATGAGCAGTGCCCGGTACGTCCATTGGCAAGACGGTGAAATGTGGCTCGGTTACTTCGAGGATTTCCCCGATTACTGGACGCAGGGACAAACCCTCGAAGAGCTTGAGGACAACCTCCGCGATCTGTACCGGGACCTCACCGGCGGTGAAATCCCCGGCATCCGCCGCGTGGCGGAATTGTCCGTCGGATGAAACGGGTCGTGCTGCTCCGCAAATTGGATAAATCGGGATGCGTCTTCGTCCGGCATGGAGGAAACCACGATTGGTATCGGAATCCGAAGACGGGCATTTCGTAGCCAGTGCCAAGGCACAGCGAGATCAACGAGCAACTGGCGAAACACATTTTGAGAAAATTGGCCGGCTGACCATGACCCACGGGCGAAACGCCGCAATCTTCCGCCCGCCTTCCTGTTTCAGCACGATCTTGCTGGGGCGACGTATCCCCGAAGCGTTTCGAGCTGTTTCAGCCACTCCACAAGCAGGTTCCAACTCTGAGTGATTGGGGACGCCACTCCGGCACGGTAGACGATGATTGCTTCGCCTGCCGTGAAGATCCGGTTCGTGCGTATTCCGCTGTTTTGATTCAGGCCGCTCCAGCGGTACGGAATATACATCCATTCCTGCATCGCACGCAGCTCGTCGCTGTACACTTGAGACTTGGTTATCTAAAATGCGAACCCTGATGCGCGGGACTTATGATGGCAGGGCTCGCCGCCGTCGCGACCGCGCGGAAGAACGAGTTCACCAACTGGCCGGCCGGAACGTCCACATGGTACGCCGCGCTGGAGTTCGCCAAGGTGACCAACGAATCGCGAAAACCGATGTGCCATAAATACATGAAGAGACTACTTACGCTGGGGCTGGCAGCGGCATTCTCGCTACCCGCCGCCGTATTCGACATAACCACCTTCGGCGCCAAGGGCGATGGCAAGACGCAGAATCGCACAGCCATCGGCAAAGCAATCGAGGCCGCAGCCGCGGCCGGCGGCGGGACAGTCGAGTTCCCGGCGGGCGTGTGGGTCACGGGCTCTCTGCGTTTGCGCAGCAATATTAGGCTCCACCTGGAGCCGGGGTCGGTGATTGAGGCCAGCAGCGAGACCGCGGAGTACGACGCCGCGGAGCCCAACCAGTGGGATAAATTCCAGGATTCCGGCCATAGCCATTTTCACAACAGCCTGATCTGGGGCGAGAACCTCGAAAACATCGCCATCGTGGGCGGCGGGCGCATTTCCGGTAAGGCCTTGGCGCGAGAACGCGGAGCGGGCGCCGACAAGACCATCGCCCTCAAGCTCTGCCGCAACGTGACGCTGCGCGATGTCAGTATCCTGACCGGCGGCCACTTCGGAATCCTCGCCACGGGCGTGGACAATCTGACCATCGACAACGTCACGATCGACACCAATCGCGACGGCATCGACGTGGACTCCTGCCGCAACGTCCGCATCTCCAATAGCAGCGTCAACTCGCCGAATGACGACGCCATCGTTCTCAAGGGAACGCACGCGCTGGGGGAGGCGCGGGTCAGCGAGAATATCACCATTACGAATTGTCTGGTGAGCGGATTCGAAATCGGTTCCTTGCTCGACGGAACCTACAAGCGCACGGTGAAACAGGCGCCCGACCGTGACGGTCCAACCGGGCGGATCAAGATCGGCACCGAGTCGGAAGGCGATTTCCGCAACATCGCGATCTCCAACATCGTGTTCGACACTTCTCGCGGGCTGGCCCTGGAGAGCGTCGATGGGGCGCACATCGAGGACGTCACGATCTCGAACATCGCCATGCGCGATGTGTCGAACGCCCCGATCTTTATTCGCCTGGGCAGCCGCCTGCGCGCCCCCGAGGGCACGCCGATCGGCACGGTGAAGCGCGTCAGCATCAGCAACGTTACGGTCTATAACGCCGATCCACGGTACGCTTCGATCATCAGTGGCCTGCCCGGACATGACGTAGAGGATGTCAGGCTGAGCAACATCCGGCTTCTGTACCGCGGCGGTCTGACGCTCGATCAGGTGGCGAAACAGCCCGCCGACATGGTGAACGCGTTCTTCTTTCGCCCGACCGGCGGCGTGCCGCCACGCGATGCCTACGACACTCCCGAGCGCGAGAAGGAGTATCCGGAGCCCTCGATGTTCGGGATTATGCCGGCTTATGGATTCTTTATCAGACATGCGAAGGGGATTGAGTTGAACAACGTCGATGTGGGTTTTTTGAGGGAAGACCGGCGGCCGGCGTTTGTGTTGGATAGCGTGGAGGGGATCGAACTGGAACATTGCAAAGCGGCTCGGGCGAACGGCGTTCCGGGCTTAGTGATGATGGAGGCGAAGGGAATCAGGATTCGCGCCACCGAGGGGATCGCGGATTTTCAAGGAGACAGCGCGGCGAGAAAGGAAATGTAAGAGCCGGGCTCCCGGCTTCAACTCTACCTGATCCTCGCCGCAGGCATCGAGCGAAGTGAGCAGCTTGTGGTAGAGCTGGCCCACTGGCGAATGGGTGCGGCAGGTTCGAGTCTGGAACGCGGTGCTGTTGACGCGGAGTTCCGGCGCGAGGAACGGCTTGGACCCGATGGCATCCTTCATCTCGCGCACGCGCACGTCAAAGCCGTCGGGATGGTTGAAGAAATTCAGACCTCCTGATCTCGCCCGTCAATTTCTGGCTGGCGGGGAAAATGGACTGAGCCATTCCTTTCGATGGCGAGAGCTTCGCAGGTGGGGCAGGCGGTGCTCGCCTGCCCGCCCGCGCTGAATTCAGAACTCCTGATGTCGGCCGGGGATTTCGGATAGTTGGGGAAATTGACCTGAGCCATGACGTGGCGCGGACACTCGTGTCTGCGGCGCCGAGACTCTTCTCGGCGCTCCGGGACGGCGGATGCCGCTCGCGAAGAGGGTC
>PLRZ01000720.1 GCA_003164075.1 Bryobacterales bacterium | reverse complement strand
TGTCCAGCATGAGAGCCACACCCGGAGAAAAGCTACAGTCAGGTCATCGAGGAGGAAGCCCGCGACCAGCGCCGAAAAACGATCAAGCAGGCGTCAGACGATTTCCTGGTTGAGTACAAAGCGAAGCACGAGTCTGCGACGTTCGCAGAATACGCCCTCGGGCACGTGACCGACCTCCTCGGCAAGCGACTCGTTGTGGAGATCACGCCGACCGTCGTGAAGCGCTACCAGACGGATCGCCTCACGGAGAAAGCCGGTCCAAAGACCATCAACGACGAAGTGCTGCTCCTCTTGCGGCTGTGCGGCGACCAGGGCGATCTTATTCGTGCGAAGCTGCGCCGCGAGAAGGCGATGAAACTCGCCCTCCCGCCGTCGCCCGGACGCGCCTACACCGCCGACGAGAAGGCGCGCATGCTCGCGGAAGCTGCGAAGCTGCGGAGCAAGAACATGTACCCCGCCCTCGTGGTGGATCTGAACTGCGGATTGCGCGATAAGGAGTTGCGCGAACTCCGGTGGCGGCAGATCGACCTCGTCCATAAGAAGCAGCTCACGGTGGGCAAATCAAAGACCGACGCAGGCACGGGCCGGGTGATCCCGCTGAACGACACGGTCATGATCGCCCTCGAGGCGCACGCCGCGTGGTACATCCGTCGGTTCGGTGAGTGCAAGCCGGAGTGGTATGTTTTCCCTGCCGGGAAAGGCCAGCCGAACGACCCCACCAGCCCCGTAACGACGTTGCGGACAGCATGGACCAAGGTGCGCGACAAGGCGAAGGTCGTCGGACGGTGGCACGATAACCGCCATACGCTCGTCACCGAGCTTGCGGAGTCCGGCGCAGGCGACGAAGTCATCATGAGCATCGCCGGGCACGTCTCGCGCGCCATGCTTTCCCGCTACTCCCATGTGCGGATGGAAGCGAAGCGGCGCGCCCTAGACGAAATCGCCGCACGCCAAATTGCGGCCGACGAGAAGCGGCAGAAGGAAGCAGAGCAGCGGCAGCAGGCTGCGGCGGTTTCTCAACCAGCTATTATTCAGTGATCGTCAAACGCATCGCGCCAGAGACGATCATTCCCCGCGAACGTCAAAGCCAAGGTACCTAAGAGCTTTTGCCATGCGTCCGTTCATCGGCGGGCAGTCCTGAGGTTTAATCGTCCCGTACAACTCGAGCGCACAAAACATACCGAAGTACGCCAGCTTCCTTGATCGGTCGTACAGTACGTCGTGCAGGCGTTCGATGAAATCCCCACCACCATGAACTAAGTGCTTCAGTGTCCGCTTCGCCTTGCCGACATCCTCGTTGTTGGCATGCCAGAAAGCACCTGGTAGATTCGGCCTCCCCCCTTTCACAAATCTGGCCTGCTCGCTGAAGGCGTGGGTCGACAGGAGTCCTTCGCTCAATTCCTCCTTGGAGGCAGCATCAATCCCACTCGACGTTCCAAATATCTCCTGAACTCGGTGAAGCCAATCTATGTAATCTGTAGGGATTTTGTCTTGGTCCGTTTTCGTCCACTCGCGACCGAGACGGAGGATTTCGGCGCGACGCTCGTCTTGAGTTCGCTTGGGCGCAGCTTCCCACGCTTCCTCCCCAGGAGCGTAGGTCAATCGCACCCAATTCAGAAACCTATTCGTCTCGTTTGCCGCACCCAAATCTTCGAGTTCGGGCCGGCGGAACTTGTTCTCTTCGAGGAGCTTCGTCACCTCGTTGAACGATGGACGATACTGTTCGTAAACCTGACGGCACAACTGTTCCAGAAAAATACGTTCTGACTTCCTGGTCTTGCTTCCGACGTTGACGTTGATGGGCTCCGCCCTGCCGACGGCGGCTTCGATCAGCCCATCGGGGCCGGGGCCAGATTGCTTGACCCGATGGTACGTTTCGGTAAACGTCTTCAGCTTGTCGGCTGTCAGCACCTGGGCAAACTCCCAGAGTTCGGAAAACAACGCGCGAAGTTCCACGATGGCATCAAGGTCATCCGGCTGGTCAAGTCGGATCGTCGCCTCGCGGTTGGACCGAAGGCCGCCGTCCGTCAGATTAGACGACCCCACCAATGCCGCAGTATCGGAGATGTAGATCTTCGCGTGAAATCGGTGTGTCAGGTACCGAATCGAAATATTCGGTATTCCATAAACTGCAGCCAGGGCTTGGGGAGTAGTGCTGGCATTTAGGCCGACCAACAGTTTGACGGACACCCCGTTCTTGGCCGCACTCAATAGCTGCCCCGTCTCTGTTACATACGGCGCTGCGATGTAGAGCTGGGCAGTTTCGAGCGTGAGGTCTGTGAATGGATTGATTACAAAGTCCTTCGTTGGACCGTTGGAAAAGACGCTGTTCATTTGGGATTCAGTGTAACAACCGGCGGTCGACGGCAGGTCACCTCAGACGCGATCAGCACGGTTCGCCTTTCGGGGACTCCGTACCGCAGCCGTCCTGGCTGCCAACGCTTCGTTCGCAGCGAGGACCCCCCTGATCGCGCCGTTGCAAAACGGCCGCTTCGTGAAGTCAGAAACCGTGAACGGTCTGCCCAGCCTTTTCGAAAGGCATGCCAGACAAATGCAGTCAGTGGGCATCAGCCCCAAGCTCTTCCAGAGCTTGGGCCGGAGCATGAACAGTTCGCCCGCGTACTCCCCGCAATCTCGGCAGTCGTCATGGCTCCACGGCATCAGTTCCTCCTTGCCTATCTCCATCTCGAACGGCCCGCCCGTGACGCCATCACCGGAGGGAGTTCCCGTCCCGATTATATTCCGCTCCGGGTAGAAGACCATCGGGACGTGGCCGTCTGGCTCCAGGCCTGCGGAAATCGGCTTTCGCCCCACTGACAGCAAGTGAACGCCCCGTGGCAACGTCCATCGGAGCCGGGTGAGCATATTCGTCTTTTGTTCGCCTATAATAGAACCGAGACACCATGCGGAAAACCAAGAAACTCAATCCTCTCCAGCGACTGGAGCACATCACCGCCGCCGGCGAATTGCAGTGGGACATTAACCAGGGCAAGATTGTGGAAGCGGGCGCGAACCCCCTGCTGGATCGAGATCGCAAGATCTACCTGGCCGGGTGGGGTCAAGGTGCGGGATGGGCACATAAGGCCATAGCCGATGAAATGCTGCGGCTATCCTCGCCATGGAAGCCAAGCGAGAAGTACGCCCACGTGAAGCCCTTTCCCGCCCAAGCGGACCGTGGCCGCGAATTCCCGGATGGCTCGGTCGAGACCTGCTACCAAGTCTTGCTCAGCTTCCTGGAGATGATCGAGGAGGCGCTGGCTATGCCGGAAATGGAGAAGCCGGACGTGGCCGCCAACAAGGCGATCTGCCGGTTTCTGCGCGACGATCTCAAGCGGGCGCTCAACGCGATTGAGGCTACTGAGCAGATGGGCGGTGATGAAAGCTGCGAAAATGCGGGTTAGCCGGCGCGATCGTGAGACGATCAGGCGCGCAGCGGAGACAAGGGTCCCCCCAGAGTCCCCCCAATTAACGCGATAATCCGCATTTTGCGCGCGCAAGTAGTTGTGTTTGCAATGCGAGGCGGCTACAAGCGGCTCGGCTGTTAACCGAAGGGTTGTAGGTTCGAATCCTACCTGAGGAGCCAATCTTTTCTATAACTTCCAAGCTAAAAACACGGAAGGCCCTCCCCGCGAGACGGCTACTTTGCCCATTTCTTTGCCCACCGTTTTTGGGCGCAGTTGCAGAGAGAGTTGCGGACCGTCGGCCATCCGCGCGTTAAAACCCTCGTCCTGAACCCTAGAAATGACTTCATGCACCATTAAGTGGACCATCGGGGAATGGCTTGCCCGGATCCTGAAACCATTGGAGCAATGTGGCGTCGCCGTGGCCAACGGCGAGCGCGGTGAGCTTAAGCATGAGCCTCCTTATTCGGCGTTGTCGGAAACCCATTCCGTACCCTGTGCCGGGCGAGGTGAGCGCGGTGGGCGTCGGTTAGGTTCAGTTGAACGGTCGGTTGGATACTCAATTGGTCGGCGGCAGCGGGCGTTAGCGCTGGTGAGCGCAGTATCCGGCCTTCATCGTCGAAGCTGACGAGCCCGGCGTCGAAGGCGGCGTCCCAGAGGGCGGAGAGTAGGAGGCCGTTGTGGACGTCGAGGCGCAGGGCGTCGGTTTCGCATTCGGCCCACGGCACGATGTGCGAGGCGCGGAGAAGGGCTGGGTCGGTGATTCCGGTCAGCGGGCAGCGGCCCTTCCAATACTCCATGAGCGCTTTGCGGAAAACGTCCTGGCCGACGCGCTGCACCACTAGCCGCTCGGCTTCCGTGGTGCGCGGGATGGAATTGGTCTTTGCAAGGAACTCCTTCAGCGGGGCGTCAGGCAGGCTGACGCCGAGGCGGTAGGTCCGGTCGAGGGCGTCGTGGAGTTCGTCGATGGCGTCGAACGAATACACGGTTCCGGCCGGTGCGTTCACGGCCGCGGTCGGAGGCGTGGCTGGCGGAATTCCGAGTTCAGTGGCGACGGCTGCAAGGCCGACCGCCAGTAGCCATGGACCGTCCTTCGAGCCCGCGCCCAGCCAGATATCGCCCTGCGCGGTGGTGGAGCGGAAGTGAAGCCAACCGGAGTCCAGCCCCAAGTCGATGCGAAAGCCATTGTCGAAGGCGGCCTTGTGGAGTTCGGTGCGAACGACGAAGGATGGGGGATTCTCGATCATTTCAAGTCGCCGGCTTCCATTCGGTTCCAGGCTTCCAGTACCAAGCGGCGGGTCCGGTATTCGCCGAACTTCTTCATCTCGTTGTTCTTGAGCACGCGGAAGGTTTCCGAGGGATAGTCCTCGCCCATCACGTCGGCCGGGTCGAGGATGTAGCGGAGTTCGTCGCGCGTTAGACCGTAGGCGCGAGCATACGAGGCGTCGAGTTCGGCACGCAGCACGGCGCGGCGGTCTTCGTGCCACTTGAACGGCGGAAGCGGACACCACTCCTGGGGGCGAGAGTACCAGGCAGAGGTGTCATAGACGTGTCCTCCAGTCTTGTCGCGATTTTCGTGCCACTGCCGTTCGATCGCAGCACGAAGCGTCGGGTCGGCGTTGTGCCAGACGTCGTCAAGAAAGACTTGTAGGTCCCAAGCGGTGCAGGTGAGCTCAACCACATTGCAAACTATCCTCGTCCGCGCATGGGCGCTCAACGCCGATGGTGGAGGTGCCGCGACTTGTTTCATCGTTTCCTGGGGTATGCTTGGTTGGTTTAACGAGTTTCTGAGGCAATAATCAAAAACCACGCTGTTGAACAGAGCGCACAGCATGCAGAGATCTATCGGCCCAGGCCCGACGGCGAGTATCCATCCGTATGACGTCGCACCATAAGGAATAATCGACGCAATAACGGTTCGCTCGTCATCGGACCGCGCTACGCGTCGAAACCCTAGTAGACCGGACGCGCAACTATTACGGTGCCGTGAAAGCCACTTGTTCGATTCCGCTGTTGGCGCGTAGTGCTGGCCAGTAACAACAAAGGACGATGACTGAAGCTCTTCAGCACGTGTTTCGACCAAGATGCCATTTGCCTGCGAAGCGAAGCGGTGGTTGTATTGGTGCCCAAGTCGCCCCTCAAATAGTCGATCGAATTGCTCTCTTCCGTTGGTGTACCTGCCTCCCGAAGATCGGAAGCCTTGCGCTTCAAGCCACTCGGACGAGCGGAAGAGGTGGGAGTCGTTCGACATGTGAAACATCGTTTTTAGGGACACGCCCCAGGGATTTCCGACATCGCTTCGGCGCTCGTCAATCAGAACCGGAACTCGCGAGTAAATCTTCGCTGTCAGTTCGGCATCATACCGTGAGCGGAATATGGGTACGGTTCGGATATTTGGATGGATGCACGCAATGTCGTCGGCGCTCAGAGTGAAGTGCCGTTGTTTGTCCCTGAAGTCGGCTTGTGTCCGAGAAAAAAAGCTAAAAGGAATGTCAATCGGGCCAGAGTTTCGACCTCCGGTAGTTAGGAGCGAAAACTTGAATCGTGCATGTCCGATCCTGTCGAAATATCCAAGGCCGGTCTGAAAGTCGTGCAGGCTTATGATTCTACGTTCCCGCAAGATCGACTCAAAGTACGGAGCGGTCGTGGCATCGGTTGCGATCCCGGTCGGAACAATTGCTCCAGCCCGTCCCGATTGGTTGAGGATGCTCCCGAAGAGTTCAGCAAATAGCGCATAAGTGTTGACGTCTCCCCGTCCGGTCAGCAGAAAGCGGCCGGCCTCTCGCGCAAAGATCGAGGATGCTTCAGCAGTGCGCTTTGCCACTTCGAATTCTTCAAACAGGCGGCGTTCCCTTGTTCCTTTTGGAGCTTTCATAAGATTGGCAATCATCTTGGTGCGTGCATCAGTGGTTGGAGCTAGCGCGATTCCGGCCTCGCGTACCGCAAAAAACTCCTGTTCCTGAAGCTTGATGCGCTCCCAAGGAGGATTGCCGATCACCACATCGAAGCCGCCTACCGACATCACTTCTGGAAATTCGAGCGGCCAGTGGAATACGCGCGCCCTATCAACCATCGCGCGGGCCGCACCCACCAATGGCCCATACACTTGTCCGCCGGACAGCGTCCGCCAAACATGGTCGGTCGTCGGCACCAGCGCGGCTCCAGGCTCGCGAGGAGCGTCCTTTTTCGGTAGCAGGAACGCCGCGATGTACAGGTCCGCCGCAACGCGCCAACTCCAAAGTTGACGCTCGGACTTCGCGGCGGCGAGTCGCTTCTTCTTTTCAGCGATTTCGCCGGTGGTGTCTTCGGGCAAATTGCGGACTGCGCGTAGCGATGCCGCCAATGGCGGCGCAGCGGGCAGCAAGTTCTTGCCACCAGTGAAGTCAAGCGTACCCTGTCCATCACGTTCGGCCTTGTTGCGGCGCTCGAAATACTTGGCTGCATCCTTGTCATCTCCCGAGAGAGGTTTGTAAGCAGCGTCCGGGATGCCCTCGCGAAGTACTTCGAGGTTAAAGACACCGAGGAGCGAATCGCCGCAGAGGATGCTCGCGTCTAGGAATCCGAGCGGCTTGCCGGGTTCGACAGTTTCAATCCACAGCGCCACCTTGGTGAGTTCGACGGCCATAGGATTTCGGTCCACTCCATGGACGCAGGAACGGACCACATCGCGCAAAGCATGGCGATAGTCCTGGGCCGAGGCGACGCCGCCGGTTCGGGCGCGCGCCACGCGTGCGGCAATTCTGCGCGCCGCCGCCAATAGGAAGTGACCGGAGCCGCAGGCGGGATCGATGACGGTGACGCCGAGCAATCCCTGAACCTTGCCGTTGGACTCGGATTCGACGCGATCGAGCACCGGGTCCAAGGCGCTATCGAGAAGCGTCTGCACCAAGCTATCGGGCGTGTAGTAGCTGCCTGTGGTCTTTCGCTGGTTGCCTTTGGTTTCGTCGCCCTCGGCGAAGCTGATGCCGCGTCCCTCATCCACCAGGATCGGGGTGAGTTCGAGGAGACTTTCGTAGACGGAACCGAGTTCTTCGGTTTCCATGTCCCGCCAGTTAACGGGGACCAGGCTCGCGTCGTCTTTGAGCCAGGCCAAGCGGTAGACGGCTTCCATGAGCGCGCGGTTCGAAAGGCGCGCTCGTTCGAGGTCGGGGATGACGTTGTCGAACAGTCCACCGAGCGCGGGGAGTGCGATTTTCGGTTGGCCCTGGGCGAGTCCGGCGAAGGTGATGAGCAGACCTTCCCAACGGTCGAAGTGCTGGTCCCAGGCGGTTCGGCGGATGGCGCGGTCGCGGAGGGCGCTGAGGGAGTAACCCTCGGCGTAAAGTTTGGCGGCGCTCGGCGAAGCACCGGGCGGATGGAGTAATCCCCGATCTTCGGCCACAAGTAGAAAGATGAGCCGGTACACCAGGCGAAGCAGTTGGCCGAAGAACTCCGGTAATGGCAGTTCGCCGGCAGTGACACGCGTGCGGAGGCTGCTGTTTTCTGGATGCGCGAGGAATCCATTGCCGAACGCCAGGAGCGCGGTTTCCACGCCGTCACGGAGGCGGTCCCGCGCTACCAGGCCTTCGCTTGCACCGGCCTCATGCCAGCGTTCGAGGGCGCAATCCGTCACCGGCGTTCCCGGCGCCCCAAAGCGTGTGGAATGGAAGAGTTGCCAAATAGCGGCGAAGTCGGCGAAGTTTTCGCTTTCGAAGATCTGGCGGAGGTTGACCTCGACAAAAGCCGGCCGCGTGAGGCTGGCGTTGTCGCGCATCAGCCGAACCTGGTCTCCGTTGGTGCAAAAGCCCCAGAGAGCCTGATCGGTGTGATTGAGCCAATCCTGCAAGGAGGAAGCAGCGGATCGCCTGCGGCCGAGTTCTGTTCCATGAGATGCGGAGAGGAAGGCGCTCGCGCGGTCCAGGTCGTCAGATGGAGGAACGATGACCACGGGAACGCGACCCTTCTTTGCTTCGAGAGCAATGGTCTGACCTTCGTCACGACGCGCTTCGACGTCCGTGAAACCAAACACCTGGCTGAGTAGCCCGTCCATTAGAGACAATGCCGCACCGGCGGATGGAGTGGGGCTGGCGGCAAAGTCCTTGAAGAGAGCGGCGCCGATTCGGAAATATCTGGCGATCTCGTCGCGCAGTGTAAGCCCTTTGGGGACCGCGTAATCGGCCTCGGTCTGATTCGCGGCGCCTCGCGCGGCGATTCGCGCAAGCATGGCCGACGAAATGAGGCCACCTTCTAACGTAATGGTGTCGAATACGACCGACGAAGAACGCCGCGCCCTCGAAGCCTTAGCGTTGGTGGAATGTTTTGCGGCGGTTTTCTTCGCCGGTGCCTTGTTTTGGGCCAATTAGATGCCCCCCGGAATCAATGCGAAGACGCCCATCACGTCAGCGGGCAAGACTGGCTCAACCGTCACGCGCGGGACGTTGATGCCGGCTGTGCGAACGCGGCCATGGTCTTTTGCGAGCGATGCGGCTCGTTGTCGGGCATATGCCGCTATTGGACCGTCGAGCAATGCCGAGACTCGGCTTCGAGCTTGTTCCACCATGCGGTCCCGAGCAACGTCTGCAAGATTGCCGCTGGCATTTACTTCAAGCAGGCTCCACGCGGCTGCGCCATCGGCGCACGGTGATTCGGCGGTTCCTTCGAATGCGATTGCTGCGGACTCTTCGACGAGCAACAACTTCTCCTTGCGCCCTCGAATCACCAGTTTGAAGCGCAAGCGAAGGAGAGCGAGTGTTGTGATTATTTTGACAGCCGGGGTCAGCCACGCGCCGGCCCGACCGATCGGCGGTACAGGGCTGGCACTGGGATCGAGTGCCGCTTCGAGGAGCGCTTCGGCGAGCGTCGCCGGTAGAGGATGGCTTCGGACCACAACTTCCGCGTTAGGCGGGGCTGGTTCCTCAAAGCCTAGCCGGATGGAGCCTTCGAGGCCGCGGGCAGCCAGCCGTTCTTTCAGCGTCACGGGCAGTGCGCTCAAGTGCGCCTGTGGCACAGTTCCACTCAGATCCAAGGGAGCGTCCAGTCGGCTCAGGGCGCGTTCCACGAAACGACGAACTTCGGCGGGTCCACCCATGAGCTCCCGCCACCGGCGCCATTCGGGTGCGACTTCCTGGGGCTTGATCGCGTTCTGGGCGAATCGAGCGCGGGAGCGGCTTTCGCCTTCCTGCGCATCGCGCCATCGCGTCTCCATGCTTCGGGCATCTTGGTCGAAGCCAAAATCTAAACTCAACTGTGGTGATTTGCCCTTGCGCAGAAGCACCGCATTCATCAGAGCGCCGGTAACAGCTCCGCGCTCCTCCGGTAATGGAACGGTTACGCCCGTTGCTTTCCGGATGGCTGCGGCCTTACGCAGAATGACATCAAGCACCGCTCCATCGATCGCGCTATCTGGGGAATAGAGGAGAACGGAGCGAACAATGAGCGAGGACTGGCCGAAGCGGTCCACTCGACCCTCACGCTGTTGGTGGCGCGTTGGATTCCACGAGAGGTCGTAGTGGACGACGGCGTCAAAGAGAGTCTGGAGATTAATGCCTTCCGAGAGGCAGTCGGTAGCAACAAGCAACCGCTGCATCGCGGAGCCCATGTCGTCGACGCGAGCGCGGCGTTCGTCAGAGGGAAGTACTCCAGTCACCGCCTCGACGCGGAGATGAGGAAAAGCCTTGCGCAGTCCCTCCGCGACGTGTTCCGCAGTGGCGATGAAGCGGCAGAATACGACGGGATTGGCTCCCTGGGCGACCAGCGGTTTAAGGAGCTCAACGACGGCGGATAACTTCGGGTCTTTGGCCTTGACCAGCCGGTCCGCCTGCGCGATCAACTGCTCCAGTGCTTCGTCCTTCGCGAGTCCTGATGCAGGTTCGACATCAATCGACTCGGCTTCATCATCGTCGAAGACCTGTTCCCCAAGCTTGTCCAGATCCCCGGAAAGCCGATTGCGGAGGGCGCTGGCTGCGGCGGCGGGAGACGATCCAACGCAGCGCATGAGTGCCAGCGTTCCCCAGAAAGCGAGGCGTCTCCGGTGTTGATCCTCTCCCGAGGTAGACACTACGCTGAGGCAATAGTCGAGGACGGCTTCGTGAAACGAGAGATGAGCGGAATCGAGCGGGTAAGGCTGTTCGGTTGTCTCATGGCGAGGGAAAGAGCGGTCTTCACCCCAATCGCGCCCGGTGATATCGACGCGCTGCCGTTGAACGAAATGTCGCGCCAGGCGGATTCGCGAATCTTCATCGTCCAATGCACCCAAAGAGAAACCAGGATCGAGAAGGCCGAGTAGCCGGTCGAAAGCGGCCTCATCTCCACTGTGCGGCGTAGCGGTCAAAAGAATGAGATGGCGCTCCTGATCCTGGGAGAGGAGCTTGAGCAGTTCAAACCGCTGCTGCCTGCCTTGATGCGCACCGACGCACGCGTGTGCCTCGTCGACAACAATGGTCTTGGGACAGGATCGTGCGAAGCTGTCGCGCCGCTTGTCTGCTTTGATGTAGTCCAGGCTCACGACCGTGAAGGGATGGGCGTCGAAGAGTGTTTGCGACGCGGGTAGTCCCCGTTCCAGGCGGGCCGCGGTGGCGGCGGTGACAGCCACGGCATCGAGGTCAAACTTTGTCTTAAGTTCGGTGGTCCACTGCTCCACCAGGTGCGGAGGACAGAGCACTGCGATCCGATCAACCTCGCCGCGGTCGAGCAATTCGCGGATGATAAGGCCGGCCTCGATGGTTTTACCGATACCGACGTCGTCCGCGATCATGAGCCGCACGGTTGGGAGGCGAAGCGCCATCAATAGAGGAACCAATTGGTAGGCGCGTGGTTCGAACCCGAGTCTTGCTGCCGATCGGAATGGGCCTGCTCCTCTTCTCAGCGATAGACGAAGTGCGTCCGCCAGAATTCGCGCGGCGTCCTGAGTTGCCAGCACCTTTGAGTCGGGTAATCCAAAGCGCGCCGGCCTGACGGGATCGCGCTCTAGTTCTGGACGCAGGTACTGAATGTCCGCCTCAGCTCCGGATAGCGGTCGAAGGCAAAGCCAATCGGCCTCTGGGGACGGCATGGCCACCCATTCCCGCCCGCGCGCAAAGACGAGATCCCCTGGTGCGAACTGGGTACTCATTGTCGGACTCCCAGCAACCTCACGAGTTCGGCGGGCGCTTCACTGGAATTGTTGTCAATGTGAACAACGGAAAAGCCAAGAGCCTCCAGAGCGGACCGCTGTTCTGGTGTGAGTGCGATTTCCGATGCCACTACTAGATGGGAGCGCCACACAAGGGGGAACGACGTGCCGGCGACCAGTAGGGGATTCGGATCGGGGTCTGGCACGCCTGCGCCGTTGATTCGTGCGTTCAGGCTATTTGTGTTGTTAGGCTGCTTGACCACCATGGGGATTACGTTAGCGCGTGCGAGGCGAAGCAGAGTCTCCAGAAGTTCGGGATCTGTGCGGTCAATGTGTTCGTGGTCCGGTTGGTTGTAGTAGGACAGGAGGCACCGATAGCAGCCCTTCACACATTGAGCATTTGCATCTTCGACTAGGTCGGCGGGGTCGCCCGTGCCAATAGCAAAATCGAGATTCTGGAAGTGCATTAAGCCAAGAGCGGACCTGGCAACATCGGCGAGTCGTTTCGGTTCTGATACCAGACGCGTCAATACTCCGGCTCCGCCCTCTGTTGCCTCAAACGCGAGAATGGCCTTTCGGTTATCTCGGTTCGGCACTGGCTCGGTGAGCGTCTCACCCTCTTCCAACTGGAATACGGTCTCAAGGCCGCGTGTGAATGCATGTTGAAGCGTGGTAGTAGTCACCATGGACCGAGGTTCCACAGCCAATCTGAAAAGCGCCGCGTTCTTATTGTCTTCCACGATTGGGACGATCCGTTGCGGGGCAGCACTGTCGGGTGGCGCCTGATCCGCGTCGCCGTCGTTGGCTTCCTCGGGGCTGCCGACCCAACGGCCGGAAGCGGGTTCGATCCCGAAACCGAGAAGACTCTTCTCTTTCCTGCGCCGAAGCCCTTTATTGACTCTGCTTATCGTAGCGCCGGGTGCGTAGTCGATTCGCAGAATAGGCCCATGTTCGTCCTGCGCAATTGCAGAGGTCACATCAAATCGCCCATCGCGACGTGGCCAGGAGAACACCGTTTGAATCTCGAAACCCTGCCGCTGTCTGTCTTCGTCGTTAGCGGTGATTCGTTCGGCCGGCTTGGTTTCGACGTTGTCGATTCGAACAATGTTGCGGATCGGATTGACGCCACCCATGTTGGCGTTGCAAACGTGACAACGTTCAGGCTCGGAGTCGTGCGCGGCCCCGCATTGCTCACAGACAAAAAGAGTTTTGGTGGCCAGGCGTCCTCCATCCGCATTACGCTGTTCTGGCGAGAGTTTGGCTTTGTGAACGCGGAACGCGCGCCCCTCGTGATAGATAAGACTGCGCGGCCCAAACTCAGCGATCGCGAGGAACCGCGCACGCTGTAGGTAGGCCGCTTTGGGCCCTCCCGCACCGAGGGCGGGAACATAGGCGTAGATCGGTAAACGCGGAAAGTTATATCCTGGCAGGAAGCCTTCTGTCGCCAAGTAACGGTACGTGTAGAAGTCCGACCCGCCGGTGGATCGGCCCTTTTCGAGCAGTGCGAGTTGCTCATTGGCCTGCGCTTGTGCCAGTTTTGCGTCGCGGCGTTCGCCGCTGCTGAGCCCGTGCATCTCGGACTTGCGATTGGCTTCCATCAACTGTGCATGGGCACTCAGATAAAGTTGCCGCCAACGTTCGAACGCAGACGAGAATCGGCAAGGCGCGGCGGCGGAAACGGCACTCACGAACGAGTCGCGATCCGCGGCCCACGGAGCGTTCTCGATGTTGAGCTCGGCGCTCACACTCTCCAGGATTCGGAGCATGGCCACGCTCGCCCGCTTGGCGAGGTCGCTGGCGGAGAGATTGGCTTCGATCTCCTTCCGAATGGGCAAGTGTGCGATACCGAGGTCCAGAACATGGGGGATGTCCTCTTTGAGATTCTGACCGGATTCGGCGAGCCATACCGCGTGAAGATGAGATTCGATCAGATCGCGATTCGCCAGCTCGAGGGCCGGTGGCCGAACGATACCACTTACCATCTCCTGGGGCTTCCCAAAATAGTGCTGGTCGTGAGGGCTCTGTGCGGCACAATATGTAACCACCAGCGCTGCTTGGCCTGACCGTCCGGCACGGCCAGAGCGTTGGGCGTAATTGGCCGGTGTTGGCGGAACATTGCGCAGGTAGACCGCATTCAGCGCTGAAATATCGACCCCGAGCTCCATCGTCGGCGAGCAGAATAGCGTCGGAAGGAACACGTTTGGCTCGCCTTCTTCCCGCAGTTTTTCCTTGTCGCGTTCCAACTTGTCACGGTCCTCAGTCCCCCAGCGAAAACGCCATTCGCGCCATTCGCGGCGTTCCTGCTCGACCTGGGCCGTGTGTTCGCGGCTTTCGAGGCCAAACAATCCTTCGCCACCCTGAGCCAAGGAGTGAGCGAGAGTTTCATAAAGGTTGACGAAGTACGTGTTGACGGGCTTTGCATCATCCCGGCCTGTGCCTTCAACCAAGCGGATCGCGTTTGCTTCCAGCCGCCAGCCATCGATATCGAATGTTGTTGGAACCCGGCGAACGAGCTGGTACCGCTCCGCGATTTCCAGGAGAGACCGGACCACGTCTAGATAAGCTTGTGCGGAGAGCCGCCCACCCCACATCTCGGTGCGATTCAGTTGCTTCGCGAGCCTGCTGCGAGGTCCACCACGAACGATGAGCGGTTCGCCTCGTAACTGGACGTCTTCTCGACGCGGGGCGTCGATCATGAGGGCTGCCGCAATACGGGGATTCTCCTGTTGGGCGATGGACCAAGGGTGACGAAGGGTTTGCCTGGCTGCGGTGGCGATGATGTCGACCATGGCTGGGTCCAACGCGTCGGCAGTGACGGCCAAGCCCCGGCGAAGGGTATCCAGAAGGATGAGCAGTGCTTGTCGGCGCTTTTCCGGAGAGAGGCGGAGCACTTCCGGCGCCGCGGACGCGAAGGCTTCCGGATCGGCTACCGATTCATCAACTCCGACGTACGCCGCCCGAATCAGCCCCAACTCTTCCAGGCTTGGATTGGTGAACCTCCAACCGCGACGCTGGTCGGCCCAAACACGATGAGCGAGAACACGAGAAAGGGCGCGTTCGGCTTCAATCAATCCAACTCCAATCACTTCCGGACGCGATAACCACTCGGCCCGCCTCGCTTTATTGACCGAAGTGAAACCCAGCGCGGATTGTAGGCGCCGCCCGAATTCATCGTCGCCGAGACCGCTTTGACCGGCTGCCCGGACAGCAGTCAGGGTTGCCGCTCGAAAGAGCGAAACAAACAAGAAATCATTGAAGTGCCCAGCTTGGAGAGCTGCGTCCTGGCGATTGTCTGTAAACCCCAGAAGCTTTCGCTTATCAGCCTGAACCTTATTGGCTGGTCGATTCATCCATCGCAGTGCGCTGGACACCAAGAGGGTAGTTGCCGAACTTCGACCTTCCGCGGAAAGGCCGGCGAGCTTATTGATCTCGCGAGCTTGTCCAGGTGGTTGATCCTTGCAGTTTGGACAGAACCGAAACTTTCCGGGCAGAAATAGGGAATTCTTGCCATCGGTCCCAACTTTGCCTGTCGCGCCGACCGCGATTCGCTGGGGCGCGAGAGGGCGCCTGTCTGACCTCAACCGCCTGACACCACCCGGCCCGATCTCTGTCCATTCTTCTGGAAAATCTTCTGCCTCGCCAGAGAATCCATAATCCGGATCGTCATCCGGCTCCGGCATGAGGTATCCCGCCTCCTCGTCCGAATCTTCATCTTCAATCGGCGTCTCGTCTATGGCTCGGGGCAGCACATGGCGAGCGTTGTCTCGACTTGCGAGAAGCACCGGATGAAATTCCTGCCCGCAGGTTCGGCAGAAGAACGTGGGATAGAGGCGAGAGTCCGGATCGGCTGGATCGAATCGTTGGCCTTCTAGCGTTACCCGGCGCTGTCCGGCACCCTTCAGGGTCGCATAGACGAAGCCGGCGCCGGAAATGAATCGGTGGAGCTTGAACGCCAAGAAGGCCCGCTCGCCCTTCCCGCCCCGTTCCGCGGCCGGTTTGCTCATCAACGTCAGCATGTTCTGAAGTTGCAGCCGGCACCGCGTCTCATCGCGGTCAGCGTCCTTCGCCAGCCGGGCCGCTGCCTCGCGGATCGTAATGGGGTCGCGACGGCTTAGCCGTTGCCCGTCTCGGAGTCCGATTTGAAGCTCAATCCAGATCGCCAGAGGATGCGAACGGAGAGCATCATCGCCAAGTGATCTGGGAATTTCCGAGTCGACTGCTGACGCCAAGCTCTGCCGAGAGACCTTTACGGCGGCATCGGTGGCTCTTTCTAGGCTTTCGTCGATGATGGCGTCAGGTGTGACTCTCACTCCGAAGAGACGAGTCGCAACCTTCGCCACTGCAGCCGCACGAGTTTGGTCCTCTCCTTCATTGGCCATGGTCGCCGAGGTGCCGATGCAGATTGGCACCTTGTTTCTGCAAAGACGATCGCGGACCCGGCGAACGAGCATCGCTACGTCGGCTCCTTGGCGTCCACGATAAGTGTGGAGTTCATCGAGCACGAGGAAATCGAGCCCTTCCGCATTGCCGATCACCGTCTGGTCCCGCTCACTCTGTCGCGTCATGAGCAGTTCAAGCATCATGAAATTCGTGAGGAGGATATCGGGTTTTGCAGTCTTGATCAGATCCCGTTCCTCGTTGTCCTCTTGCCCTGTATATCGAGCAAAGGTGGGTCGCAACGCTTCTGGAAGGCCAGCCTGCTCTACGAACTTCTGGAGCTCCTGCATCTGGCTATTCGCCAGCGCATTCATCGGGTACACGATGATCGCCCGAGTACGCGGTTTATCACCAGCCGCTCGCGCTCGGATAGCTGCGTCGATGATCGGGATGAAGAAACAGAGGGACTTTCCAGAACCTGTCCCCGTTGTGACTACGAAACTATTGCCTTTGGAGGCTTTTGCGACAGCCTGTGCCTGATGCCGATACAAAGTGATCGGAGAATCACCAACGCGAAAGATCTTCGCCGTGTCTGGATGCAAGAATCCCTCTTCCACCAACGTCTCGACGCTCGCGTCGCGTTCATAGTGGGGATTGATGCTAATCAGTGGCTCGGGCCAAAAGCGCCCCGTTGCGTAAAGAGCATCGACCTGAGTTCGGATATCTTCAGCCCGAATCTGCGTAAATGATCTCGCAAACCGCTCGTAGTCTCCGATGATTGATTGATCCAAGTCAAAAACGTTCACGCATCCTCCAACACTTCGTGCCCACCAAGGGACCTATATCCGCCCCTTCATGCCGTCCTCACGGCACGGCCTCCAGATACCGTCTGCATTAGCATCCCTATGCAGTTTAGATCGCTTCATCGGAACGATGGACGGGGCGAAGTTTGTTGGCCCTGCCCGACATCGTCCGACTTAGTCTGCTTTAACAGCCGTCTGCGCTTGTAGAGTCATGGGCTTCCCAACTCGTCTTTTTGAGCGGTTGCGTTAATCTCGGCCTCCAGGTTTCTTAATTCATCAAGAATGTCTTGGAATTGAGGAGGTGCACCGAACAGCATCACTTGCATCTCTTCGTAGTCCTGTGCGAGGTCCTCCACTTGCGAAGGTGTCGTCGGGAGCAGTTTCAACGAGCCCGGAACCGCGAGNNTGCCCTGACGCGACTCACAGCGAGCTTGTAGAGATCGTAGTAGTGTCGCGAATAGCGTTGCGGGATTAGGGTTTTCCGGTGCGCCTCCTGATGAAGAATTGTCGCCTTCTCCCAGAAGGTCCGTTCAGCTGCGATTGCCACAACTTCGCAGGCCGGGTTTTCGAATACCTCGGGCACGACGTCGAAGGCGTAGGGCCGGATCACGTGCGTAGCGGAGGGAACCCACGAAGCAAGCGGGCCGATTTCGAGGCGGACTTCGGGGCGGATATAAGCCTCCGCAAAAGCTGCAGGATACCGGACATTGACACTATGCGGATCGTCCCGATCGACGGTAGCCGACAGCCCGACGCCTTCCTGTCGGAGAAGATCTTCCAGTTCCGGGCAAAGCGTCTTGGCGATGTAGTCCGCCGCAAGGCGGTTTATTTCTTTGTTGAAGTGGTCCTGCTTACTTTTTGAAGCGAAGTCTTCCATCGGGTCCCTGAGGCCGGCGCCGAAGCCGATAACCTTCCAATCGAGGACCAGATCAATGTCTTCGGAGAAACGTTCGATCAGGCCGTGTGCCTTCGAAAGAGATGTCCCGCCCTTGAAGACCACAGATTTTCCGAACCGCGATTTCTGGAAGAGAAATTTCAGCACTACGCAGACCCAGAAGTCTTTCTCGATGATTGTTGGCCTGATCCCAAGGCGAGCCGCCGCCTCGCTGAAGATGTCGCGCCGGTACTCCGCCGGCCGCCGCGCGAGTTTATCCATTCGCGCCCTCTTTGGCGATTTCCTGAATGGCGGCGTAGACCCACCCGGTAGCCGTCTTCGTATCGAGGAGTATCCGCTGTCGAAGGGCCGAGTCGAACTGCCTGCGGATCTGTGTAATGACTTGGGGTGTGATGCGCTCTTCGCCAAATGCTTTTAGTGCATGCACGATGAGGCGACTTTCCGGTAACTTGAAACCGGCCTCCTTTAGCGCCGTGTGCTCAAAGTCTAGCTTGTTTCGGCCCACAGTGTAGGAGCGGTCCGGCCCATCGGAGAGATAAACCGCGCGCGCGGGAACCTGCGTCGACAGGCCGAGTAGATTCTGAGCCGTCGCTCCGTCGGGCTGGATACGCCAAGCGAATTTGCGAGCGAGCGCATGAGCGATCTTATCGATATCCGGGCTTGTTGGGCCTCCCAGCGCCTCACTATGCCGGGGGTAATCGTAGATGCCGCGAATGACCCTTCGAATAACGCCTTCGTGCTCCCGGCGATGCAGCGCGGAATCGATTGTCGAACGAGCTCCCAAATCGGCAAAATCTGCCTGGGAGAAGGCCCACCCCCTCCCATTGCCATAGATTCTGCTAAGTATCTTTTGTTCAATGGCTTGTTGCATTCGGATGCGCCTGCTCCTGCATGAAAAAATACCACATTTTTCTTGCAAGACACAGGGTGCGACGAGGAGGTCCACCGGCCGAAGGTCAGAGTGATGAGCCGCGAACAAAGCCTGACCAACGCGACCGTCGGCCCAGGAGGCAACTACGTCCATCCAGTTGCTCAACCGGTGAACAGGTTGCCGTCTCGTGTCCGTCGATCATGATCGGTCGCAATTCGGGGAAAAAGCGTCGGCACGATAGCCGATAGCAGCGCGGCGGTCAATAGAGTGGAATGCTCGGCGCGCAATTCCTCCATCGCATAGGCCGCGCTTCCGAATTTGGCCTTCATGCCTCCTCCCGGTTGAGCTTGGTCCTGTGGCCGGTCCAATGCCATCATGCCGAGGTCGGCATTATGGCCAAGCTCATGCAGAGAGGTTGCCGCCCGGTCCTGCGGTCAGTCACTGTGCTCGGAACGCGCCCGCACAGTCTCACGACTAAACGGCTACTTTCGCCTTCGTTTTTGTGAGGGGCTGCGGACTGACTTTCGTCCCAGTGTCCCCTGCACCCTCAGTCTTCGTCTTGTCATCGGGAATTAGGGACGCCACCGCCCGACGTTTCGCCTCCATGCGGATATGCGAATAATGCTTGAGCATCCGCTTGGACACATGGCCGGCGATGTCCATGATGGTTTGATCGCTCGCCTCGCCCGATTCGGCCAGGCCGGTGATGAACGTGTGACGGTTGTCGTGCCAGCGACCCTTGACGCCGGCCTTCTCCCGAATCTTTCGCCAGACCGTCTTGAAACTGGTGCACGGCTTGGTTGGATCGGTGGGTTGGGGCTTGCCAGCCGGAAAGACAAACCACTCAGCTTTGAGTAGCTTGAATTTCTCCAGGTACCATGCAGAATATGTCTTCAAGACTTCGAGGGCCAGAGAGTTGAGAGGGATGGTTCTGCCACTCCCGGCGTCGGTCTTGGATTCCCCGACGACGAGGTAAGCCTCGGGAAGATGCATGCGGCCCCACTGGAGTTCACGAAGCTCCTTGTCGCGCAGCCCACAGTTGAGCACCAGTACTAGCGCCGGGTAGATCGCCTTGGAGCGCCGCTTCTTTGCCTCGTCATACAGCAGCCCCTTCTCTTCGGAGCCGTACGCCTTGCCGATGTCCGTGCGGACGGCTAGCTTTAACGCCTTTTGGCGTTTCAACTTCACTCGGATGCTATCGCCCTGCTCACCGAGAAGGCGGAGCAGAAACCCCACCTCCTCGTTGATAGTCTTGGGGGCGGCCTTCTCTTTCAGGCGAGCCGTCTGAAACTCCTTCACCGTCTTCTCGGTGATTTCGACTGCCATTTGCTTGCCCAGGTGTCGCGTGAGATGGTTCAGAGCGTATTCGGCGAAAGTCCCTGACTTCGCCCGAACCTTGTAGCCTTCCAGGTAGGCGTCGGCCAGGTCCTTTACAGTCCGGATTCGTTCGTCGCGGTTACCGACAAGGCCGTTGAAGCCTTCTTCGAGTTCGCGATGCCGCTTTTGCTCGGCTTGCTTCGCCAGCGTTTTCGATGTCGTCTTGGACGATTCGCGGATGCACTGGCCAGCGAAATAGAACTTATACCACCACACCGCAGCCGGTTTTCGCTTGCCAGTCTTTGGGTCCTTAAACTTCGGTCGAAATACCGACATGTTGGTTGTCCTTCTGCACGGAGTTGTTGCCGCAGACCTTGCCACTCCCCTTTGGCCTTCCACCCTTCTTGCCGTTCTGTCGCGCAATTTCTTGAAGCCGGCTCAATCCGAGACGCGCCAGGCGCGCCTCATATGATCGCTTGCCGAGCCACGATGTGAATTCCTGAAGTTGTGAAGGGTCCACGTCAATATCCTAAACTGTTTCGGTTTAATCGTCAAGCGTCGGGAACCGACAGCGACCCCCATTGCGGCGAGCGCCGCCGATTCACGCCGTCGCCGTTCCGCGCGCGGTACGCCCACCAGATGCTGTTGTCGCGAGTGTTCCGCCCGCCGGCAAAGACTCGATCCAACGGTTCAGTTCCTCGGCAGGATACCGAACGAGTGAGCCTACTTTCAGGAAGCGTGGACCACGCCTCTCAAGGCGCCACCGTCTCAAGCAGGCCAGGCTGACGCGGAGTCGGTCGGCAACCTCAGGTTCCGTCAACAGCACTCCAGCCACACGATTCTCTCCACCATCCCGAAATGCCGGCGGGATCGCTGTGGATGTCAATGGCGCAGACACGCTCTGCCGTGGACCGCCCACTGCTCCGGGTCCACAGGACGCTCGCGGTTTCATGAGAAGATCTCCTTCCTTTCCCCGTTTCCGTTTTCAGCCGCATGTTCCGCTTCGGGATGCCGAGGCTCTCGGCTGATTCGCGACCGTGTCTGGAACCTGCGATCAACGGTTTCGAGCCGTTCCAGCGCGTCGAGCAACTGCAGTCCAGCCTCGCGTAACTGATCTGACCGCGGGCAGAATTGCTCCGTGTGCTTAATTGCAAATCTAATGCGGTCGATGGCAGCTCGGGCCTGGTAGGCCATCTCAAACTCAATTGCTGAGGGTCTCGAATTCACTTCTTCCTCGATGGCTTGAAGGATCTGATGCATGATTTCGGAACTCATAACTCTCCCCACGGACTATTTTTCGCGCCCCGTGCAGCGGTCGTTCGCCGTTCGATTCTACAGTCCGACTGGCGCCGAGCGCGATTTATCAGGTACGCGGTGGTTTGGACGACGAGGAGCATCGAAGCGACCACAAAGAGGAATACCTGTTCTCCGCTGGTGACAGTGTGGCCAAAGCCGGCGTTGTGGTCGTCCGCGAGAACGGTCACCGCCAGCGCCGCTACGGCTATGATGCTGCCAACAAGACCGGCTAGCCGCATTCGAAGTTGGAGATCCGTTTTCTTGACCATTTTCTCTCCGATCCGTTTGGCGAAAGTGCGCTGTCGGCAAGTGCCGTGACGGTTCAGGCTCATGCTTGACAGCAGACCTGAACGCAACCATCAGCTTTGTCTGAAACGACTGTCACTAGCGTCGCTCCGCGCTCGCGATGCCCGCGTGCATTCAACCTCGATCATGCCGAGATCCGACGGGATCAGTGGCCCAAGACATTTCCGTTGTTGGGCATCCCGCTCCGCCGCCGAAGCTGCCCCGGCTCAGCTGGCAGGGGGTTCGCCTGTATCGGAGCGTATGGAGCATCAAAAAGAATGTCCCGGTTGACGCGCACGGTGAACTTGTAGCCGACCGGCACCTTAATCGTTGGCTGAACGTTGAGATTGCGCCTCGTTATCATTGCGCCGGTCTGGCTCATCTCGCGGCCGATTGACGCCGTGGCGGTATCGCCAACGCTCGGATACGTCAGAGCGCTTTGTGTGTTGCGCTGGGAGAGATCGAAAGCGGCGGAGAAGGCGCTCGTCAACGCGGCGAATCCGAAGAGGCGTTTGTAGTGATGATCGACGTCATAGCGAAGCCCGGAATTTCCGTGGGAGTCGAGGCCGACCATGCCGTTGATGTCTACAGAGGAAGCATCAGGGAAGATGATTCTGTCCCACTCGACCTGGACGCCGTCCTGTCCATAGGAAATCCGTGAATCGTACTTGCCGACCAGCCGGGCGCCCTGGGGGATCAGCAGGTATCGCCCACTCGCGGTGTCGAACACATTTGAGGCGATCAGCGCCTTGATGTCGCCCGGAAGATCAGAATTTAGGCTCTGTTCGAGCACAGCCGGAATCTCCCAACCCGCCTTGATCTCGTAAGAACTGAGCGGCGCTGTCCGAGTGGAGCGCAAGTAATCGTCGGTCTTGCGCTGCTGTGCCGCCGCGAGGAATGCTGCCTTCCCTGTCTGCATGTTCTGGCTTTCGTAGTCCGGATCGTTCGGGGTGCCAGTGGGTGAAAGGGAAACCGCACGCTCTAAAGCCGGAGAAAGCGCGCTAGGACTGCGGCCACCGAGAGCCTGACTCAGCGCCGCGACTTGAGCGAGATCATCGGCGCCAGAAGGAGGAGCGCCTACTCCTGGAAAAGAGGCGAATGATGATGCCCCGCTTCCGGAGCGAATGCCCGTTGGCGCAATCATCGCTTCTTGCTCCCGCTGGTACGCGGCGGCGATGCGCCGCTCCTCCAGAGTCGGCTCAGCGACGGTGTTCACGGTTTGCGGATGGCCGGACTGAGGGGGTTGCCGCACTACAACGCGGTCTTGAGGATATGCCGCGCAGGGCTGCCCGTTCTCGGGATTAAACCGATAAGGTTGTCCTGTCCGCGGATCGAATCCGCATGATTGGGTGCCAGGCAGTGCCTGGCCGAGATGCGATTGTCCGTTGCCGGCGCCCGGTGCCTGCAATTGATTCTGGTCGCTCCCGACAAGCGAAGCGTTTCCTGCCGGGATCTCCTTTTCTACCTCGGTGGCGGATGCCGTGGCCGGCCCTACTCCGCTGGGGAGGCCCGCGTCATGAGCTGCCGCTTGGGCGCGAATCTGCCGCCGGTATCCACCGTAGGCGAACGCCAATAGCAGTCCGAGCACCACCAGGCCAACAGCCAGCCCCGCACGTTTGCTGATCCGCACGGAGGTATTGGGTTTGGGGTGCAGATCGAGCCCAGCAGGCGCTTCAATCGGCTTAACATCCTGCGTATTGCTATCGGAACTATCCTTTAGGTTGTTGTTCACGGCTGATCTCCACTTTCTGAGCCTTCTTGCCGGCCCCCAGAATGAGTTGGGCGCGATCGAACACACGATCTACGATGTAGGTCTGCTCTTGAACGCGATAGTTGGTCATCTCCCCCTTGCCATCGGAACCCAACACCACGAGGACAGGCGCCTCGCGGTTTTGGATGTCGGCGCGCATCTGGATGTAAGTCTTCGATCCGTCGTCGAACACGCGGACCGGGCGGAGTTGCTCATTGGCGCCGGTGATTTTGTAGTTGAAGTGCAGCTTCTCCGCCGTGATCATCGCCGGCATCAATTGCGCCTTGCGGTTGCCATCTTGCGCAAGGGCGCGCTGCTCCAATATGTGCTGCTGCCACTTTTGGCTGTTGTCTTCGTCCGGATAGCTGAAGGCGACGCGAGCAACGTAGTCCTGCGGCTTTGATACCAAGCGCAGGTAGTACGCTCGACGATCCGTGGTGATGAGCAGGTTCGTATCCAGGCCAGGTTCCTGCGGTTTCAAAATGATCACCGAAGTAGACTGCTCACCCTGCCCATACATTGCCGGTGAAATATTCCAGCGAACTGAATCGCCGATTTGCGGTTCGCCCGTGATCCTCTCGCCCGCCTGCAACTCGATCATGCAAACCCGCAAGGGGGCACAGACTACGATAGGCAAGCCAGCGCCGTACGCGAATAGAACGCGTCCGTCAGGTCCGGTCGCAGGGGTATTTTGACCGCCGCGCCATGTCTCACTCATACGAACAGCCTCGAGGGCTGTCGGGTTGAGCGGCACATCCGTCCGTGGTTGAAATCCCTTAGGCACCTTTCCGTCGATTTCTGGACTTACAACGGGCAGCGCGGGACCAGCAGCTTTCGTGGGGTCCATCGCCGTTGGGTCCTGAAGCACACGAAGCTGGCCGCCATAATCATAATTCTGGATTGCCGGGTCCACCTGGTCCCGCTTCTGGGAGGACGTTTGCGTCGCTGGAACACGCTTGACTTGGACCGGCGGCGTCGCCGGGGACTGCGCGACTAGCAACGAGACACAAACGACAAGGGCCATTGCCCCCGAACAGATTCGTCTATACATGTTGTTCTCCTTATGAGTCTGGACTACAGAACCTTTGCCCAACTGGCGGCAGTCACGTACAGTCCCAGCGGGTTGATTCGAGCCTGCCGCTCCTCCGTGGGAGAGTTGAGAGCGATCATAAACGATCCCTTCCAATGGTCCGTGGACTTGACGCCGCCGAACAGATCACGCGCCGTCTCAACCCAGTCCACTTCGAAGGTCCGGTCACTGGTGGGAAGAACCGTCTTGACTTCGACGGAGACCGTACCGGTTTGTGCTCGTTTGAACGGTGGATCGTCCCGGTAAAAATCGCTAATGAAGGCCTGTGCGTTCGTTCCGCTGGCGATGTAGGCGTAGACGTGGTCGATTGCGCGACGCTGCGCGATGCCGTCCGTTGTCACCAGGCGGACGTTCTCGATCCACTCCTGAATCACCGCACGGCGGAGCCGATCATCACCGACGGAGGCTTGTTCAGCTAGACCGGACGCGATTGGGCGACCGAGACTGTCGACGAGTACGACGAAGGGGATGACCCTCGAACGGGTCGCTTGCCATACCATTCCGCACGTTGCGACGAGCGCGACCAATGCCGAGATGGCGGCCATCGTACGCCAGTTTCTTGCTCGGCTGATGAATTCGCCGTATCGTTCGTCCCACTCTCGCCGAGCAGCGAGGTAGGGGTTGTGGAGTTCAGCCGTCTTCGGCTTAGCTGGTGACTCCTTTCGATTTATCCTCAGTGCAAAACCCACGAATCGATACCTCCTTCAATTAGTCGTTGTGCTCAATGGGCATCCGCGGCGGTTGGGCGTGAGGCGCGGCATCAGAGGGCCAACCGGAGAGTCGGTTGCGCGCGCCTTTCAAACGGGAAGCAGTTTTGGAAAGAACCCGCGCCGCCGTTTGGGCGGTCGTCGATGGCTGTCCTGGCGCTGGAGGTTGTGATTGCCCGCCCGCAACAGACGCAACCGAGCTAACTTCGGCTACTGGACCGGGACCGCTGTGCTCGGCGGAAGCCGTGGGCGACGTCGGTTCCACCATCCCTGGACCGCTACCACCGCGATCAACGCCGGCACCTGTCACCTGAACAGGAGCTTGCACGACCCTGGTCGAGGAGGTAGCGAACCCGGCAGCTCGGCGCTGACCCTCAAATCCGGACCCGGCCAAGTTGTCACCACCTACTCTGGCCAAAGCGGATCTAACCGCTGACGGGGGCGGAGAGCCGCCTTCGGAAACCTCACTCCTGCTATCTGAGTTGGAGCCGTTGGCGCCATTCTCCGCTCGGAAACTGGCTGTATCGCGGGTTGATGGTGCAGCCTGACTAGCCCCACCGGAGCCGTTGGTCGGCGGGTTTGGTTGTCGCGGTCCACTACTGGGCGCAGTTCCTCCAGAAGGACTCGACGGTGGAGGAACAGTTGGCGAACCACCGCCACCCGCGCCAGAGCCCGCCGATCCGACGCTTGCCACACTATCGGCACCACCGGCACCGCCACCACCCGATGCGGACGCGGCACCAGCGCCGGACGCCACGCCGGCTGCGGCAGCGACTCCAGCTCCAGCCGTGGCCGCGAGTGACGCGGCGGTTGCTGCGCCTGCAACGATAGCAGTTCCAGTGGCGACCAGATCACCGGCGGTGAGCGCAGGCGAGCCGCCCAGAACGGCTGCGAAAAGTTTCGGAATCTGCCAGCACAGCATCATGAAGATCACGGCCGCGCCCATTACGTCGAAGGCGGTCATGTTAGGGTGGGGCGCCGTTCCTATTCCCTGGGCCTCATCCAGCCAACCGTTCCCGAGGCCAAGACCAGTTGAAATGAGGCAGTAAAGCAAAACGATCTTTATGCCAATGGAAACCGCGAGGCCGATATATCTTTCCACATAGGGCGCCGTCCATCGACTGCCACCGAAACCAAGGAAGATAAACCCGACAGAAAGCAGAAGGTACGTCTCGACCATTGTCACGATGAAATTGAGGGTGATGATGATGTACGAGATGACGATCAGTAGCGCGCTAAACCCTAGGGCCAGGGACGTCCCCGGATTCGTAAAGAACGCAGAGGTGCTTGCGGCATCCATTAGGGCTGCTGCGATCTGAATCCCCTGGATGAAGACGTCACTCGGCGCAAGCGGCTTGCTGAGTCCGGCGGCGCCCGCGCCAACCTGNNCCGATCCACATGAGTTTGCGAACGAGCGCGGAAGTCCAGCTTTGGAGATCGGATTTTTCGAGTAGCATTACCGCTGCACTCCATGCGAACTCGATGACCGCAAGAAGGCCGAACAAGTTGTTTGCGTAGACCCAGACATTCGTCGTCCAGACAAGCCGTTGATTCCGAAACTGGTCGAGAATGCTGCCAGGAACCGTGGTAGTGAACGGCCCGCCCGGTGCCACTTGGCTAAAGGCGACTTGCGCGAGGATCAAGACGCTGAATGCCAAGAGTGAAACTCGTAAGCTTCTGAGGGGCCGCGGATAACGGATTCGCTTCATCACCACACACCTCCGGTGTCATGCCTTCGCGGCACTGCCATCGCTCGGACTGAATTGTGGAACGGTGCTACTTACCTGGCCAGTACCCTACGCTGTCACCCTGGACCGGAACGGGCCGGGCAAGCGCGATCTGGTGGGCAGCTCCGCAAACCTTGCCCTCGGTTGTCTCCTGCCACGCTGCCGTAGCTTTCTCCTGAACGGGTTTGCACGCCGCGTCCACCTGATAGGCCAGATCCTTGTGCTTCGCAAGCCATTCCTGGATGTTAAGCTGCGAGAGATTTGAAAGATCCCCGGCCCCTGAGTCTTGTACCTTTTGCACGATTGGACTCGGCGGTGGCTGTCGAGTGCAACCCCAGAATGTGAACAAAATCACGGTCAGGCCGAAAATCCTTAGGCTCACGCTTGTATACAGCATGCGTTCGACCTCCTATTGACTATTTTCCAGGCCAATAGGCAATTCCGTCACCAACCGCCGGGCCAGATGAAAAGAATCGTTGGGTCGCAGCTTCGCTCGCCGCCTGCTGTTGAATCACCGTGGCCTGATACGCCTGTTTGCTGGACATGTCCGCCATCATCAACTCGCGCAATTTCATCAGTTGTTCCACCTGCTGTTCCGAGATGTCGCCCAGGGCGTGTAAGGCTTCCAATCGCCCATCGGTACCGACCAGCGAACTTCGCAGAGAGGCTACGATGGCCTGCTCACTCTGGAGTTGCTGCCCCTGCAGCCCGGCCGCACGAAGTGTCCCGAGCGTGGTGTCCAGCGACGTTTGGGACCAGTTCCGGTATTGCGTGTAGTATGTGCCGGCGTTGTAGCCATAGCCGGGATAGGTCTGCCGGAATAATTGATCGAGGTTGCCAAGCGAATACGCCAGCGCCTGGCCGCCCTGAACAATGGCCGCGAGGGCATTGACATCATTCATGATTGCGCCGAAGGAATGAACCGAGAGCATCTTGGTGTTCTTCAGCATGTCGGCGTACATGTTCAACTCGTTGGCGAGCTGCGTGCCCTGCCGGATGTACTGAAGGATCAGCTGTGCATGGTTGAGCAACTGCGTCAATTCGGTGGCGAATGCACCGGCTTCGGCGCGTTGCGGGTTCTCGACCGAAACTGCCAGGAGCACCAGAATCATTGCTATTTTGCGCATACAAACTCCTCCATATCCGCGCGATTTTCCGTTACCCGCTCATCAAGAGACTGGTAATACTCCGCCCATTGCGGCAAATTCTTCAGCCGGAGCCACTCGGCTCGCCAAGAATCGGGATACTGGCTCATCACGCTCTCGACAATCTGCCGCTCTTCGCGTCCGTTGACTCCCACCCAGGAAAGCGCAACCTTACCCACCCCGAGGTTCACGAGGCGGCGGCCGAGAGTGCTGACGACGTAATAGTGTTGCTTCGGGATACTCACCTGCAGGATTTCTAACTCGCGTTCGTTGAGTCCAACGCGCGTATAGAACTCGCGGGAGCCGGGATTCTTGGACTCTGCATTCGGCAGCAGGATCTTGGTCGGACAGTTCTCCAGAACGACATCGGCGATCTGGGAATTCGCGATATCGCTGATTTGCTGCGTGGCCATCACGACCACGGCGTTCTTTCGGCGCATCGTCTTCAGCCAGTCCTTAAGGCGATCGCGAAACAGTTCGTGTTGCAGGTACGACCAAGCCTCATCTAGGAGGATCAAGGTCGGAGACCCGTCGAGCCGCTGCTCGATGCGGCGGAATAGGTAAAGCAGCACCGGGATCACCGCCTTGTCATCGAGCTGGAGGAGGTTTTCCGTTTCGAACGCGAGCATCCGGCCATCGCCCAGGCTATCGGTGTCCGCGTCGAGCAGCGGCCCCAGGGGACCCATGACGGTGAAGTGTTGGAGGGCGTCGCGGATCTCCATATCTTGCACGTTGGCCGACAACTCAGTGAGTGTGCGTGTCGGAGAGAGCCGAAGCTGCGTGACCGCCGCAGCAACCGCATTGCGATGTTTGGGCGCGAATTTCAGGCCATTGAGCTCGCACAAGACCTCGATCCACCCGACCGACCAAGCGACAGCTGCATCATCGTCGATATCGCGCAGCGGGCAAAACGCTAGGGTGGACTTTGGCCCGGCAAGATCGTAGAACTCGCCGCCCATGGCTTCAGTCAGCATCCAGATGGAGTATCCACGATCAAAGGCGAACACCTGAGCGCGTGGATAACGAAACCACTGGGCGGCGATTAGGCCGAGAGCCGTGGACTTACCGGCGCCAGAAGGACCGACAACCAGAGAATGTCCCAGGTCGGAAACGTGAAGGTTGAAGCGGAACGGAGTTGCGCCGCTCGTTGCAGCGTACAAGAGTGCCGCGCTTTTCTTCGGCATCAGAGCGCTGGGATTCTCGCGCAAGCCGGCCCACACAGAAGTGATCGGCATCATGTCCGCCAGATTCAGAGTGTGCAGAAGCACCCGGCGAACGTTACAGTACCCGTCGCCGGGAAGCGAGCCGCGCCATGCTTCCACCGCGTTAATGTCTTCGATTCGGCACGAGAAGCCGAGGTTCTGGACGGTCTTCATGACGAGGCGCGAGCTTTCGTAGAGGCGGTCGAGGTCGTCATCGAGGCAAATGATATTGGCGCTGTATTGGCAGAACTGAACGTCGCCGGCCGCCGCTACGCTCATGGCTCCCTCAGCATCGGCGGCCATTTCCTGGGCGTGGAGGTCAACAGCGCCATTCTGCGTCTTGAGGATTTGATCCTTCCAGCCGCGGATCTTGGAACGCCATTTCTTTCGGTGTTTGTCGAGCATGCCACGGGCTTCCTCCGGGTCTATGAGCAATGCACGGGTGTTCCAGCGATACTCGATTGGCAGTTGGTCCAGTTCGCGGAGGATGCCAGGGGAACTCATTCGCGGAAATCCATCCAGCGCGATTATTCGGAGGTGTTTCCGCCCGATGCGGGGTTCCACTCCGCCATAGAAGTCCTCGCAAGCGAGGATTTCATTGAGGTAGCACGGTATTTCCGGGAGCGCAAAGGGATGATCGACACCGCTGATGCAGCGCCGGATAAATCGCAACAGGCGGTCGTGAGCGTGGTCGTAATCGAAGTCGTCCGTAACTGCCATCCTCCTGAGCCTCTCTGTTTGGAAAAGCTGGCCGAAGACGTTTTCGAACATGTCCACCTTGACTCGGAAGCGCTCCAGATGTTGGGCCGCTGTTCTCCTGCTGCTATACGCGCCCCTTCCTTCAAATAGCCAGCCCTTGGCGCGCTCTTCTACTTCCGGCGGTGGCAGATACGTGAGCGTCAGAAAGTATTCACTCTCAAAATGGGCGCCTTCGTCCATGAACTGCTGGCGACGTTCGTCGTCGATGACACGACTCACTGCATCGGGGAAGGAACCCTGTTCCGGGTAGCCTGGTGCGTGTGAGCGGATCGCATCACATTGAACCATCCAACCTGATCCCAGCCGAAGAACGTGGTTCAGCCGTGCGCTTAGGGCGTCCATTTCGGCTGCCGCCGCGGACATCATATCGGGACCGCGATACGACCAACCCGCCAGCAAAGACCCATCTTGCTGCAAGAGGATACCGTCGTCGATCAAAGCATATGGCAGCAGGAGATCGGCCAGGCCGCGCGGACGTTTTCGGTGTTCATTTCGCTGCATGAGTTGTCCTCACCTCCACTTTGAAGCCTGCGGCACACACAGGCTAAACAGTCCGCTCTTAGCCGGATAGAAGGGCCGGTATCGTATGTGCCGCATGTATGCCTGCCTCAACATCGGATCGGCCTTGCCCATCCGCTGCAGGACAGCAATGGCCCCGATCCAAAAAGCCACGGCCAAAGCGAAACCCCACAGTGTGGCCAAGCTGAACGCTAGGCTGACTGAAACGAGAACCGTCAGAAGAACCAGTTCACGATCGCCGCCGAGAAGTTGGTTAGGACGATTCGCTGACTGATGGATCACGATTTCTCGCGGTCTGTCCGTGGCCATGGCGCTACACCACCGCGGCGTTGACGCCGAAGGCGCTCGCCAGCATCGGAGCCGCGAACACCAATACCGACACAACCAGCCCGATCATGCAGGCGCGGCGGCCAAACTCTGTCAACTCACCGCCCCACAACATCGTGCCGCCCGCGATTGCGATTCCGATGAGGCCAACAGCGTAAGCCACTGGTCCGGTGAGGGAGGTGGCGATCGTTTGCATGGGGCGCTCCCACGGTAGGTTTCCCGCGGCGGCGGCGTGTAGCCGAACGCTGAACGCCCACGCGCAAGTGAAAAGGGTCGCGAGCCTGAAAGCCAAGCCCGATTGGTTTTGCTTAATGATTCGATGCATTTCTTGAAGGTCTCCTCTGAAGTTGTTCTCGCCGCCTATACGTGCTCGACCGTGTACTTCCCATCGGAGTACCCGGTTACGAGCAAAACCTCCCTCACTTTGCGACCGGCTGCCAGTTGCGGCTCTTCGTCCACGAAAACGACAACGTCAACCGCTTCCGCTATGAGCGTTTGCTGGGGCGCGTTGGTTGCTTCCGCGACCAGGCTTTCAAGGCGGATCAAGCCGCTGACAGCATCGTTGGCGTGCACTGTCGCCATGCCTCCTGGATGGCCTGTATTCCACGCTTTGAGTAACGTGTGGGCTTCGGCGCCGCGGACCTCACCGACTACGATCCGCGTCGGCTTCAATCGCATACATGCACGGAGGCATTCCAACATCGTCACGCTGCCAACAGCACGGAGGTCGAGATAATTCTCGACCGGGCATTGGAGCTCGGTAGTATCCTCGATCGAAATCACCCGATCGTGGGGTGTCAGCCTAGCCAGAGCATCCAGGCACGCGTTTACAAACGTCGTTTTGCCGCTTCCGGTCGAGCCCACAACGAGGATATTCTTTTTCGCACGCACCGCCGCGCGGATGATCTCGGCGTGCGTCAGGCCGCGCATTTCGTGAAGAAAATCATCTTGACGCCGGATGTGATTCAGGGGATCGCCTTTAGCGGTCAGGATGCCAGCGGCTTCGTATTCGTCGAGTGTGAAGATCCGGCGTGGCCGCAAGCGAATGGCGAAGACCGGGTGGCGCACTACCGGCGAGACGATTCCTTCAAAGCGGCTCCCATCGATCGGCAGTTCGGTTTCTAGGATGGGGTGGTCGTGATTCAGGACGGTACCGCGCCAAGCCGCTATGGTGCTCAGGGCACTCGCAGCCTGCGGCGCCGGGATTTCGCCGGCTCGGGTGAAACCTTCACCCATTCGCTTAACCCAGAGAAGACCGTCCGGATTCAAGAGGATGTCTTCGGTGCGGTCGTCGCGTAGCGACCCGAGGATCTGATCGCCCA
>PLRZ01000696.1:559-11011 GCA_003164075.1 Bryobacterales bacterium | reverse complement strand
GATGGTCATGTAGTCCACGCCCTGCTCGGCCTGCTCTTCGATCACGTCCAGCATTACCTGCCGGCTGAGATCTTCCACCCGCCGCACCCGCGAAAGGGCTTCATAGATCGGCACCGTGCCGATGGGCGCCGGCGACGCGCCGATGATGGCTTTGCGGATGGCCGGGATGTCCCCGCCGGTGGACAGGTCCATCACCGTATCGGCGCCGTATTTTATCGAATACTGCAGCTTCTCCAGTTCGCCGTCGATATTGGACAGCACCGCGGAATTCCCGATGTTCGAGTTAATCTTGCACGTGGAGGCGACCCCGATGCACATCGGTTCCAGGTTGGTGTGATGGACATTGGCCGGGATGATCATCCGGCCGCGGGCCACTTCCGAGCGTACGAGCTCCGAAGCGATGTGTTCGCGGTGCGCGACGTAGTGCATTTCCTCGGTGATGGTGCCCTCGCGGGCATAATGCATCTGCGTGCGAATCTTGTCGTTTGTGCGTTTAGCTACCCACTCTGTGCGCATGTTGGCTCCTGTGGCCGCGGACGGGACGGACTGAATCCCGCCCGCGCCGGACTGAACGATGGCCGGGGCCATTGCGATCGGGCCCTCGGCCTACTGCCTACTTCTGCTTCTTGGGCTTCTTGACTTCCTTCTTGGGGCTTTTGTCCTTTGCCACGGAAATCCTCCCTTATGGAGTTGATTATAACCGTATGTGGTCCGCAAGTCGGTGGATTGAGAAGAACAATGTTCACCGCCGCGCGCTATTCTATTGACTTGACACCCGCACAGCACTCCGCACAGGAAAAGCCCGCCCCGCGTGTGTCCGCGGTGGTGGTTTCCCACAATCGCTCCGCACTCTTGCGCCGATGTCTGGAATCGCTCGAAGCCTCCGAGGGCCGCGATAGCCTGCAAGTCATCGTCATCGANNGGCTGGCGCGCCGCCGATGCCGCCTACGTCTTCTTCCTCCACGACGATGCCGCCGTGGAACCCACTACCATCGGCCGGCTGGCCGATGTGCTCGACGCCAATCCCGATGCCGCCGCCGTTTGCCCCTGGCTGGTGGACGCCGATGGCCGGCCGGCGCCGCAACTCGGCAGCCTGCCGCCCGATGGCAACTGGCGCCCCGCCGCCCCCCCGGGCGACGACCCTATCGCCGTCGAGTATCCGCGCGGCGCGGCGCTCATGATGCGCGTGATCCTGATCAAGGCCATCCGCCAGATCGACGAACACTACGGGCAGTTCGGCGGCGATGCCGACCTGGCCGCACAGATTCTGAAGGCTTCCAAGAAGATTCTGCTGGTGCCCACCGCCCGTGCGCGCCATGATAGCCGCGCCGGCTATTCCTCCGCGGAACGCGCAGATTTCCTGCTGAGCCGCGCCGTCTTCCTGGAAAAATACCGCGGCTTCGGAGCCGGCCTGCAAGCCCGCATGGCCGCGATTTTCGGTCCGCTGTTATCCTTCCGCCTGGGGGAGTTCCGCCATACGGTGGCCGGGCAGAAAATCGACGGCACGCAGGCCTGACAACCCGGGCCCGACCCCTACCGGCGGTTGACAGCCCCGCGTTTACCTTTGATATCTAGCGTTTAATGCCCCTCCATGGATAACATTATCCCCATGGAAGCCCTAGTCTGGATCCTGCTCCCTGGTTTTGTCGCTGTCGCCTCGGGGCTCTTGTCCTGGTTCGTGATGCAATCGCGTATGGAAGTGGCACTGGCGCAGCAACGCGAGCGGCTGGCCGAATCGCGCGGCGCCCTGGAAGCCGAGCGAAATGCCGTCCGCGACTCGGTGGAGATTGCGGTTCACGCCGCCGAAGAGCGGGCCCATCGCCATGCCCTCGACGCCTTCCTCGGGGAACTCAGGGTGGAACAGCGGCACTTCACGCGCGAAAACCGCCTCCTGCTCCACAACCGCAGAAGCATAATCCTGCAGGAGCGCATGTGCTTCCGCAATTTGCCGCTCTCCGACTGGATTGAGCACGAAATCCCTCTCGAGGACGACGCGGATATCGAACGCCTGGTCCAGGATATGACCGTCTTCGACAAGGCCGTGGTCAACATCGCCGACATCCCGCGCCCGCGGAAAGCTCTGGCCTAGTTGCATGCGCAGGAAGCTTCGCTTTTGGGCTTCGGTCCACGGCACAAGGGCCATCTCGGCGTCGCGGCTGGCGGCGTAAACTTCGAAAAGGAACTCCGTATCGGCGGCGGTGGTAAGCGTCATAGGCCGGCAAATCGCCGAGGCTTCAATATAGCTTAGGGGCCGCGAAACAATAAGCTGACCAAATGTCTCGAACGTGCATGATCGCTCCCTAACGGGGTGCCCTCTGGGCCCGGCTCTGTCAAATGCGCATGCCGAGCCGCGCGCGGGAGCAAGCGGTTGGGTCTTGAGTGCACAGGATATTGTTTCGCGGCTTCTTACCATCCGAGATGCGCGGTGGCGCCGATCATGCGAACCGGCGTGAGCCAATCGCGATGCAGATCGCCGCGTCCCGGACCATGGCGTTTTTCGCTGGTTTTGAGATTCCCGGCTCGGAACTGGAACTTGCACGGCCCTTCCGCGGCTATTGGCCGCCAGCAGGTGGAGACTGTCAGGCGAAAAGTTCTTCCAGGGGCACTACCATAGTGGGATTCTCGGTTCGCAGTTCCGTCACTTCGACCATGGCGCCCGGCGTACAACGCCACGCCTTGCGCGTTTGGGGATCGGCAATCCATACGTAGGGAACGCCGAATTGAAGGTAGTCGGCAACCCGCTCATTCATGCGGGAAAGACGATCGTCTGGGGAGAGGATCTCGATGCAAATAAAGGGAGGCTCCCGCAAAATTTGACTAGTTGGCTCGCCCAGGATGACACACACGTCGGGTACACGGAAGCGAGTAGGCGACACCTGAACGCGCTGTTCAACGACGGGGCAGATCCCCCACTCCTTACGGCGCGCGCCGAAATATATCACGATTGCCGTTTGCAGCCGGCTGTGATCGAAGGTCCCCAAATTCCGCTCCTGGACTTCTCCGTCCACGTAATCGCAGTCCGACTCGTACACGGTGGAGAGATATTCCTGAATTGTGACCGCCGTGGTTGCCATGACTCAGTATAATCCGCCGTGGGGCAGCCCGATGCCGAGGGAGCGTTTACCGGTGACGGACCTTCCCCAGATCGGTTACGCACTTAACCGGCTAATCCTCGCAGCGGGAGAAGCTGAGAGGCGGACCGGGCGGTTGAGCGCATTCAGAGGCACTCGCAAACAAGTGCCGTCAAATGAAAACCTTTCTTTTCAGTTGATTTTTTCCCAATCGGGCCGACACTTGATCGGGAGCTTCGGGCGCCCTTCCATCGGAATGAGGAAGGATTAGCCGGCTAATACGCACCCCGTGAAACCGGGTGCTTAAACAGTTTCGGGATTTTGGCTAAGAACCGCTTGCTGGCGCGCGCGGCTCAGAATGGCGTCTCAATGTTCGTAAGTGTTTACAGAGCCGCGACCGCGAGGGAGCGGTCGTTCAGAGACGTGCCTCCCGAAACCGTTTAAGCACCCGACTCTCGCCGAGCGTGCCCGCCCGCCACGGTATCATCTCAATAGGTGGCATTCATGCGTTCCTGGCTCACGCTGGCATTGGCAATAGTGTCGGCCGCGCCAGCGGCCACTTTCACTCACGATATCGCCCCCATCGTGTATGAGAAGTGCGCGCCCTGCCATCATCCCGGAGAAGCCGCGCCTTTCTCGCTGCTTACGTATGCGGATGTCAAGAAGCGCGCCGCCCTGATTGCCGCGGTCGCTCGCCGCGGATATATGCCGCCGTGGCTGCCGGAGCATGGGTATGGCGATTTCGCCGACGAGCGGCGCCTCACCGCGGACGAAATCTCCACCGTCGCCAGTTGGGTGAGCGCCGGCGCTCCCGAGGGTCCGGCCGCCGAGTTGCCGCCGGCCCCAAGCTTCCACGACGATTGGCAGCTCGGCACACCCGATCTGGTGATCGAGGCCGCGAGTTCGTTCCCACTGCCGGCATCCGGCCCGGACATTTATTGGAACTGCATTTTCACGCCCGGCCTGACTGCGCGCCGGTGGGTGCGCGCCATCGAGATCCGGCCCGGTGAACGAAGGCTGGTCCACCACGCCAATCTGCTGGTGGACCGCATGGGGTCGGCGCGCGCGCAGGAGACCGCCCCGGGCAAAGGCTTTCCGGGCATGGACTTGGTCCTCATGCGCAGCCCGTTCGATCCCGATGGCCATTTCCTTTTCTGGAAACCGGGAGCCGCTCCGCATGTGGAGCCGGAGGGATTCGCGTGGCGGCTCGACCCCGGCAACGACCTGGTGCTCAACATGCATCTACAGCCCTCCGGCAAACCCGAGGAAGTGCGGCCTTCGATCGGTCTATACTTCACCGGCCGGCCCGAAACGAAATTCCCGCTCATCATGGAACTGGAGAACGATAACGCTCTCGACATTCCGGCGGGCGCGCGCGACTTCGTGGTGTCCGACGATTTCCGGCTGCCGCTCGATGCCGACATTCTGGCGGTATATCCCCACGCGCATTACCTGGGTAAGCTGCTGGAAGCCTGGGCCACGCTGCCCGATGGCTCGAAGAAGTGGCTGGTGCGCATTCCCGACTGGGATTCCAACTGGCAGGCGGTCTACTATTACCGCGAACCGCTGTTTCTGCCCAGGGACGCGGTGATCCACATGCGCTACCACTACGACAACTCGGCGGCCAATGTGCGCAACCGGAGCCATCCGCCGCAGCGCGTGCGCGCGGGCAATCGGGCCACCGACGAAATGGGCCACCTGTGGCTGCAGGTGCTGCCGCGCGGTCCCGGCGACCGGCGGCGCGAGTTGCAGGAGGCGGTGATTCGCCACCGGCTGGACAAGAACCCGGACGATTTCGAAGCGCACCTGAATCTGGGCGCGATCGAACTTACGCGGCTGAATGCGCAGGCCGCGGTGACGGAACTGCGGGCGGCTGTACGGCTGCAAGCGGATCGCCCGGAAGCCCACAATATGCTGGGGCTGGCGCTGGCCTCGACGGGGCGCAATGCGGAGGCCCTGGAGCAATACGCGCTGGCATTGCGCGCGCGGCCGGGGTACGCCAGCGCGCGCTTCAATCTGGCGACGGCGCTGGCGAAGGCCGGCAGGCTGGACGAGGCGGTGGATAATTTGCGGCGGGTGCTGGCCGATAATCCCGAAGATCCGGCGGCGAAACGGCGGCTGGCGGAGGCGCTGACTCTGCGCGGCAGGCTGCTGCTCGGCGACGGCAAGCGCGAGGAAGCAGTGGCGCAATTCGACGAAGCGCTGAAGCTGGATCCTTCGAACGAAGAGGCGCGCAAGAGTCGCGAACAGGCGCTGGGGAATTAGTCCCCGTTAGAGCGCCGAATGGTTCACCACGGAGGCACAGAGACACAGAGAAAACTAAAAATGTCGTTAGGGGACATTGCTGGGCGGCGCCGTCCCGGTGATTTTGAGGCCACAGAGGGGACAGAGAGCACAGAGAAAAGCGTGAAGAACGGCGTTGTCGTGGCGCTTCCCGCCATTCTGAACTTCAGAACTCCTGATGTCGCCCCGCAATTTCTGCCCGGCGGAGAAAATGGGCTGAGCCATTCCCTTCGATGGCGAGAGCTTCGCAGGTGGGGCAGGCGGTGCTCGCCTGCCCCACCTGCGGGCTCACGGCAAATTCCACGACATCAGGAGTTCTGAAGTCGGGGATATCAGGGCGCCAGCGGCCAACCAATGTGACCCTCGCATCGTCAAAGCGGTATGCGAATGTGGAGAACGGCGGCCTTCCTGGCCTGCGCGTGCCTGACTGCGCAGGACCATGCGGAGTTCGACGTGGCGTCGGTGAAACCGAACACGTCGCTCGGCAACGGCATATCGATTTACACCACGCCAGGCGGTGATCTGACCGCTACCAACGTGAGTCTGCGAACGCTGATCGCTTTCGCCTACGACATTCGCGACTTCCAGATTACCGGCGGACCGAAGTGGATGGAGACGGACCGATACGATATTTTCGCCCGGCCGCCGCACAGTGCGGACGAGCCGCCAACCTCGCCGGCGGCACGCAATCGACTGACTCACCTGCGAATGAAGGCGCTATTGGCCGATCGCTTCCAACTGGTGGTTCACACCGAGACTAAAGAGATGCCCGTCTATGTGTTGGCGATCGGTAAGAACGGCCCGCACCTGTCGCCAGCCAATAGCGAGAATCCTCAGCGGGGAATTAACGGTCAAAGGGGTCTGATGACCTGCACCGGAATCTCGATGCAGACGTTTGCCGAAAGAGCGCTGACGCCGCGCTTGGGCAATATTGTCTTGGACAAGACCGGACTCAGCGGCGAATTCGATTTCAAGTTGCAGTATGCGGATGACAGTCCGCCGAAGCCCGGAGTGGAGGCGCCGGCCGAAACATCCAGCGACCCTTCCGGCCCCACTCTCGCGGTAGCGCTTCAGGAACAACTCGGCCTCAAGCTGGAAACGCAAAAAGCGCCAGTCGAGGTGATCGTAGTAGATCGCGCCGAAAAAGCCTCGGCCAACTGAAAGATCAGTTCCCCGGGTGATACTCCCGCTGGGTGTGGCCCTGGAGCTGCGAGCGGTAATAATAGACGTCGCGCAACGCGCCGGTGGCGTACCGCTGGGCCTCATCGTTGAAGTGAGGCGATGCCGGGTCGCCGCTTTCTCCGCCCGCGGTGACGGCCTTGGCACGCACCGTTTTGCCGAATTCCACCACCGCGACAAAGCTGTTCCCGCTAGTGCCATACCACTTCTTGGTCCCCGGGTACACGCGCGCGCCGAAAGACGCCAGCGAGCCCCACGTCGCCGAGGGGAAGCCCACCGGAATGCTCGCGCCCTTGTCGTCGAAATGCGGGACGATATCGTCGTTGAGCCGCTGGAATCGATTGATATCGCCCCANNGCCGCCTCTGCCACCGCCGCCCGCGCGGCGAGCTTGATCGGCCCAGAAAATCGCCAGCGATGTGGGCACGGAATTTACGGACCAGCGCAGGTCCCAATTGCGCAGCAGGGCGATCTGTTGGGCCGTCCTGGCCTTCAGCGGATTGGTATCGGGAGCCGCGTCCCAGGCCTTGATCAGCGCGGGTATGGGCTTCTCGAACCAGGTGAGGTAACTGTCGTACGCGGCGGCAATCAGCGAGTCCAGCGTGAAATCCTTCTTGTCCTGCAGCACACGAACTGCGTGTAGTCCGCGCGCCGATTCGCCGCCGCTCTCCACATACACCGGGTAGTCTTCCTTTTTCGGACTGCTCGGCCCGGCTGCCGACCATGGCCAGTTGTTGCTGTTGTACAGCCAGCCGCTCTTGGGATTCAGCAGGTGCGGAGTCTCGTCGATGGTCAGCAGTCCCTGCCATTCGGTGGCGGGGTTGCTGCCATCCACCGGGCGGGTCCAATCGAACTTAGTATCGCGCTTGGGAATGAAATTGCCGTGGAAGTAGGCGATGTCGCCATCGGCGTCCACAAAGATGGTATTGTTCGACGAGTTAGCCTTCAACTCCATAGTCTCTAAGTACGATTTGTAATCCTTCGCCTTAGTTCGCAGGAAGGATTGCTCCAGCGCCTTGATGTGCTCTTGCATCAGGCGGATGGCCACCCATTTGCCGTTCACTTCGCGGACAATCGGACCGTGGTGCGAGCGATAGACGGTGAATTTCTTCTCGGCCATCCCCCGATCGGTCTTATAGGGCACGGTAATCACGGACTCTGTAAGTTGACGCTCTTCGTTGCCGTACTTATAAGAGTAGTGGTCGCCGCGCTTGACGACGGTTTCCAGGTATTCGTCGACGGCATCCACGCCGCTCGAAGTGTGCATCCAGCCGGCGTGCTCGTTGAAGCCCTGATAGCAGAAGAACTGGCCCCAGGTGGCGGCGCCGTACGCGTTCAGACCTTCGTCGCTGACCATCTGCAGTTCCGAGCGGAAAAAGAAGGAGGTGTGCGGATTGATCAGCAGGAGCGCGTGATGCTCCACGGTGTTCGACGGGGCGATGGCGGCGCCGTTCGAGCCCACAGGTTCCGGTTCGAACTCTTCCTGCGGGGGGGCCGGGACGGCCGGAATTCTCCCGTAGAGCGCCTGCAATTGACCGAGATTCACCTTCTCGATATCGCCGCCGATGCTGCCTTCGGTGAAGCTCAACGCCATCCATGGCTCGAAATGTTGGATGACTCGTGGCTTCACTTCGGGGTGCTGGGAGAGGTAAAAGTTCAGCCCGTCGGCAAAGGCATTCATGAGTTTCCGGAGCCAGGCCGGGCTGGCGGCGTACTCCTTTTTCAGTTCCACGGGGTCGATGAAGAGCTTCATTCGCAGATCCTGGTAGATGACCCGCTCGCCCTCGGCTTCTGCCAGACGGCCCATGGAATTGAGGTAGTTGGCCTCGACGCGATTGAAATCGTCCTCGGCCTGGGCATATTCCATTCCGAAGACGGCGTCGGCGTCGGTTTTGCCATAGACGTGCGCGATGCCCCAGTCGTCGCGGATGATGGTGACGTTTTGGGCCTGCTGTTTCCAGCGCGCCAGTTCCGGAGTGTTGGCCCCTTGGAAGGCGAGACAGGCCGATGCGGCCGCCAATATGAGGATAAGTTTTTTCATGCGTGACCCCCATCTATTCTAAACGACTGCCGAAATCCCGTAGGTTCGGCGCAGACACTCCTGTCTACGGAACTTGGCGCTCCGGGACGCTTGATGCCGCTCCCCAAGAAGGTCGACATGAGTTGCGGTGAGCCCGGAGGTGGGGGTTCGGGCAGCGGCCTGGTGCTGTTCACTGAACGAACATCTCGGTGAGCTTAGGTGGGGCAAAAAGGTCAAAGAGCAGAAACTATCGGAGGGCTCGCTGGAACAAGTAAGGGGAGACTACGTCAAGTTAGCTCAGACGTGTCAGACCGCAACGCTCAATCGGTGACCGCGTCGGCCGTTTCGGGCGGGCAATACTGATGGGGACGAGTGACGGGGATCGCGCACGTCACCCTCCCACGCCACCGGAAGTGCGGTTTGGTGCCCCCCCGAGCTCTCGCGGGGCCTGCCGCACATGACCTATCGCCACCGAAACAACTTCAATGCCAGGCCGAAACAGACGATTAGCCAGCCACTGATGATGGCCAACTGAGGGGTAAGTTGCGCCAGAGTGGCGCCTTGTAACATGCTGGCGCGCAGAGCGTCGATCACGGCGGTCAGCGGCAGCGCCTTAATCACCGGTTGCATCACGCTGGGAAACCGCTGTGCCGAAAAGAAGACCCCGGAGCCAATCCACATGGGTAACATGACGGCGTTCATCAGCCCGGACGCGGCTTCGATGGTCTGCGCGCGTGCCGCGATCAACAATCCTATGGAGCAAAAACACAACGAGCTGAGAACGCACAACAGCGCCACTCCGCCCAGCGAGCCGCGTACAGGGACCTGGAAAACCAGGGCGCCGAATCCCAACACCATGCCCACTTCCAGCACCAGCAGCAACAGACGCGAAAGCGCGAACGACAACAGGTAATACTGCCGCGGCATGGGAGTGGCCACCAGCCGTTTGATCAGCTTCTTGCGGCGTGCGTCCACGATGGCGAAGCCCATGCCCCAGATGGCGCTGCCCATCAGGTTCATGCCCAACAGTCCGGGAATCAGGAAGTCGATGTACCGGGAGCCGGGTTCGCGCAGCAGGCTATCGGTGGAAACCACGGGATCCTGGCGGCCGGCGGCGCGTTGCAAGGCGCGGTCGGCCAGCATGCGGGCGGCGCGTCCCTCGGGGTTGGTGTCGTCGAAGCGGTAGACCACGGCGCCGTTTGGGCCGGGTTCGGCCTCCAGCGCCACCTTGCCGTTGCGCAGGGCGGCAGCGGCGTCGGGCGGCGACAGTTGCTGCACGTCGAGGAGTTTTTCGGCGCGCAGCGGCGCCGCCAGTTGCGGCGTGACGGCGGCAATCTGCAGTACCTCGGCAGGCCGGTTGCGGAACGCGATCCCCAGGCCGGCCGCCATCAGGATCGGAAAGATGAAAACCCAGAACAGCGCTTCCGGTTCGCGCGTGAATTCGCGGAAGCGGACCAGGGTCAACTGCACCAGCGGGTGGTTGCTATTCATCGCGCAGATGCCTCCCCGTCAAAATGACGAAGACGTCCTCCAGGGTGGCGGAGTGGGTGCGCAATTCGGTAAGCGGTACACGCTGACGTCCCAGTTCGGCGAGCAGCGCGGGAACGGCGCGATGCAATTCGGCCACCTGCATGCGCACGCTGCCATTTTCCCGGTGGACGTCGCGGACGCCGTCAATGGCGGAGAGCGCGGCGAGGTCGAGCGCATCGGCCGGCGTTCCGGCGGGGAATTCCACCAGGTGATCGGCGCAGACGGAGGCGATCAGCTCGCGCGGGGTCCCCAGAGCGATGACCTTGCCGTGATCCATGATGGCCACGCGGTCGCAGAGGCGTTCGGCTTCGTCCATATAGTGAGTGGTGAGCAGGATGGTGCGGCCGGAGAGTTTGAACTTTTCGATCAG
>PLRZ01000696.1:0-438 GCA_003164075.1 Bryobacterales bacterium | reverse complement strand
TGGCGGAGAGCCGCGGAATCGGCCGGCCAGCGCAGTCCCAGCACTTCGACTTCGCCGGAATCGGCGGCGGTGAGCCCTTCGCAGATCTCGATGGTGGTGGTCTTACCGGCGCCATTGGGACCGAGCAGACCGAAGCATTCCGCCGGGCGCACTTCCAGATCGAGGCCGTCCACGGCGACGACATCCTTGTAAATTTTGCGAAGCTGGTGCACGCGAAGGGCGGCCTTCGCGGCTGTTGGGGGCATAGGAATAGTATGGCTCAAAACAGAGATTCACCGCTGGGACGCGGAGACGCGGAGGAATGCCAACATTGATATCCGGATGAGTACCTCCAGAACTCCTGATGTCGTGGAATTTGCAGGGAGCCCGTTTTCGTGGCGCAGGCACTCCTGCCTGCGGCGGATGCCGCTCGCGAAGAGGGTCGAGATGAGTCTCTGG
>PLRZ01000674.1 GCA_003164075.1 Bryobacterales bacterium | reverse complement strand
GCTTTTGGGGTGACCACTGAGGTTTCATTTCGTTCTTCTAGGTAGGGCGGCGACTCACTGCGCGGTTGATTGCCGCCCCACCAACCGAAGGACAGCAGATCGGCTGAATCTTACAAGTGTTTTATTTTCTGTTGCTTAGCGGTTATTGAATGGTTATGGGAGCCGCGCGCTTTTGCACGCAGATGCGCGTTCACCGCCCCCCACCGAAACATTTACAATTCGGGGTTATGGGATGGTTATGACAGACGGCCTCAGAGGCCGCTCGGAGCGGGGTCCCAGCGGCACGACAATCCCCCGTGGTATGATGGAAAGAAAGGATCAAAAAATCGGGCTGTGGCGCAGCCTGGCNNTCAAATCTCGGCAGCCCGACCAAATCCCCTCAATGGTTTACCCCCATTTCCCCGGTGGGTCAAAGATCGCCTGTAATCGATTTTGTAGACGTAGCTTCCCCTACCTATCCAAACCAGACTGCCGAATCAAATAAGAGACGGAGCCGGTGCTTCCGGTTCGCTGGCAGCAGCGTCATTTCTGGCTCGCTTGTGCCAGAAACTGCCGGGCGCGCTGCGCCACGGTTTCGCTCTGTTCGGCGAAGTTCCCGGCCATCGAACGGCTGTTTTGTAGGATCGTCGCGTCCCCGGCCTTTGTCACGTTGACTTCCAGGTGATGGCTGAATCCGGCTAACGCAGCCTGATGAGCGTTGAGAGCGACGTTCATGGGATTCGATTGGGCATCGGGAACCGGCAGACCCGCCGGGCAGTTATCGCGCGGCGTGCTTCGACCCAACAGAACGTCGCCGAAAGAGTTTGCCTGTGCAACGCGGTCGCCGAGCGGCCCGAGCCCCCATTTCCCAGTGGCGTACCGCAGCAGGCTGGTATGGTCAAATTGCGTATCGAGCACGCCCGGATCGAGCCACGGCGAGATGAGGAGCGCGGGCACGCGAACACCGAGCCGGTTGAAACTGAAACTCTCCGTGTGGCCGTCCGGGGGGATGGCGGCCGGCGGAACAACGTGGTCGTAGAAACCGCCGTGTTCATCGTAGAGCACCACCAACAGAGTGCAGCGCCAGAGATCCTGGTTTCCACGCAGGGCGTTGTAAATCTGCGCCAGTAGCGCTTCCCCGTGGCGAACGTCGGTGGGCGGGTGCTGGTCGTTCTGCTTCGCCCCAAAATAATACGGCTCGATGAAGACATATTGCGGAAAGTCCTGGGCCGCGCCACCGACGTCCTTGAAGAAATCGTCCAGCCGATGGTAGTTCAGCGGGTGCTTCAACTGCTCGACCAGAAGCAGCGATTGTGGAAAATCCCCGTAATAGATCTTCCAAGTATTCCCGCGTTCGCTCAACCGCTGGTACACGGTGGGCTGATCGTAGAGATGAATACCCGGGTGGAAAAACCCGTTGGGCATATCGACATGGCCGAGTGACGTTCCGCTGTGGACGAAGAATCGGTTCGGCCAGGTCGGCCCCGGAACTGAGGAGAACCAGTGATCGCAGACCAGGTAATTGCGGGCCAGGGTGTGGAGCACGGGCAGCGAGTCCAGCGAAAAGTACGCCATGACCTGGTAGCGGTCATCTTCAGGAGCGTTGGGCGCGTGTTGGGCGAAATCGGCCACGAACCCTGTGCACCCGTTATCGACTTGGCGCAGCACGTCGTCCAGTTCGTGCCCCGGATCCACCGGAATGCTGTACGCGGCGTTTTTCAATTGCGCGAAGACATGGTTGGAATCCGGGAAGTCGGGATTGACCAATGTCCGGTTAGGATCGACGCCCTCCAGCGTCGGATAGACCGCCTTCATGCAGCCCAGCATGCGATCGAAGGAATTGTTCTCGAACATCAACACGACGACATGTTCAATGCGATCGGGCATGCCAGTTAGTTTACCGCTTGCGCCGGGCCGGCGGGGCTCAAGAAAAAGTCCGCCGCTTTGTAACCGGGGCCGGTCAGAATCATCCCGCCCAACTTCGGCATTTTCAGGCCTGCGGGCGAGTTGCGGAGTGAAGGTCCGGGTTGCCCGCGCCGCGTGAACCGCGCTGATGTCGGAGGTGGCGCAATCGGATGGCGTATAACACTCGATGTCCAGAGTGTGCAGCCACTGCAAGATGACGATACTCTCCGCTGGCGGTGGGGGAGTTGTTCCAGTTCCGCGGCGACCGTGATGTGGTCGGCGCGCTTGGGAAAACTGAGACCTTGCCAGTCAGCCACTTCCCCCAGCACCAATCGCACCGGCACGCCGGCCAGCGGACGGTCCGGCCGTTCGAGTTCGGTCATCTTGAAGTCGACGTCCACGTTGACGGTCCGGCGGTAGATGGATAGCGAGGAGAGCAATGCCAACACGTATTTCACCAGCCGCCTCTCAGAAGCATTGCCAATCCAAGAACCAGCGATCGAGAAAGTCGGGGGCAGTTCCGCGCGCCAGATAAATAGTCCCGCCGTCACCCCAGACGGCTCCGGCTTTCTCCTCGCTATTGATCTGCAGGCAATACTTCGGATCGGCGGGGTGGGCCGTGTGTCCCCACCAGGGCTCGGATTGGATCGTGCTGGCATAACCGCCGATCTTGGTACGGGCGACGTTTTCGAGCCCGGTTCGCGGCCGGCGCGAACCCGCCGGAATCACCATCTCAGGGTCGTCGTGATTGGGATGGTCTTCGCATTCCTCCCAGCGGCATTCAAATCCCTTCTTTACTTTCGGAGCGCCGGCGGGGGCCGGGATGGGCGCCAAGCCTTCGAGCGACCGGTAAGTCCGCAGCCGCCAATCCGCGCCATTCTCCTTGCTGAGAGTGCCCAGTTCGGGATCGATGAAGAAAGTGAGGAGTTGGACGCCGGCGAGCAGCGGCGGCGCCGCGGGGGCCGTGGTGAGATTCATTTGGCACACGAACAGGAGCGGCTTGGACTCCCAGATGGGCCATTCTTCTCCGGGGAGACCGAGCGGGGCCAGTCCGAAATTGGACGCCGCCGGCTGGAACGTGGGCCGGAAGCCTCCCACGTGCAGCACCGACGCCTTCCGCGTGTTCAGTTGCTTGAATTCCGCCAGAGTCATGAAGAGATCCTTCCGGCCCCCAATCTCAAGACATTTTAGCCGGGAACCGGCGGACGGCGCGAATTGCAGTACTATCGAGGCTCAGAACTCCTGATGTCGCCCCGGAGTTTCTGCCTGGCGGGGAAAATGGNNCCTGCCCGCCCGCACTGAATTAGGCCCGCCGTTCGAATAGGATCGAGCGCAGGCGAGCACCGCCTGCCCCACCTGCGGGCTCCCTGCAAATTCCACGACATCAGGAGTTTTGAGGCTCGCGCGAACTGGTCACCTTAGTGGGCCGTTTCAGAAGTTCGCTAACGTATCGCTGCCCGATCGCACTGTGTGTGCAAGATACGAGGCTGTATTTGCGAAACGGTGTACTTACTTATGCGCAGCTCCCTAGTCAGAGAACCACTTCATCCACGTAGCACCACACCCAATCCTCGCCGGGCTCGATGGATTGCACCAGGGGATGCCTGGTAGCGTGAAAATGCCTGGTCGCGTGCTTGTTCTTCGAGGAATCGCAACAGCCCACGTGGCCGCATTGCAGACAGGCACGCAGGTGCACCCAATCGTCCCCCATCTGGAGACATTCCTCGCAACCCTCGGCGCGAGGCTTCGCCTTCGGACTCTCTTTCAAGTGATTACAATGTTTCATGGTCCCCTCGATTGCAAGTGTAGCGAACCTGGGGCTTGAAACGCCGCGCCGCTTGCGCCAAGCTTAGAACATGACTTTACCGCGAATTCTGTTGGCTTTGACTTTGGCGGCTGGCGCCCTCCAGGCGCAGGAGCCGAAGGCCGAATTGCTATGGCCGGCGGGTGCACCCGGCGCCCTGGGAGCACAACCGGAGGACCAGCCGTCGCTCACCCCCTTCGTTTTGCCGAAGGGCAGCGGTTCGGGCACGGCCGTGGTGATCTGCCCCGGCGGAGGCTATCAGAACCTCTCCATGGACAAGGAAGGCTACGCCGTGGCGAAGTGGCTCAACGGCCTGGGCGTTTCCGGCTTCGTGCTGAAGTATCGCCTGGGTCCGCGCTACCACCATCCCATCGAGCTGGGCGATGCGCAGCGGGCCATCCGGACGGTGCGGTCGCACGCCGCGGAATACGGATTGCAAGCGGACCGCATCGGCATCATGGGATTCTCCGCGGGCGGGCATCTGGCGTCCACCGCGGGAACGCATTTCGACGCTGGCGATGCCAGTGCCACGGACGCCATAGATCGCGCCAGCAGCCGGCCGGACTTTCTGGTGCTGTGCTACCCGGTGATCTCGTTCGGGACCTTTGCGCATGTGGGGTCCAGGCGGAACCTGTTGGGCGACAATCCCGATCCGAAGGTGGTGGAGAACCTGTCCAATGAATTGCAAGTGACTAAGGATACTCCGCCAACGTTCCTCTTTCACACCACTACTGACGCCACCGTGCCGGTGGAGAACAGCGTGATGTTCTACTCCGCCCTGCGCAAGGCCGGCGTGCCCGCGGAACTGCACATCTACGAACGAGGCCCCCACGGCGTGGGGCTGGCGCCCACCGATCCGGTGCTGTCCACCTGGCCGGCACGGCTGGCCGATTGGCTCAAGATTCACGGGTGGTTGACGGCGAAGTAGTGCGGCTGCGCCGCAAGCGGTCAACTTTCAGGGGCGATATTCATGGAGCTGCGAAGCTATTGGCTGTTAGCAATTAGCAAGTAGCCCGGGTGCCGCGTCGAGCCGGGATCGGGTGGCCTGGGACAATGGCGAGAGCTCCCAGGTCAGACCAAGGATCAAGAACTTAGGAGCAGTTTCCGGAGAGCTATTAGCTTCGAGGCCCCGGCCGTTATATAAGAGCTAAGGAGCTGTTAAGAAATAAACTTGCCTAACGCTCCCTTACGGTCCCTTACGGTCGCGACTCAGTAACAAGTCCCGTGGAATCAGGCGCGACTGTTACCGAGCCGCGACCGCAAGGGAGCGGTTTCTTGAAATGCCGGCTCGTAACGCAAGACCGCTCCCTGGCGGTCGCGGCTCGGTAACAAGTCTCGTGCAATCATCCCGGCGTGTTCCGAGCCGCGCGCGTTAGCAAGCGTTCCTTGCCGCCTGAAGTGAGTTTCGCACCAGAAACCAGGTAGGGCCTGTGTGGAAATAACCTATTCAATCGCGTCAGGTGCTCCATGGACCGCGCACGGCGAAGCCGCGCTACCGCGGCGCGACAGCCACGCCCTTCTTCACCAGCTTGAATGCCACATCGTCGTTGATGTTCTGGGCGTGTTGTCCCACCGGCACCAGTTCCGGGAGTTTCACCGTCACCGCGCCGCCGCTCGACGTAACCGGAATCACCGGCATATACTCGCCGCGCCACGTGCGGTAGAGGTATAGATCGTAGTCGCCCTCTTCCGGTACCGGCACCGCGATACTCTCCTTCGCCACGCCGCTCATGGGATTCGCCACCCAGCCGAACGTCATCGACGGGCTCTGCATGGCCCACCCGTTGCCCTGACCGATCTTCACCGCGACCGGCTTCCATCGCTCGCCCGAGAAATCGATATTGCCGGCGAAGCGCGCGAAGTAGGACATGCTGCGGGTGATTACCGAATCGTTGATCATCGCCCCGTCGGCCCACCAGAACGGGGTCATGCTGAGCCCATTCGCCAGGCTGGCCCACAGCGCGTTGTGGTACATCGCCAGGTAGCCGGGCGTTCCGGGCTCGTAGTAAGTGTGGTCCCAACCGGTCTCGCCGACAATGGCCGGCTTCTCGAATCCGCTCCATAGGTCCTGCGTCTGTTTGGCGTAATTCAGATAGCTGATTTGGAGCGGATTGTCGCCGGCCAGGTCGGGCTTGCCGCCTTTGGGAAACGGATGGCCCTGAGCTTCGTAAATTTCGCGCGCGGCGATATCGAAAATGCGATAGCCGTTGGGCCACCACTCGCCGATTGCTCCGCTGCGCGTGCCGGTGGTGGGACGTCCGTAAGGATCGTTGGCCTTCAACCAGTTGTGTACCTTCAGGCACCACTGTTCCGCTCCCTCGCTGCCGCCCTTGGTCCAACCCTCGGTGCCGTTGATCTCGTCGTCCACGAACCACAAGGCCAAAGACCGGCTGTAACCCCACCGCGCCACCAGATAGCGATAGAGTTTCTGCGTATACTTCCAGGCTTCCTCGCTCGCGAAATACCGATCGGCGCTGGTTACCAGCCGGTAAGGGTTGGTGCTATAGCGGGCGTTGCCATCGCCCCATACCGCTTGCGAGAAATAGGAATGAAACCAGATATTCCAACTAATCAGCATGTCGCGCTTCTCGCACCAGTCGAAGATCTGGTCCAGGCGCCCGGCGCGGTCCTCATCGTAGCGCCCCAAACCGGTGCCCATGGTCTCCAGCGGAGTGTTAAAGAAGCTGATGAAGTTGGCTCCGTGCTGCTTCAGCGTGTCGAGGCCTTCTTCGGTGATGCCGCCGGAATTGTAGCGCTCGTAGCCGTCGTTGTACCACAGGCCCACACCATAGAACGGAGCGCCGTTGCTGTATTGGAGATAGCGCTTATTGGGTGCGATGCCCACAAACCCGGGGCGTTTGCTCTCCGTCACCGTAACCGAGGCGGGCCGGCTCTCCGCCGTTCCTTCGGAGTCCCTGACCTTCACCACATATCGCCACGCGCCCGTCTCCGTGGGCGTAAAACGGACCATCCACAATACCGAATCGCTGGTGGGACCGTAGAAGCCCCAGATCTTCCAGACTTTGCCCGAAGGCGCGGTGAATTCCGCCCAGAGGTCGAGCTGATCGGGGTCGTAGGGATTCTGAAAAGTGGCCTGCAGCTCGATGCGCAGTTCCAGCTTGTCGTAGCGCGCCACCGGGTAGCGGGTTTCCTCCGCCGGCCCGGCGGGCGCGGGCAGAAGTCCGGCCCTCATCCGTTGGACGACTTCAGGCGGTATTGCCTGCCTCACCGAAGTGATAGCGGGTGGCGCCGCCTGTGCCAGACCAGCCGCGACAACCAGGCTGGCGACAAAAACACATGAGCGTTTCATACAGAACATTTTAGTTCAGTGCGTCCGAAATTGAGTGCTCCATCGTTCCGTCGAGAAAGGGCATTTGGCCGCAGATAAACGCAGATAAGACAAAGTTCAGAACTCCTGATGTCGCCCCGCAATTTCAGCCTGGCGGGGAAAATGGGCTGAGCCATGCCTTTCGATGGCGAGAGCTTCGCCGGTGGGGCAGGCGGTGCCGCCTGCCCCGCGCTGAATCAGGCCCGCCGCTCGAATAGGATCGAGGGCAGGCGAGCACCGCCAGCCACCCGCGGGGCCGCCGCAAATTCCACGACATCAGGAGTTCTGAAGTTGTTTTATCGGCGTTTATCGGCGTTCATCGGCGGCTAATTCGTTTTCCCCTGCTCTTACGGCGTAGACTGGAACGCCGGGCCGGGCGCGCGCCCACCTCCGCGCTGCTGCGCCAACGCCCATGCCAGCACTATTCCGGCCGCGAGTGCAAATTTGGCCCATTGCATCATATTCGAGCGCTCTCAGCTCTCCTCTATCTGTATTAGCGGAAAGCATATCAAATTCGGGATAGAATCGAAGTTTCAAGATCCCGTCCCCATGAGATACGCCGCGCGCGTCCTTCCGATTTTCATACTGACAGCCGCTTTCGCTTTTCTTCTGGCGTTCGCCTACCAGCGCCGGCACGCTCGCCTGCTCCTGCCGGTCATCGGTCCGGCCACCGTGCAGCGCGCCGCGGCTTACGATCTCTCGCCGCCGCTCCAGTCCCTGCGGCCCTTGGGGAGCGTGCTCGAGCCGCTCGACTGCGGCGCGAATTGCGGAACCTCGCCGGGCGATCCCGATGACGACGACCAGGCGCCCGCCACGCTTTCGCCGAATCCGCCACCGCCCGTTTCCGCCGCCGCCGCGGCCATCGAACAGAAGACCCAGGGCGCGCGGCCGGCCGCGCCGGCGATCGAAAGCTTCGACGGACTCGGGGCCGGTTTCCAAGGTCCGCAGGGGCCTGCCGCGGGACGCAATCCATCGGATAACAGCCTGGCGGCCGGGCCCGATCACATCGTCGAGATCGTCAATTCGCGCATGGCGATTTTTTCCAAGAAGGGCGACGTACTCTACGGCGCCGTGCCCACCAACACGATTTTCAAAGGCTTCGGAGGCCCGTGCGAAGAGCGCAATAATGGCGATGCCGTGGTTCGCTACGACCAACTGGCCGATCGCTGGCTCTTCGTCATGCCCATCTTCAACCGCATCGCCGGCCGTCCCGACGAGCCTTACTCCATGTGCTACGCGCTCAGCGAGGGCCCCGATCCGATGGGCTCGTACTATCGCTATGAGTTCCGCCGCAAGCTGTTCCCCGACTACCCGCGCCCGGCCATTTGGACCGACGGCTACTACGTTCCCAGCAGCACCGGCGACAACGTCATTCAGAAGCACGCCTGCGTGGCCGACCGAGCCACCATGCTGAAGGGCCGCGACGCAACGGAGCAGTGCATCGTCGTGGAGGGCGTGAATTTCCTCAATAACGCCGATCTCGACGGCCAGAACCTGCCGCCCACCGGCGCGCCCAACATTCTGATGGCCGCCGGCGGCAGCCAATTGCGGCAGATCCTGGAGGACGACGCCATCTACGCGTGGCAGTTTCACGTGAGCTGGAGCGACCCGTCGAAGACCGGGCTCACCGGTCCGGTGAAGATCCCGGTGGCGCCGTACCACTACCTGTGCGACGGCCAATTGACGCAGTGCGTACCGCAGCCCGGCACGGCGGTGCGCCTTGATGCGCAGGGCGACAAAATCATGCAGCGGCTGGTCTACCGGAACTTCGGCGATCGCGAATCCATCGTCGCGGTCCACTCCGTCAACACCGCCGGGGGCGGCGGCGGAGTGCGCTGGTACGAATTCCGCCTCAATGCGCAGCGCGATCCCGCGCTCTACCAGCAAGGCACGTACGCGCCCGACGAGTTCTATCGCTGGATGGGGAGCCCCGCCATGGATCGCGCGGGCAATCTCGCCATCGGATACTCCTTCGGCGGCGCGCCCAATTTCGCCGGACAACGTTTTGCCGCGCGCCTGGCCGGCGACCCGCTGGGGCAACTGACTCTGCACGAATCGACGCTGGCCGAAGGCGCCGCCGCGCAGACTTACGGCAACCGCTGGGAAGATTACGCTACCACCGCGATGGACCCATCGGACGACTGCACCTTCTGGTATGTGGGCGACTATTACAAAGCCGGCGCCGCCACTTATTCCACCCGCATCGGGGCGTTCCGCCTGCCCGGCTGCATGGAGCACCGCGTAAGCGGGATGGCGTTCTTCGATCGCAATCACGATGGCAAGCGCGATATCGACGAGCCCGGTCTGGCCGGCGTGACCGTTGCTTATGCCGGCGCGCGGAACGGAACCATTGTCAGCGGCGCCAACGGCAATTACAGCGTGTCGCTGCCGGCCGACCCGGTTTACCAGTCGCTCACTTACACGCTTTCCGCGCGCGCCTCCAGGAATGCGGCATGGGCCGCGCCCGCCAGTGCGGTGACTGTGCGGCTGGCCGATCCGGCGGGCGTCACCGGCGTGGATTTCGGCGGCGTTTGCACGGTAGCGAACCGCGGCGGCGCCGATCCGAAATTCTGGGCCGGGACGAAAGGGAAGACCGTGCTCGACGCGCACGAGACGGCCTGGCAGAGCCTGCTCCACACGACGCTGCATGTCGATTTCGAGACCTACGATCGGTTCCGGAAGTGGCTGGCCACTGCGGGAGCGGCGGCGGAACTTGCCGCCACGGTATTGAATGTGGCCTTCGGCAGCCAGGACGGCGACGCCACGGTGCACGACCCGGTAGTGGGCGACTGGCCATCGATTCGCGCGCTGATCGGGCGTGCAGACGGCTCGCCGGCGTATGTGGATCTGCTGCGAAGGCTGAATGGCAATAAGCTGTTGGCGACCCCGTCGAACGCGTCGGCTTGCGGGCCGTACTGAGACTCGGAACTCCTGATGTCACGCCGCACTTTCTGCCTGGCGGGGAAAATGGGCTGAGCCATTTCTTGCAGGGACTGCAACACTCTCGCCCATTCACCGCCCCTTGGCGAGCGCTTCGAAGGTCAGAACTCCTGACGTTGTGGAATTTGGGATGAGCCCGTTTTNNGGGCCAGTCTCGGCGCCGCAGACACGAGTGTCTGCGCCACGTCATGGCTCAGATCAATTTCCCCAACTATCCGAAATCCCCGGCCGACATCAGGAGTTCTGAAGGTGGGGCAGGCGGTGCTCGCTGCCCGCTCGCGCCGAACCAGGCCCGCTGCCCGAACACGATCGAGGGCAGGCGAGCACCGCCTGCCCCACCTTCGGGCTCACCGCAAATTCCACGACGTCAGGAAAGTTCCGAGACTCTTCTCGACCCTTCTTGCGGAGTGGCATCACGCCTCCCGGAGCGCCGAGATGAGTCTCTGGACTCCTGATGTCTATCCCGTAAGATTTGCTGGTAGACGAATTGGGTTGAGCCACGTGCCGCGGCGTTGGAACCTCTGGAGGGAACCAGTAGCCAGGTAAAAGTGGCGATCGGGTAGGCCTCGGCGCCCGGCGAGTCTGTAATGGAGACGTGGAAATGGTCGGGGATTCGGGCCAATGGCGTAGCGCACCCATCGGCGAGCCGGGGAAGACCTATGCGCAATTCAGAGCCGCGTCGAGATCCGCGATCAGGTCGTCCACATCTTCCAATCCGACGGAGATGCGCACCAGGTCGGGAGTGATCCCCATGGCCGCCAGCGCCGCGGGAGGCACGGAAGCGTGCGTCATGGTCACGGGATGCTCGATGAGCGATTCCACCCCGCCCAGCGATTCCGCCAGAGTGAAAATTTGAACTGCCTCCAGCATGCGGAAGACCTCCGCCTGGCCGCCCTTCAGCCGGAATGAGAAAGTTCCGCCGCAGCCGCGCATCTGACGCAACGCCAATGCATGCTGCGGATGCGACTCCAACCCGGGATGCAGAACTTCCGCGACTTTGGGATGTGCCTCCAGCCAGCGCGCCACCGCCAGACCGTTCCGCTGATGTTCCTCCATGCGCAGCGCCAGCGTCTTAATGCCGCGCAACACCAGGAAGCAGTCCTGCGGCCCGGCGCATGTCCCCAGGGCGTTTTGNNGCCGAATTCCAGCGGCCGCTGAAAATAGGGCGAAAGGAAGGTGTTGTCGCAAATCGCGATGGCGTTGTGCCGATGGGCCGCCGCCGACACCGCGGCAAGGTCCACCAGGTTCATCAGCGGATTGGTGGGCGACTCGATCCACACCGCTTTTGCGCCGGGCGCCAGGGCATTTTCGAGCGCCCCAAGGTCGCGCAGATCGACATACACGGCCTCCACGCCGATCTCGCGAAAGACGGATTCGAGCACGCGGTGAGTGCCGCCATAGAGATCGGAATGCACCACAATGCGCCCTCCGGCGCGAAACAGCATGAGGACCGTGGTTTCGGCCGCCATGCCGGTCGCGAAGGCAAATCCCGCGGCGCCGCCTTCCAGGGCAGCCAGGCACGTTTCCAGCGCTTTCCTGGTGGGATTGCCGCTGCGTGAGTAGTCGTACGGCCCCGGCCGGCCCACGCCCTGGAATGCGAAAGTCGAGGTCTGATAGATGGGCGGCATGACGGCGCCCAAATGGTCGGAAGGCTTGTGGCCCGCGTGAATTGCGAGGGTGCGAAAATTCATCTGATCTTTACTTTAACTTCATTCTCACGATGCCACTCACGGCGAGGTGCGGCTTCGCCGCGAGCTTTCAGCGGTCAGCTCTCAGCCTTCAGCCTTTGAGTTAGCGCCGTGAGCATGCGTTTGACTTCGGCGGTTGTTGCGGCAGCGCCGCTTTGCGCACAACCCCCAAACAGGGCGCCGAAAAAGGCGTTGGAAGATCGTCGCGGCGCGCAAGACTCTCATGTTTAGTAACACAGGCACTCCCGTAGGTGGGGCAGGCGGTGCTCGCCTGCCCTCGATCGCGTTCGGAGCAGTGGGCCTGGTTCCGCGCGGACGGGCAGGCGGTGCCCCACCTACGAAGGCACACCACATTTGCGGAGGTGGCATCAGGAGTTCGGAGACTCGCTGCCTGCGCCCTAGACGATCCCCTCGAACAGGACGGAAGTCAGGTAGCGCTCGCCGGAATCGGGCAGGACCACCACGATTGTCTTGCCTGCCGACTCGGGCTCCGCCGCCAGTCGGGCCGCGACGGCCACTGCGGCGCCGCTCGAAATCCCGGAGAGAATTCCCTCTTCCCGGGCCAGCCGGCGGGCGAAGTCGATGGCCTCTTCGTTGGAGACGGTCTCGATCCTGTCCACCACGGAAAGATCCAGCGTCTCGGGAATGATTCCCGCGCCGATGCCCTGAATCTTGTGCGGCCCCGGCTTCGCGGGCTCGCCGCGCAGCGTCTGCGAAATGACCGGGCTGCCGGCGGGCTCCACGCCCACGGAGAGAATTGCCTTGCCGCGGTCCTTCTTGATGTAGCGCGAGACGCCGGTGATGGTGCCGCCCGTGCCGATGCCGGAAACAAAGACGTCCACCGCGCCGCCGGTATCGTCCCAGATCTCAGGCCCGGTGGTGCGATAGTGGGCATCCGGATTCGCCGGGTTCTTGAATTGCTGCAGGAGCAGATAATGGCTGGGATCGGAGGCGTAAATCTCCTCCGCTTTGGCAATCGCGCCGGGCATCCCGCGGCTTCCCTCGGTGAGCACCAGCTTGGCGCCGAAAGCCGCCAGCACTTTCCGCCGCTCCAGCGACATGGTCTCCGGCATAGTCAGCGTGATGGCGTAGCCGCGAGCCGCCGCCACAAAGGCCAGCGCAATTCCCGTGTTCCCGCTGGTGGGTTCCACCAGCTCCTTGCCGGGGTGCAAAGTCCCGCGCTTCTCCGCGTCCCACACCATGTAGGCCCCAATCCGGCACTTAACCGAATACGCCGGGTTTCGCCCTTCGATCTTTGCCAGGACCGTGGCCCCGGTCTTCCCCACCACGTGATTCAGCCTCACCAGCGGGGTCCTTCCGATACTCAAGGAGTTGTCGTCGAATCTCATGTTTCGTTTTNNGACCATCAGAACTCCTGATGTCGTGAAATTTGCAGTGAGCCCGCAGGTGGGGCAGGCGGTGCTCGCCTGCCCGCCCGCACTGAATTAGGCACGCTGTTCGAATAGGAATCGAGGGCAGGCGAGCACCGCCTGCCCCACCTGCGAAGCTCTCGCCATCGAAAGGAATGGCTCAGCCCATTTCCCCCGCCAGGCTGAAAGGCAGCGTGGAACTCTACGCCGCGGAGGAACTGGACCGGCGTTTGGCCCGCTTCTTCGACCTTCTGGCCATTCACCTGGTGCGCGGCTTCGAAGAGGCCGTTCGCAAGCCCGCCGCTGTCCGAGTGGCTACTCGTTGACCGGGTCGATATCGGTCGGGATGGCTTTCAGGCCGTCGATNNCGGCGTAGTCGCCCTGCGCTTCGATGGTCAGAAGATCGTGGCACAAATCGCGGACGCCGTCCTTGATCTTGGTCATGTCCACGGTGAAACTGCCGTGCGGATTGGCCACGAACGCGCCCTTGTCGAAGAGATAGTTGAACTGCAGCGCCATGCCCTTGCCGTGCGCGTCTTCCAGACCGAAGCGCAGCGACCGGAAGGCCGACGCCAGATATGTGGTGTAGAGCTGGTGCTCCGCCGCCGGACCGTGCGCCAGGCCGTGGTCGAATAAGTACTGCATCATGAAGAGGCCCGTCACATCGGCCTTGGCCTCTTCGATGGCGCTGTAAAGCTCCTTCAATTCCTGGCGCGGCGAGGTGTCGCGGCCGCCGGCCCGGATCTGGTGCGGCCCGATGCCGTGGCTCAACTCGTGCGCCAGAATGTGCATGAAGAAGTAGTCGAAGCTGAGATCTTCCTTGTCGATCTCCGGCAGGACACGCGACGCGATGGGCACCAGAATGCTCTCGAATTTAGCCTCCTGAATGTTCTTCAGCATGACGCGCTTGCTGCCTTTCTCCTGCACCACGCGCTCATCGTTAGGCAGATTGAAGGCCGCGGTCCGCACGCCGTGGGCGCCATCGCCGGCCGCCAGGACTTCGTTCACCACGCGAATCGGCGCCGAAGCGCCCAGTTTGGGATTGCGGTAGCGCGGGTCGATCGGCAGGTTGTTCTCCACGTCCTGCAAGCGCCCGGCGAACTCCTGCAGACGGCCGGTCTCCTTGTCGTCGCGAATGGTGATGTAGGCTTCGAAGGCGGCCTTGTATCCGAATAACTCGTCGTTGTAAGTCTCGTAAGGTCCAATGGTAATGTCGAGCGGCGCGTCCAGGTCCATCNNGCCTCCCGCAGCAACCCCGCGGCCTTTTGCAGGTCGGCGGCGTAAGCCTTGCTGTACGGCACGAAGGTCAGCTTCCTGGACGCGTCGCGGCGGATCGCCGTGAAGAAGCCCTCGGCCTGCTTGCGGTCGGCTGGCGACAGCGTCTTGACCCAGGCTTCGAACTCCTCGCGGGTCATATCTTCGGGGTAGAAATTAGCGCCCAGAGGTTTGCGCTCGGGCGCGCCGGGGATGAAGGCCGTGTGGGCGTCTAGGTCGGCCCAAGGGCCTTTGTTGAGCCAGAAGTAGCGCGCCCGCGCCTGGCCGAGCGGCGTTTTGTCCTCCTGCAACTTGGTGTAGAGGGCGCGCGTGCCGCTCCACAGTTGGTCCATGAACAGCAGATTGAGGACACGGGCGGCGTCCAGCAATTTGGGCAGGGCTTTGCGGTCACCGGCGGAGAGCGAAGACTCGTCGTATTTCGGCTTGACGGCGGCGAAACGGGCGTTCATTTCTTCGAGCTGGGATAGAGTAGGCATAGCGGCAGCGGCGGCCAGTAGAACCAGCACAGGCTTCATGCCTTAGATGGTATCGCGGCGGCGTCAGCGCTGTCGCTCCAGGGTGAGGCGCTGCAATGCGGGCGTGTGAAGGAGGCTCTGGTCCGCCCCCACGATGGCAATCCCGGGGATATCGCCGTGATGCACCACCAGGCCCGCGGGTGTTGCGCCGGCGGGAAGACGAAACGGCAGGGAAACGCTGAAGGACTCGCCCGGGCCGAGTTCGCCGGAAAGCGATCTCCCCGATCCATCCGCGGCGCAGGGCTGGTATCGTTTTCCCTGCTGGTCTTCCAGTTCGGCTCGCGCATCCGGTGCGCGCTGGCGGACCCGCCGGGCAACGCTCGATACTTCAACGGCGGCAATCCAGTTACCGCAGGGCCCATCGGTCGAATTGTTCGCGGGTTGCGCACTCACCGCCGCGATGCACCAATCGTCGAAGCACCGGCGCTCGCCCGGCGCGTAGAAGCGGCGCGGCAGGAAGAGCGCCACGGCGATCAGCGCCGCCACATAGAAGGCCACGAACAGGCCCAGGAATCGGCCCAATCGCCCGGTTGTCTGCCATCGACGGCGTATCGCGGAGACAGCGATGCGAATCGAGAGTACCAGGACGAACAGCACGGACATCAGGAAAAAGAGATCGGAGAGAGTCATGGCGGATACCTCTGGCAAGTACTTTACAGAGAAAAGTACTATTCGTCAACAATTATTTGGCGTTCGCTGGACACCGTGGTTCGGGCGCTTGCGAGAAGTGATCCGCCCCGGCTTTGCAAAACTGACCCAGGTGCTTTCGTTTGGGAGAGTCTGTGATCCCGAGTAGGCCTCCGAGGGCTAGTGGCTCCTATTCCGGCTTGGCGACTTCCCACAGGGAGGCGCCCCCGCTTATTATGTCCCCCACGATTCGCCCTTTACGCGCCCAACTGTTTTGCGGCGATTTACGCGCGCTGTGCTTTGCGGGGCCGAGCACCGCCGCCGGGCGGCCTCGCCGGGTAATGGTGATGGGCTCCCCGAATTGTTCGATCTCACCAAGGCAAGCGAGGAATTTGGCCTTGCACTCGGATGCACTCAGGACGCGCTCCTTCATGATTGCCAGAATATCAAGCAAGATGGTCATCCGACCAATTGGCGGGTGCTTAAACGGTTTCGGGANNGCGCGCGCCAGCAAGCGGTTCTTAACCAAAATCCCGAAACTGTTTAAGCACCCCCCATTGGCCCGATATCGCCTTGCGTCCGCCGCGGGCATCATGACTGGCCGGAAAAATGCCTCGCCCGTGCCCGTCGCGCGTTCCAAGAGCGCACGTTGTCCAATGGTTCAGACCAAGAAAGAAGGCCCTTAGGCGCCGATCCGGATCGCGTTGGCGCCATGAGGTCCATTGGGCTGGGCTTCGGGCTTTAGCGCGAGGGAGGCGTCGCTTAGGTCAAGTCCGTTTCTCACCGAAGCTCCAGACGAAGTTCCCGCCCTACGGCTGTCGCGGCCTTTTGCAGCGTGCTCAAAGTGACCGCTTCGTATTCAGGATCGAGCAAACGGTCGAGAGCAGCTCGACTGGTGTGCATTCTCCGCGCCATTTCAGCCTTGGAGAATTTCTTCTCCTTCATGGCAGCTTCGACTTGCCGGGCGAGAACGCGCTTGATGGCGGTGGCTGTAACTTCTTCGCGGATTCCTTCCTCACTTAGCCAGCTATCGAAGGATGATCCAATATTTTGTTTTTTCATGCGCGGTGTCCTCCTCTCCGTCTTAGTGCCAAATCGATCTCGCGTGGCGGCGTCTTTTGAGTCTTCTTGACGAAACCGTGAAGCAGCACCATGCCGTCCCGCTCCACACAGAAGATGACACGCGCAATCCGCCCGCGCGGCAAACTGCTTCTGACTTCCCATAGGTCTCGGCCCAGCGACCCGACGAGTGGCATTCCGATGGGCCATGAAAACTCGACATCCTTAATGTCCTCGCCCAGGACTTTACGCTCGTCCGGTTCAAGGCCTTTCAGCCATTCCCGAACCGGCTCGCGCCCGCTGTCCGAACGGTAGAAACGCGCCGGCAGTCGTTTGAGCCCCGGTTTCATAGGGCACTGTACCATTTTTGGTACTTCCTGTCAACGTGGCCGAAATCGTCCTTTTTTGCCGTCTCAGGGGCCCGAGCCGCTTCCGGCCGCCCCGCCGCTACTTCTCCTGTCCGCGAATGGCGATCCCGATCTCGCGTAACTGCCGCTCGGGAATCGTCGACGGCGCATCCGCCATCAGATCCGTCCCGCGCGCCGTCTTGGGGAAGGGAATCACGTCGCGGATGGAACTCTCGCCCGCCAGAATCATCACCAGGCGATCCAACCCCAGCGCGATTCCGCCGTGCGGCGGAGCGCCGTATTCCAGCGCTTCCAGCAAATATCCGAAGCGGCGGCGCGCTTCGTCTTCGGTGAATCCCAGCGCGGCGAATACCTGCGTCTGCACGTCGCGCCGGTGAATACGAATCGAGCCCGAGCCCATCTCCACGCCGTTCAACACCAGGTCGTACGACTTGGCGCGGCAGCGCGCCGGGTCGGCCGTCAGCTTCTCCAAATCCTCGTCATGCACCGACGTGAAGGGGTGGTGCGCGGCGTTCCAGCGGTTCTCTTCCTCGTCCCATTCGAACATGGGGAAGTCCACCACCCACAGAAATTGCAGGTTCCGGGGGTCGAGCAGCTTGTGGCGGTCGTTGAACTTCTGCGCGGCCTGCAGACGCAAGTGGCCGCAAGCCTGGAAGACCGTTTCCTCGGGACGCTGCCCCTTGGGCTCGCCGGCCCATGCGGCCAGCAGCAGCAGGTCGTTCTCGCCCGCGCCGCAGCGCGCCCGTACTTTGGCCATCTGCTCGGGGAAGTCGCGATCCATGCGCTTGGCATCGTCGAACACGCGCAGCCCGCGCTCCTGCCCGAAGGCTTTCAGTTCATCGCGCTCCTTGCGGCTGGGTGCTCCCGTGCCGGGGATGTGGATAGCCACCAGCGGCAGATTATTGTTGGCCAACTCCGGCAGCAGATCTTCCACGGGATGCATCGGCGGAATGCGGCAATCCGGTTTGTCGCTGCCATAGCTGCGCATCGCCTGGGCATAAGTGAGACGCGTGAAGGGCGCCTTCACCGTGAATCCGGCCACCTGGCACACACGCTCGATCAGCGGCTCGATGGTCTCGAAAATCCGCTCCTGTTGCGGGAACGACATCTCCAGGTCGATCTGCGTGAACTCCGCCTGCCGGTCGGCGCGGAAATCCTCGTCGCGGAAACAGCGCACGATCTGAAAATACTTGTCGAAGCCGCTCACCATCAGGATCTGCTTGAAAATCTGCGGCGATTGCGGCAGCGCGTAGAACGTGCCCGGCTGCACGCGGCACGGCACCAGGTAATCGCGCGCGCCTTCCGGCGTGGAGCGCGTCATGAAAGGCGTCTCGATCTCCAGGAAACCTTGCGCCCACAGCGTCTCCCGCACCGCCATGGCGATCTTCGAACGCAGCATGATATTGTGCTGCATGTGCGGCCGGCGAAGGTCCACGTAGCGGTATTTCAGGCGCACGTCTTCGCTCACCGCGACTTCGTCTTCCACCGGAAATGGCGGGGTGCGCGACTCGTTGAGAATCCAGATGCGCTGCGCCACCACTTCGATCTCGCCAGTGGCCAGATTGGGATTGACCGCGCCGGCACCGCGCGGCGCAACCTTGCCTTCCACCGCGATCACGTATTCCGGCCGCACCAGTTCGGCGCGCTTGTGGACCTCGGGGCCGACATCCTCGTGGAATACCGCCTGCGTGAGCCCTTCGCGGTCGCGCAGATCCACGAAGATCACGCCGCCATGATCGCGGCGCTTGTGGACCCAGCCCATCAGGATGACGTTCTTGCCAACGTCGGCGGCGCGCAACTCGCCACACATGTGGGTACGGCGAAGCTCGCCCAGAAAATCCAGCGCAACAGTGGTTTCCATATCGAATTGTCTCATTCCCTGGCGGCGGCGAGAACGGCGAAGATCTCTTCACGCGTCAGCTTCTGCTGGTCGCCGCTGGCCATGTTCTTCAACGCATAGCGGCCCGCGGTCATCTCGTCGTCGCCGATAATCACGGTGAATCGCGCGCCTGCCTTGTTGGCCAGTTCCATGGCGCGTTTGAGTTTGCCTTCCACCAACTCCACGGAGTAGCCCGCGCGCCGGAATTCGCGTACCAGCGTTCCGGCATGGCGCATTGCCGCCGCTCCCAGAGGCGCCACGAAAAGATCGAGCGGCGTGGGCTTCTGCTCGCCTTCCACGCTCATCACCAGGCGGTCTTCCCCGATGGAAAACCCGATTCCCGGCGAATGCACTTTGGAGCCGAGCGATTCGGCCAGCCCGTCGTAGCGGCCCCCGCCCAGCACCGAATTCTGCGCGCCCAGAGCGCCGTGGACCACTTCGAAGGTAGTGCGCATGTAGTAGTCCAGGCCGCGGACCATGCGCGGGCGCACCTGGTACGAGATGCCGCGGTCGTCGAGGTACGTCTTCACGGCGTCAAAGTGGGTGCGGCACGGCTCGCACAGGTAGTCGAGAATGCTGGGCAGCTTTTCGACGATCGGCTGGTCGGCTTCCACCTTGCAATCCAGCACGCGCAGCGGATTGGTCACCGCCCGCCGCTGACAATCGCCGCACATCCGGTGCGCCACGCTCTCCAATTCCTGGCGCAGGCGCTCCACGTATTGCGGCCGGCAGTTGTGGTCGCCCACGGAGTTCAGCAGCAGCCCGGCATCGCGCAGTCCCACGCGTTCGAGCACCTCCATCACCAGCTCGATGACTTCGGCATCCACCATCGGCGATTCCGACCCGATGGCCTCCGCGCCGATCTGAAAAAACTGCCGGTACCGGCCCTTCTGCGGGCGCTCGCGCCGGAACATCGGCCCGATGTAGTAGAGCTTCTGCACGCCCGGACGCTGGTCCAGGCGATGCTCGATATACGCGCGGATTACCGACGCGGTATTTTCCGGACGCAGCGTGAGAGATGTCTCGTCGCGGTCCTGGAACGTGTACATTTCCTTGGTGACGATGTCGGTTTCCTCGCCCACGCCACGGGCGAACAACTGCGTCTCTTCGAGGATCGGGGTGCGGATCTCGTGATAGTTGTAGGTGCGGAAGACCTCGCGCGCGACGGCTTCCACGCGGTTCCACACTTCCGTGGATGGAGGTAGTAAGTCCCTGGTTCCTTTGACGGCTCTTATCACTGTAGTTGGAAACTCTATGCTAACATGCAGGCTCCCGCCCGCGCCCGGACCGCCCATGCCTGGGGTGCGTAAACGGTTTCGGGAGGCACGTCTCTGAACGACCGCTCCCTCGCGGGGCGCCCTCTGGGCCCGGCTCTGTAAACACTTACAAACATTGAGACGCCATTCCGAGCCGCGCGCGCCAGCAAGCGGTTCTTAACCAAAATCCCGAAAC
>PLRZ01000604.1:5050-15028 GCA_003164075.1 Bryobacterales bacterium | reverse complement strand
CCGCGGGCGGCTGATGGTATATTCGACGCCTTTCAGGAATCGCACGGTATTGCCGATGGCGTCTCTCCACGGATTCGCCTGCGGATTGGAGTTGTAATTCATGTAAAAGACCGGAAATTTGACGTCGGAAAGCTGTTTCAGGGTGTCCGGCGTCAATCCGTCGTCGAGCATCACCTTCGGACCGGCGAAGATCAGCGCATCCAGACTGTCTTTCGGGTCCTTGACCTCGCTGGTCATCAACTGCGCCAGGAAGTCCGTATCGCTGTGCTTTTGTACCAGGTGCTTCAGGTCCACGGTGCCCAGACGCAGCGACTTGACGGCTTGGCCGAGGGCGGGGAAGTCGATCTGCGATGCTTCGTCCTGGCGGTAGATCACCTTCTGCTGCTGCATGTTGTAAGCCACCACCGAAAACTTGCAGATGCGCGGCTCGCGCGAAATGCTGCGCAGCATGGAGAGCAGAGCGCGGGTATCGAGCGGCTGCAGGGCCGCCGAATTGGCATCCTGCGGCGCGAAGTTGACCATCACTTTCACGTTGAGGGGCGCCGGCTTTTGTTCCCTCTGGATGGGCGGTTCCTGCTTGAAAACTTCCGGGTCCACGGCCTGCACCGCGCCGGCGGCGATATCCAGCGTCATCTGCTTATCTTTGGCGGGCAGGCTGGCTTCCGCATCCCAATGGAACGAGCACATGCGCTCGGCACGGTCGCGCATCAGCCAGTCGACGTGATACTTGCCTTCGCCGACAATGAATGCCCCGTCCAGATACGCCGGACCGCCTTCGTCGCGGTCAATCGCCGGCACCTGAAAATGTTGCGAAAAGTAGATCCCGTCGTCGGGACGATTCTCGGGCGTCACGCGGAAGACCATGGTGAGCTGGTTTTCCGATCCCACTAACTCCCTGATAGGAACGCTGACTTCGTACCCCAGGTGGAACTTGAGGTCGAAACCGAGAATGGCTTTATCCGGGGTTACCGTGCAAGGCAGGTCTTTGCGATTTTCCGTGGATTCCAGAATGGCGGAATCCGACGGCATCAGCCGCACCACTGCTCCGGCCGGGGCGATCATGTCCTGCGCGCAAAGGTAATTGAAAGGCCACAAGGCCAGGCAAGCCAGAATCGTTCGATTCCCTGCCAAGCCGCATCCGCTCCACGATTTGGGTACCATCCGCCACCCACTTTTGCCGCCGATGTCCCATTGGCCCGGCGCTTGAATTGTATTATGGCGCAAATCCTGCGATCTGCAAAGTATACCAGAGCACACTGAGGGCCGGTGTAACGGCTGAAACGTTACCAAACGTGCAAAGAAAAAACCCTGGTGCCAGAGCAGCGCCAGGGTCGAAAGTTGCAAACAGACCGAACCACGCAATCGACCGGGCTGGGAGTGCCCAAAAGGTCAACCCGCGGTACTTTCAGAATATCATTTCCCATCCGGGCAAGGCAACCGGGAGAAAAACGGGGGCCAGCGGGGTGGTACTACACGCTGGTACTTTACCCCGGTGCGACTTCGGTAATCTCGAGTTTCAGCAGGCTCCCGCACTTCGAACAGACCAGCGATTCGCCGTCCGTCATGTAGACTTCCGTGGAATCGCACCGGGCGCAGGCCACGGTGGGGTCGGCAGCCTCGGGCAGCGGGTGGGGCGGCACAATCCCGGTGGCCGTTCCGCCCGAGACGGTGGTGGCCGGTTCGAAAGTGGTCCCGCACTCCGCGCACACGTGGTTGAAGCAGCAGTTGGGCGTGCAACTGTAGAATACTTCGCTCGAGCCGCACACCGGGCACGCGAAAGCCAGTTTGCGAGTCTGCACGCTATTGCTTGTCCGGGCTCTTGTCCACGGGCTTCTCGGGAGCCTTGTCCGCGGGCTTGGCCGGCGGCGGGAAAAACTCCGGATCCAGAACCGCGGGGTTGGCCTTTTGCAGTTCTTCGATGGTTTTGGTGACGGCCTTCTGGGTCTGTTCCGGCTTGATGCGGCCTTCCAGATCGGGGCGGACTTCTTCGAAAGTTTTGGTATCGTGCGAGACCACCAGGATGATGTGGTAGCCGAACTGGCTCTTCACCGGTTCGCTGAGTTCGCCGGCCTTCATGGCAAACGCGGCGGTTTCGAAAGAGGGCACCATTTGTCCGTGGCGGAACGGAGGAAGTTCGCCGCCGTTAGCGCCCGAGCCGACGTCGTCCGACTCCGTTTTGGCGAGCGCGCCAAAATCCCCTCCATCCTGGATTTTCTTGCGGATGTCCTGCGCTTTGGCGAGTGCATCGGCCTCGCTCAGGTCCTGCTGTCCCGGCCGGACCGGCACCTGCGATCCTTTAAAGCGGATGAGGATATGGCGGGCATGCACCGTCTCGAATTCGGACTTGTGCTCGTCGTAATACTTCCGCAAATCCGCCTCGGTTATCTGAACATCCTTGCCGATCTGTTCCACCAGCGTGCTGGCCATCAGGTTGAGGTTTTGAAACATCGCGCGGTTCTTAAAGTCGGGGCTTTCGTCGAGCTTCCGCTTTTGTGCCTCCTGGGCCAAGGTGAGCATCTGGATGACATTGTCGGCGAACTGTTTACGGCCGGCGCCGCGCGCCATGATGCGGTATTGCGGCTGCAACGTGTCGATGAGCTTGTCGAACTGGCCGGCGGTGACTTTGACGTCTCCCACGGTGATAATTACGCGGTCTGGCGGCACCTCCGGCGGTTTGACGCCCGGGTTATCCACGCTCAGCTTGATTTGCGGCATAGGATGTGGCATGGGCGGATTCGGAGGAGGTGTCTGGCCGAGCAAAGCGCCGGCTACGCCAAATAAGAGCAGACTGCGAAAAAACGTCATAGATCCATGATAAGCGAGAAACGATTTTCGTCGCTCGACTCCGGCGGCGGGCCACGCGGGGGAGCGGTCGCGGCTCAGAACTGCTGATGCCGGCCGGGGATTTCGAATAGTTCGGGAAACTGACCTGAGCCATGACGTGGCCCAGACACTCGTGTCCGCGGGCGCCGAGACTGGCCCAGGGGGCACCCCAATAAGCGTTAACTTAAGCGACCCGCATCGCCGGATCTCTTGCGATGGGCGTGAGCGTGAATGGCGCTCCATCGTCGGATTCAAGCTGCCGAGCAGTCGCGCGGGCCAAGCCCTTGCCGTTCCTAACGGAGCAAGCTTCCCAGATCGCGACTTCACGGGCGTTTGCTGGTGGGAAGGGGATCTCGCGACAGGGATCAGCCGGTATATGGCGACGGGCGGCCACGACCACATTAAGCGGTCACAAGCCGACTTGCGGGGAGTAATCCGGCTAACGCGCTAGTGAACGCCGTCTGGGGCCAATCGATGGGAACTCGAAGCGCAGGCCCGCAGCCTGAGACGATGGCTCCGGCAAGTCGAGGGAGCGCGGCCGGTGCGGAGTGTATGGTCCGGAATGGTCATTTGAGCACGAGGACGATGTTCGTGACGAGCGTCGAGATCGTATCATCTGCCTGCGGTCCGTCGATTGACAGGAGCGATGGGTGTGCAGCCATATTGCGCCTGGTTAACTGCATGTCCAGGAGCTTCTTCGTGTTGCTTGAAGCGAAGAGCCCTGCGTTGCTACAGATGTCCAGGACCTCCTGTTCCTTGAAATCCTCGAAATCCTCGCGCTTCCCCATCACTAGCCCCGAGCCTTTCTTCGCGCCCACGCGCGCGAGAATCTTGCTATTGAAATCCGCGAGGCGCTGCGGGTCGGCAAGCACCCAGTGGAGCAAGTGATCATACGCGAGGTTCCAGGCCATCACGATCGCCGCGCGAAACGCCTTGACGTTGTAGCACTTGATCGCTTCGGACAGGAAGAGCCGCTCTGCCTCATCAGAGATCTTACCCGTCAGGTCCTTGAGGAGTTGCGATACGGCGATGGTCGTCTCATGCTGGCCGTACTTCTTGTCGAACCCTTCACGAATCTTGACTTCAAGCTTGAAACCGGAACCGGAAGGAAGGACAATTTTGGGCCGTCGGTCGATCAGCCGCTTGAAGAGCTTGCTCAGGTTCGGCTCCTCCATGTGCCGTTCCCTGAAGCACGACCGGATCATTGCCTGATCGATCACTTCCTTCTTGCGGTGATGGTGTAGATACCACGAGAAGTGCAGGATCTGATCCGTTTGGGAGAGCGAAGAAAAACCTTTCACGATAGTGGTGAACTCACTCAGTTCCATCCATCGTCCTCACGTCATCCTCGCCGATTGGAGTGATGGCGTACTCGCCCGGATTCACACGCCGAAAACGGTTCGTTGGGACCTGTCCCCGGAAGTTCGCATCCCAGTCCGGCTGGGTCGTCGGCCAGGATACCGTGCGGTAGCACGTATAGACCTTGTCGATGTTGATCGTCGGGCTGTTCCCATGTTCCTTGAGCCAACACGCGGCAACGAGGTGGCGCTGCGTGTTTTTCTTCGGGTTTTTCTGCGCGGCGAAATCCTTGAATGCGACACCGTTCCCGGTGACATCCATGTCGTGCTTGTACTCTGGAACGCGAGGCCTATTGACGGATTTCGCTTTCTGCTTCGCGTGAGGAGCGTCCTGGTTGACTACTTCAGCGTCGGCATACTCAACGTCCTGCAAAGTCTCTTCTTCTTCAGTAATCTCGGCTTCGTTTCCTGCCGCGATCTCTTTGGGCGACTTCGGAGGTGCCATGCGAGTAGACGCACTGTTACGTATTCCTAGGGCGTGCGTGATCTGGCGAATGCTGCTTTCAACTGCAGCATTGCCGCCTTCAAGTTCAAATTCGACGACGCGAAGCTTTACCTTCGCATGATCTTCGTTACCACCAGTCTTAGCCATAAAGCTCGTAAGACCCCCAGGTTCATATTATCACTATCGATGTAAATTGCGTTAATGCACCCCTTCATGTGGCCGTAGCTTTCTAGGCACCACCATATGTAGTGGGTCAAGGTCACGGTGCCCATCCTGTGGGGTGCTCGACCTGCGAAAGGCAGGAAGGCCGGCCGACGTCTATCCGGTGTGGGAATCCGGCCGAGTTAGTAACGAGAACTGCGCCAGCGTGCTCTGCACGCGCCTGGCGGCTTCGCAGCGTCGTGCAGACTGCAGGAATGGCTAAAAAAAGTAAGCTCACTCCCAAAACCATCCTGAAACTGCCGGATCTCGAACAGTCGAAATCCGCCGTCCTCAACAGCCTGACCTCCCGCAGTTCTCAACGGTCCTACGACCATGCCATTCGTGAGTTTATCGACTGGTACTGCTCCGAACCGCGCCTTGCGTTCAACAAGACTGTGGTGACCCGCTACCGGATCAATCTTGAACAAGCCAAATATGCCTCGTCCACGATCAACCTGCGCCTTGCGGCGATTCGGCGATTGGCATACGAAGCTGCCGACTGCGGGCTTCTAAGCCCCGATCTTGCGGCTGGAATCCGACGGGTCAAGGGCGTAAAGAAGCATGGCATGCGCATCGGAAATTGGTTGACGGCGGACCAGGGGAAGCGACTCCTCACAGCGTTCGGCGGTGAGGACCTACGTTCCAACCGGGACTACGCCATGATCGCGGTTCTGCTCGGTTGTGGCCTCCGGAGAGCGGAGGTAGCCGGGCTCACCGTCGAAGACCTCCAACAGCGAGAAGAGCACTGGGTCATCGCCGACCTTGTTGGCAAGGGTGGTCACGTTCGAACGGTGCCAGTCCCGACCTGGGTGAAGCTTGCGGTGGACAGCTGGTTGACCGCTGCCGGCATCTCGACCGGCCCGGTCTTCCGGGCGATCAACAAGGCCCACCGGATCGCGACAAGTGGTTTCAGCCCGAAAGTCATCTGGGGCGTCGTAAAGGCGGGGTCCGCGAAATGTGGTCTGGATCGCGTTGCGCCGCACGATCTCCGCCGTACCTGCGCCCGATTGTGCCACGAGGCAGGCGGAGAGCTTGAGCAAATCCAGTTCTTGCTCGGACATGTAAGCGTTCAAACCACGGAGCGATATTTAGGCTGCAAGCAGCGGCTCCGAAATGCGGTCAACGACAAAATCGGCCTGGAGCCAGCGTCGTCTTGAGCATTTCCGTTCACGCTGACCTACTTATCTGGACCTATCGGGCAACTTTCCGATTGCCGATCCGCCGGGTTGTATCGCCCTGCCAGAAACCGACTTCTGGGGGATCGGACACCTCAAGCTTAAATACGTCCGGGCCGCGATAGTTTCCAACCCTTGTATCCGACTAAGTTGCCCTTAACTCGCCCATGAGCGCTTCGCAATTTGGAGAAGCGGCTATCTTCGGAGGATAAGATATGGGGCGTTCTTCTGTTCCCAGGCTCTGATGGCCGCGCAGAGGGGTGTGGGTGCGAAGTCGGTTATGTGGTAACCCAACCGCAACTGACGCTCCACAGTGTAGGGCGGCACATCACGACCGAGTTTGTTGCTCAACAATGCCGCTAGAATCGCGGTCATGTCATGCCCGCAGCCGACCTGCCAGTGGTCGTGATCGGCCTTCTGCAACGCCACCATCATGCCCAGCAGTTCAGTTGCTGAGCGCTTGCATGCGAGATTCTGCGCCAACACTTCCTGCACCAGCTTCGCCGGGTCGATTTGCGGCGGTGGCCCTACCACAAATCTAGTGTAATCAATCTTATTGAAGCCCAAGCTTAGCTTATGTTTAAGAGAAGCTAAGCGCAGGTAGCCAAGCGGGATGCTTGCGGACGCCAAGAGCGGCCCGATATTCCGGCCAAACTCGTCCGCTTTGTGGTCGTACTCGATTAGCAGCCTGACCGGAGCTGGAGATTTCAGCAGCATCGACTCCAGGTCGTGTTCGTCGCTGACGACCACGTCCGGGTCTAGGGTCAGTTGGCCATCTACTCTCGAAAAGTCGGCGTCTACCACCACTAGGACGCCGGCTTGTTTCGATTTTCGCAGGTCGTTAAGAGCATCGTATGCGTTCCGCTTGCCTTCAGTCGGAACGACATCGCACAGGGATTCGTCAATCAGATTACGAAAGACGCGCACGTCCTTCGCGCCCTCGACAAGCAGCGCAGACGCTTTCTTGCGTACTGTTCTGCTCAGCCTAATTTCGTTTGCTATCGAAAACCCGTCTACCGAGCTCCTCACACGGGCTGCTCCGTGGCCATGCCTTGCAATTCAACCGTAAGGTCATCCCATCTGTCGTGGACGATCTGCGGGGAATGGGTGGCGATAAGAACGTCGAAAGAGGCCAATTCGGTGACCTGCTGCAGGTCCCGGAGGAATTGCTTCTGCCAAGTCACGTGCAGCGAGATTTCCGGCTCGTCGATCATGACCAACGAATTGGATTCCACCCGGAACAGAAGTTCGGAGAACAACACGAGCATGTGCTGTTCACCGCTGGACAGATGCGATGGGTTGAGAGGTTGATCGCCGTCCGTGCGGAACACGAATCCTCTCTCCTTGTCGATCGAGATTCTCTTATAAGGGAACCGGCTGTTGACGATATCCTTCAACAAGTCGATCTTCGCCGCGATGTCGTCGAAGACGCCCAGCTTCTTTTCAACGTCAGTCACATAGACCGGTAGAACGCGCTGAGTTGGCTCCTGCAGTTCCTCGGGAACCTGGAAGCGCAAATCCTCCTGCTTGTCCAGCAACCCGGCGTCCTGTAGCCGATTGCGTTTTTCCTCCAGCTTGTTCAACTTCTCTCGAAGCTGAGCAATCGAGTCGGTTGGATACACCGTCGCGGATTGCATGTGTTCGACCAGCCGACCGGGAAATGTGCGATCGAGCGACTGCGAAAGCGTGGCGTACTCAGCGAGTTTGGCCTGAATCGCCTTGGCCAAGTCGTTGGCATGGATAGCGACCGAAAGCTCCAGAGCAGGTGAACCTTCATACTCGTGTGGGCGCCGGTGGACGTTGCCTTTCGACAGGCGCAGAAGCCGCTGGCTTTCGATGAACCGCACCTTCACCGATTTCTGCAAATGGTGAAGCCACTCCGCGTTGGGCTTCTCCGTTTTGAAAAGACCCGGCGGCATTTGGTCGGCGAAGCGGTCAATCAGGTCCTCGAATGTCAGTTCCTCATTGGTCGGAGCATACCTCCAAGTATTGCGCCCCTCGCGGACGATTCCGCTGATGAACTGTTCGAACGGAGGTAAGGCGAAGTGCGGTTCCATATCCTCCGGCATGGGGCTGGCAAAATCGGCTCGCTCCACTTCCTTACCTTTCCTCAGCAGGCGGACGTGGATGCCGTGTGAACGCCTCCGCTTTCCACTAACGCGCTCACCGTTGAGCTTCGTTACGGAAACGGTGCTGCCGTCTTCTAACTCGACACGGAACTCCTTAAACGGCGTTGTCCGCAAATCCGAATACCGCTTGTTGAACAGGGCATTGACCATGCGCAAGATCGTCGTCTTGCCGTAGCCATTCATGCCATGGATGATAGTGATTCGGTCATCCAGCTTCATGCCGATGTCGTGGTTGAACATGCCGAACAGGCCATCAACGCTGATGCGGGTAATCCTCATTGGCTTTACCTCCTCGTCGCATTTGCGATTCATACCGCCGCCTGCACTTCTCCAGGGAACTTTCATTTTGACCCGCCTTCAACTTTAGAACACAGGGAATCAGAGGGCGTCAGGACGAAACCCCAAAAGTAAGGATACTCCGGCTTGCGCCGGGAGCGCGTCGTAATTAAGAAAGTCACTGTTTGGAATCACAGTGTATGGCGCGAAGAAGGCTCCCGCACCATACTCATTACCGCTCTTAAGGAGCACAAACCAACGATTCCAAATCAACCAGCTTTGACCTCAAGCTAGTCTGGGTTTGCCATTCCGGCGCCTTCGCGACGGTATAGCAACGTCTAGTTTACCACGCGTCCCTCGGCGCCATCCCCGTCAATTCGGGCACCTTCGGATTTCAGCACCGAGAGCGTGAAGTCGCTGGAAATCAGCGACTTGGCGGAGGCGTCATCGATTACTCCCCATAAACGCGCTAGGTTTCGGCGATCCACCTTTTGGTCCGGAGTCGAAGTCACCGAGAATCATCCTCCGCGCCGGGTGCCAGATTCCTGGCGCTAACGGCCAGTCGGTCCAGATACGGCGTTGTGGGAAACGTCGCCTCTTTGGCCGCATGGTGTCGGCCACTCGTACAAAGCTCAGATCGATCCCACAGCCCCCAGCGACCTCGCAATCGGCCGGAAACTGTGAGCTGGGAAGTTGGCGGATCAGGAAAAGGAGGGCGCCCTCTGCCCAGGAATCCGGCCACCGACGCCGCTCGGGACGTTTTGGAGACTTGCTGACGAGTCGAAATCAAGAGGACCAAAGCGTCACCGCGCTTCTTCTCAGGGATAACTGGGTATTAGAATGCGCCTAAGTTAACGCTTATTGGGGGCACCCCCGGGCGCTCCGGGACGGTGGATGCCGCTCGCGAAGAGGGTCGAGATGAGTCTCGCCCCAGCAGGCAGGAGTGCCTGCGCCACGAAAACGGGCTCATCCCAAATTCCACGACGTCAGGAGCTCCGCGTCTCGATGCGCGCCAATGGCCTCATTCCGAGCGGCGCGCCAGCCCTTATCCCGCCGGCTCCACTACCGCCGACATGGATCCCTTGGACCGCTCCAGGCGCCAGTCCCGCCCGTAGGCATGGATCTGGTCGCGGCCGAATTCCGCCTCCGCCAGCTCGCAGGTAATCAGCACCGTCCGGCCGCATCGATCCACCTCTTCGGCGTGACGATATGCCTGGTCCAGCGAAAAGATGAAAATCCGCTGCAGCATTTCGATGACGTAGTCGTAGGTGTGATCGTTATCGTCCAGGAGCACGACGCGGTAAAGCGGAACCAACTGGTTCTGCTCGACAACTTCCGTATCGGGAGCGACCGAAGGCTTCGACATGCACACCGGCCACCGCCGGTAAGACCAGTATCCGTCATCACCCTGCCAAGCCACAACCGGCCGGCCGCGAGGTGCGCCAAAATAGGAATACAGTGCCTCATACCCCGCAGCGCCAACCCATCTACCTGGATCACCACGCCACCACTCCGGTGGACCCGCGCGTCCTGGCCGCCATGCTCCCCTTCTTCGGGCCCAAGTTCGGCAA